>NC_011529.1:1539672-1847607 GCF_000018365.1 Thermococcus onnurineus NA1 | reverse complement strand
AACCAACACCTGTTGGATTATCGAATCCAGAACTAATAAACTTCGCCATCGAGGTTCATCAGAAAGAAAGGAGAAAAAGACCAACAATCAAGGATTCACAACCTTTGGAACAAGGGCACTGCACTTCTGCTGAAGCTCGGCATTGGCTTTCAAAAGCTCTTCACTGGGATAGTTGCCGTTCTCTCGCCACTCTGTGGCAAAATTGTAAATCAGGTTTAACCCCTCGCGGACGGCAGAGATGTTGGCGGTCCCATCCAAGAAAGCTGTCCTTGACGCGTTTAAAAAATCTATACACGGCCCTGTATTGGTCATCTCAAAAACGGAATCGTTAAGCGTGTCTAGTTCAAGGTAAATCGCAGTCTCAACGAGGTGATTGTAGAGGCCTAAAAAGTCCCTTTCAAGCTCAACGGTGGAGAGGTTAAACGCGTCCGTGGAATTTGAGTGAACCGCATCAAGCGCGTTCTTGGAGTGGAATTGAACATCAACCATCGTAGAAAACGTTACGAGGTGAACCCAGGACCTATCACAGTCCCGCCGGGCTTCAATCTTGGCGTTCAAACGCTCTTTTTGGACGTAAAGATGAACACTCAAGATTAGGATTATCCCCAACACCGTCACAACTACAGTGTTTCTCCGATCCATTCATCCCACCACAATTAACCCCACCTTTAGAGGTAATAAAGGTTTTGGGACTTCAAGTAGAACTGCACCACCACCTTTTTAAACTTCCCTGCGAAGGCTCGGCCATGGAGCTGTTTTACAGAGTGAGCTTTCAGGAAGTAGTGGCCGACGCCCTCATGCTCGTTGAGGAGCGCGAGCTGTCTTCGAAGCACGCCCTCGAGAGGGTCTTTAAGAAGGTCGCCGGTAAAGACCGCGAGAAGGCTCGCGGATTGGCCCACGCCTACGTCTTCGAGATAGAGAAGTGGCGGGCCAAGATAGACTTCATAATCAACTCCGTTCTCAAAGGCTCGACGGTTGAGGACCTCGACCCATACCTGGCAAACCTCCTCCGCATAGGGACGTTTGAGATCCACTTCAGAAAGGTTCCGCCGGCGATAGCGACCGACTCTATAATCCGCGTCGTCAAGGGGCACTTTGATTTTTCCCGCGCCAAGTTTGTTAACGCGCTGATGCACGAGATAGAGAAGTTCGACGTCGAGAGGGCCCTAAAGAGGCTCAAAGAGAGGGACAGAATCGAGTGGCTCTCCGTCCGCTTCTCGCACCCTAGGTGGTATGTGGAGTATGCAGTCGAGCTCTTCGGCTACGATGAGGCCGTTCGCCTGCTCCTCAGCAACAACAAGGCGCAGCGCTACTATGTGAGGGCTAACACCCTAAAGACGGACGTTGATTCCCTGAGGGATTATCTCGAAGAGAACGGCGTGAGAACTGCCTTAACTCCCCTTCCCGACGTGCTCAAGATTCTCGAGTATAAAACGCCCGTAACAAGGCTCAACTGGTACAAACAAGGCAAGTTCGTAATTCAGGATTTGGCGAGTGCCTACGTCGCCCACGTTTTAGCTCCAGAGCCTGGGGAGAGGGTTCTCGACCTGGCGGCAGCACCGGGGAGCAAGACCTTCCACGCAGCGGCGCTAATGGAGAACAAAGGGGAGATTGTAGCAGTTGACTACTCCTACGACAGGCTTATGCGCATGAAGGAGAAGATGAAATTGCTCGGAATAAAAAACGTCAAGCTCGTCCACGCGGACGGCCAGAGCTTCAGGGATAAAGAGAAATTTGATAAAATAATCCTCGACGCCCCATGTTCAAGCTCGGGAACCTACAGGCAGTTTCCGGAAGTCAAGTGGCGCTTCGACGAGAAGAAGATCAAGCGCATCATAAACGTCCAGAGAAACATGTTGAGGAATGCCCATGAGAACCTGAGAGACGGCGGCGAGATGACGTATTCGACGTGCTCTATAAGGATTGACGAGGACGAGGAAAACGTTCTCTTCGCAATAAACCGGGTCGGGCTTGAGCTTATCGATTATCCCTTCAGCTGGGGCGATAGGGGCTTCCTTGAAATAGGGGACAAGGTTTTCAGGGCATGGACGCACAGGCACGACTGCAACAGCTTCTTCATTGCGAAGTTGAAAAAATAATCACACCAGCGGCTTTCTCTTCACGGGCCCCTTGGGATACTCCTCTTCAAATATCTCCGCTGTGAAGCGGTAGACTTTAGTGTCCTCGTCAAGCCAGCAGTCTGGAGGTAATCCAGCCTTCCAGCAGGTCTGGGCTAAGAACTCCTCCTCGTCCCAGCCCCACTCTATAGGAACCTGCGGAAGGAGCAGGCCTGAATGTATCCCCTTCTCGATTATCAGGCCATCCCGGCCCACCTTTATCTTCCTCGGTCTCTCCTCCGGCGGCCCTTCTATAAGCTCGGGAGGCGTCAGGACACTGACCTCAATGACAATATCGTCCAGCTCGCTCTCCTTCACAGGCGGAAAGCGCGGGTCATCGACGGCAGCGTAGATAGCAGCCTTTATCGTGGCCTCAACTAGAGGATAGATCGGCAGTGGAAAGCCTATGCAGCCCCTAAGAGACATTTGAGGTGGAACGTTATGACGGTTAAGGGTTACGAAAACCCCCATCTTTTCCCAGAGCTCGGGCGGCGTGCCCTCTGGGGGCTCTATCGTTCTGCCGTTACGGACGTACTCCTCTATAGCCCTCCTCGCTAGCCTGACGAGGAACTCTCCCCACTCATCCTTGATCCTGTACATTCCATCACCCTCAACTATCTATGGGTGAATGGTTATTTATCTTTCCCGCAAAGTTTAAAAAATTGCCGAACTAAACTTAGCCAGGTGTCGAAGATGGTCATAGTGGAGTTTGTCATAGTCCCCCTCGGCGAGAAGAGCCTGAGCCGGTACGTAGCAGAGGTAGTAAAGCTTTTAGAGAAAAAGGGTGTTAAGTATCAACTGACTCCAATGGCAACGATCATAGAGGTTTCAACCGTACGGGAAGCCTTCGAGATAATCGAGGAGGCCCACGAGCTCATGTTCAAGCTCGGCGCCGAGAGGGTTTCAACGACTGTAAGACTCGACGACAGACGCGATAAGGCTGTCCACATGGAGGACAAGGTCAAATCAGTCCTCGAAAAGGTGAGGGGTGGTTGAGATTAGGGCCCTGGTTCTGGCCATAGACCGCGATGACGATTTCGGCCAGAAGGCCGGCGTTGAAGGTCCCGTTATAGGGAGAGATGCCTGTATAGATGCCGCTTTAAAGCTCAGTCTGGCCGACCCCGAGGACAGCGATGCCAACGTTGTTTATGCGGCCGTCAAGCTCTACGATGAGCTGAAAGGGAGCGGGGAGTTCGATGAGGTGGAGGTTGCACTCATAACAGGCCACCCAAAGGTTGGCGTCAAGAGCGACCTCGAGCTGAGCAGGCAGCTCGACGAGGTTCTCCAGAGGTTCCCTGCCGATGGGGTTATCACAGTAACGGATGGCGCTGAGGACGAGCAGATATTCCCAATCATCACATCAAAGGTGTCCATAATAAGCTCTCACCGAGTTGTCGTGAAGCAGAGCGAGGGCATAGAGACAACATATTACATCATATACCGCTATTTAAGGGAGATACTGAGTGATCCTGAGGTGGCAAAGGTAGTCCTCGGTATACCGGGCATGATACTCCTGCTTTACGGCATAGCAAGGCTCATAGGTGTTTGGTATCCTGAGAGCGTCAAAATAGTCTCCGCCACGATAACGGGCACAATACTGCTCTTCATTGGAGGCTACTTCTTCACCAAGGGATTCCGCTTCAACTTCAGGGAGACCCTCGCGAAGCAGTTCATATTCGTCATCTCCATCGTGGCGGGTCTGCTCATCATAAGCGGGGGTGCCATAAACGCCTACCTGAGCCTTGAGGAGTACTCTAAGGAGCTCATAGGCGGCTGGCCTGGTACACCACTTCTAGCGACGCTCATTTACATAAACGCCCTGAGCTCGTCCCTAACACTTGGAATATCCGTTATGATAATGGGTAAAATTGTCCAGGCGTACCTGAGGAAGGACCACCACATCTGGTACTATATATCCACTCTCCTCATAATGCCCGCCCTCTGGGTAACAATAGACCTAACGACGAGGTATGCGATGGCCATACTGACGATTTCAGATATAGAGGTTTTCACCAAGTTACTGCTGGCCTTTGTGGACGTCGCCATAGCGGTTCTTGTTGGAATATACCTGAGAGGAAAAGTTAGGGGATGGGAGAGAATTGAAGCTGGAACAGGCACTTGAAGAGTATGAGAAGAGAAGGAAAAAGGCCGAGAAAGAGGCAGAAAAAGTTAGGAAGAAGTACAACAAGCGCCTTGAGAAGAAGGTCAAAGACATTCTGAAAAAGATAGACGCTTTGGAGAGAAAGGAAGTCCCCAGGAACGTGGACGAGAGGATCAAGAGAATAGTCACCGCCGAGAAAAAAAGCTACGTGGGTGCGCTCAGGAAGGCTTTGGAGAGCATCGAAACCATGGACGATCTCGGAAAGAGGCTTCCGGATCTAGCTAAACTCCACGTCGGACACGGAAAGTACCTGTTGCTGATATTCGAGAAGGACGTTTACGCAATCAATCGCCTTCTGAAGGAGCTCAACGAGGATTACTTGAACTACCACGAAGAGCTTTCAAAGAAAGACCTCATAGAGCTGGAAATTGGGGAGCTCATCGAGGGCGAAGATGAAACGAAGAAAAACCTCTCCCTCGCGGAAAAGGAAAAGGAAGACCTTCAGAAAAAGGTCGAGGAGAAGAAAGCTGAACTTGAGGAATTCTACAGAGAGCATGGTCTTGATGAGCTTGAGAAAGGCATCAAAGAGCTGTCATCGAGAGTCAAGAGGGGAGAAATGGAAGTCCGCTCAAGGGCTTCAAAGCTCCAGAAGCCGATAAAAAGAATGCGTCTTCACGAAGAGATAGCGTCCGAGTTCGTGAAGGACAGCTCCGTGGTACTGAAAAGGCCCGAAGAGTTCGTTTCGCTCCTTCAGAAAATTTACCCACGACTAGAGGGCAAGCACAAAAAGACCGCGCAATGGCTAATAGAGAACCTTCTAGAGAAAACCGAGGCCATAGAAGACGACAGGAAAAAGCTGGTAGAACTCGAAAAGAAAAGGGATAAGATCATCAGCGATGCCGAAACCAAAAAGAAGGAAATCTGGGAGCTAGAAAGGTTAATCGAAGAGAAAGAGGCCGAAATAAAGAAGCTCAAGCGCCAGCTGGAGCACCTGGAGAAGGAGCTGAACAAGAGCCTCAGGAAGCTGGAGGAAATCTTGGGAGAGAAAATAGAACGGTAGCCTTATAAGTTAGGTTTCCCTAATTCTCTTTGGGTGGTGAGGATGTTAAAGGTCGACAGGCTGCGCTTTGGAACGGCTGGAATCCCGCTCTCAACGCCGAAGCGCTCAACAATAAACGGCATAATCCATGTGAGAAGCCTTGGACTTGATGCCATGGAGCTTGAATTCGTCCGCGGGGTCAACCTCAAGCCCGAGCTGGCAAAGAAGATTAAATACGTCGCTAAAAAACACGATGTTCTCTTAACAGCCCACGCACCCTACTATATCAACCTTAACGCGAGCGAGAAGGCCAAGGTTGAGGCCAGCAAGAAGCGCATCATCCAGAGTGCCGAGAGGCTCCACGACGCTGGTGGCTGGAGTGTCGTCTTCCATGCAGGTTACTACCTAAGGCAGCCGCCAGAGAGGGTCTACGAGCGCATAAAGAACGAGCTTAAGGATATCGAACGGGAGCTGGTAGATAGAGGCATTAAAGTATGGCTAAGACCAGAGCTCACAGGGAAACCAACGCAGTTTGGGGATTTGAAGGAGATAGTGAAGCTCAGCGAGGAACTAGAGACAGTCCTTCCAACCATAGACTTTGCCCACGCCCACGCAAGACACATCGGAAAGTGTAACACAACCGAAGAATGGCGCGAGATGCTGAGTTTCATAGAAGATCGTCTCGGCAGAGAAGCTCTGGACAACATGCACATTCACATGAGCGGCATAAACTACGGGCCAAAGGGCGAGAAGAACCACCTACCGCTCCAGGAGAGCGACATGAGGTGGGAGGATCTGCTCAAAGTCCTCAAGGAGTTCAAAGTCAAGGGCGTCGTCATAAGCGAGAGTCCGAATATCGAAGAGGATGCAATCCTTATGAAGAAAAAGTACGAGGAAATCAAGATTTAGTCATTTCAAGCCTTCTGTATCTTTCCATTATCTCAATGAGCTCTTCCTTTGGCAGTGAGTACCTCACGTGGCCGTTTCTTCCCTTCGTTGTTTTCGCCTGAAGGAGGGAATTGATTATCGCTTCCTCGGTTGCTTCCGCAGCTCCAACGAAGAGCCGGCTCAAAGCGTCGTCTGGAAGGAAGCCTATCGCATGAGTCTCCTTTCCGCGCGGAACCGTCTGTGCCGTCGAGAATGCCAGAACGATATCGCCACTGCCGTTGTATGCGTAGCCGCCGGTTCTGGCGAGACCGACCACTGCCCTCCTGGCGAGTCTTCCAAGCTGCCTCGACGTTAGCGGAGCATCCGTCGCGATAACCATCGATATGCTCCCGCCGAGCGAAAGACCCCTTCCGGGGTAATCCTTCAGCTCAAGCCCAACGGGAACGCCAGCGATGGTTAAGTCTTCCCTCTTGCCGAAATTGCTGAGAACCAGGGCAGCAACAGTGTATTCCTCGCTCCCTATCTCGACGATCCTCGATGATGATCCTATTCCGCCCTTGAACTCGAAGGCGCTCATTCCAGTGCCCGCTCCAACGGAGCCTTCCTCGAAGTCGAGCGAAGCCTTCTTGACGGCCTCGAAGACGTGCTCCTTCCTCACGGCACGCCTCTTGATGTCGTTTAGGTAGCCATCGTTGCACTCCATAACGACTGGATTAACCGAGATGGCCTTGGGATTCTCCTCGGCCCAGAGGTCTATGAGGGCATCGGCCACAGTGTAAATACTCAGTGTGTTGGTTAAAGCTATGGGCGTCTCAATGTAGCCGAGCTCCTCAACCTGGACGAAGCCTATCGGCTTTGAGAAGCCGTTCATAACGAAAGTACCTGCAAAGAGCTTCTCCTCATAAGGGTTCTCGACCGGCGGCAAAAGAACAGTAACTCCCGTTCTGATGTCTTCACCTTCAATTATCGTCGCGTGACCGACCTTGACGCCTAGGTCAGCAATGGAATTCTTCTTTCCGTGAGCATAGCGGCCGATTCTTATTCCCAGCTCAGGGGCTTTCATGGTATCACCAGAGAGAGTTCGCACTGGGATTTAACAACTTTGTCCAAATCAAAACTTATAAGCCAACAAAACCGAGTTGTGAACATGAGGCTTTCGAAGCTCGTACTGCTCGTTCCGCTGGCTTTCCTTGCGGCCTTCTTCTACATCCCCCTAATCAGCATAATAAAGACGGGATTGTGGGATAATGGCCCGACGCTCAAGTACATAGCCGCGGTTCTCTCAAACAACTATCACCAGCGTGTGATCCTTTTCACGATAGGCCAGGCAATAGCATCCACGTTCCTGACCTTAGCTTTGGGCCTTCCCGGAGCGTACATCTTTGCCAAGTACGATTTTCCCGGAAAAAGCCTGCTCAAAGCGGTCCTCACCGTCCCATTCGTCATGCCAAGCGTGATGGTAGCTTTGGGCTACATCCTGCTCTTCGGTAAGAGCGGCTTCATAACCCAGATTATCGGTCGCGATTTGGGGATAATATACTCCTGGAAGGCCATACTTCTCGCCCACGCCTTCTACAACTTCCCCATCGTCATCAGAATGGTTTCCTCCCTCTGGCAGCGTGTTAATCCCCACTACGAGGAGATGGCGATGGCTTTGGGTGCCCGAGACTGGAGGCTCTTCTGGAAGGTGACGCTCCCCCTGATTTCCCCCGCGATTTTCGCCTCGGCGATGCTCACCTTCGTCTTCTGCTTCCTCAGCTTCTCCATTCCGCTCATCCTCGGCGGCTACCAGTACGCGACCATAGAGGTGGACATCTTCACCTCGATAATGGTGCTCCTGGACTTCAAGACGGGTTCTGCTCTGGCGATAATCCAGATAACGCTCAGCATGCTCTTCATGTACCTCTACCTGAGGAGTCTTGACGCCTACGCTAGGCGTGAGGAGCAGAGAGTTCTCCAGAGGCCAAAGCGCTTTACGCGGAAAGACGTTTTCAGTCTTAAGGGACTCCTCATAGGGGCCTACTCGTTAGCCGTTCTGCTCTTCATCATAGCCCCGCTTTTAGCAGTCCTCTATGATTCCCTGCACTTCAACGACCAGTGGAGCCTTGAGTGGTACAGGAGGATATTCTCGACCGAATACAATCCCATGTTCGGTGCCACAACGCTCGACGCGATAAGGAACTCCCTAACCTTTGGATTTGCGACGGTCTTCCTCTCAGTGATAATCGCCCTTCCAGTCGCCTACGCGCTTCACCGCTGGAACTTCAAAGGAAAGCGGCTCTTCGACGTCCTCGTTATGCTCCCGCTGGCGAGTTCTGCCATAACCCTCGGTTTGGGATACATCAGGATCTTCCACGGCACGCCGCTCTACTACACCGCCTGGCTCATCATCGCTGCTCACACGATAATTGCCTATCCCTTCGTCCTGAGGGCAGTTTCGACTTCGCTGAAGAAGATAAGACCCAACCTATGGGAGGCAGCCCTGAGTCTCGGCGCGAAGGAATGGAAAGCCTTTCTCAGGGTTGAGCTACCGCTTGCTCTTGGCGGCGTTATAGTGGGCGCCATCTTCGCCTTCGCGATAAGCATAGCCGAGCTTGGAGCGACCTACATGCTGGCAAGGCCAGAATACACCACTATGACAGTTGCAATATACCGCTTCCTCGGGGCGAGACAGTTCGGTTCTGCTTCGGCCCTTTCAGTTCTCCTGATGGCGATTTCAACTGCGAGCTTCCTAATCATAGAGAGAATAGGTGAGGAAGTATGGTGAGGGTTGAACTGAGAAACGTAGTTAGGGCATGGGAAGATTTCAGGCTGACTATCGAGTATCTGGAAGCCAGAGACGGCGAGTTTTTAACGCTCCTCGGTCCGAGCGGCTGCGGAAAGACGACGACACTCAGGATAATAGCGGGCTTTGAGAAGCCCGATACCGGAGAGATACTTTTCGACGGGAAGGTCGTGAACGAGCTGCCGCCTTACGAGAGGGGCATAGGGATAGTCTTTCAGGACTACGCGCTTTTTCCCCACATGACGGTCTTCAAGAACGTTGCTTTCGGTCTGGAAATGAAGAGGCTCCCGAAGGCCGAGATTGAGAGAAAGGTAAGATGGGCATTGGAGCTTGTTGGTTTGGAAGGCCTCGAAAACCGTTACCCGGAGCAGCTGAGCGGCGGCCAGCAGCAAAGGGTAGCCCTGGCCAGAGCCTTAGTAGTCGAACCGGACGTTCTCCTCCTCGACGAACCGCTCAGCAACCTCGACGCTAAAATACGAGAGAGGTTGCGGGGCGAGATAAGGAGAATCCAGCGTGAGCTTGGAATAACAACCATCTACGTCACCCACGACCAAGAAGAGGCAATGGCAATAAGCGACAGGATAGCAGTGATGAACTTCGGCAAAGTCGAGCAGGTTGGAAAGCCGCTGGAGCTTTACTACAGGCCCAAGACCGAGTTCGTGGCGCGCTTTCTGGGGCTGAGCAACATCCTTGAGCTGAAGGCAAAGGATGGGAAGGCCTGCATAGGCGGACTGTGCTTCTACGTTGAGAGGGATGGAAAGGTCAGGGTCTTTTTCAGGCCGGAGAGCGTTTACGTGAAGCCTGGGGAGATGGCGGAGGTAGTGGACTACGAGCTTCTGCCCGGAAGGATAAGGCTCAGGCTTAAAATCGGAGACGAGCTTATCCTGGCCGAGCGCTTCCTTGACGAGCTTCCATTCTCGGTGGAAGAACTGCCAGCAAGAGTCGATGTGGATGTTCGCTCGTTTTCTATTCTCGGATGAATCCTCATTTTGGTATCCTCCGGAGTCCTCCAGGGTAAAAAAGCTGCGCTTCTTATTTACAAATTTTTGTCAAAAAAAGCTTTAAAAAACAGAATTATTAGCAAGAATCAGTTAACTTACGGGGGTGCGCTCATGGGCTGGTTCGAGAACTACTTCGAGTTTGATAGGTACGGCACCGATATGAAAACTGAGGTTCTGGCAGGCGTTACGACTTTCATGACCATGGCTTACATTCTCTTCGTGAACCCGGCGATACTCAGCGATGCCATGGGTAAGGAAGCCTTCAATTCGCTCGTCGCAGTTACCGCTCTGGCGGCAGGATTTGCAACGATCCTCATGGGTCTCTACGCCAAGAAGCCCTTCGCCCTCGCTCCGGGAATGGGGCTGAACGCCTACTTCGCCTACAGCGTGGTTCTGGGCATGGGTTATGACTGGCGCGTTGCTTTGGCGGCAGTCTTCGTCGAGGGTCTCATATTCATCGCATTGAGTGTTACCAAGGTCAGGAGCGCCATAATTCACGCGATTCCGCTCAGCCAGAAGTACGCGGTTGGCGCTGGAATAGGCCTCTTCCTCACACTCATTGGCCTCAACGATGTCGGCCTTCTTACAGCTTTCGTCCAGGATGGGGTGCTCAAATTCACAGGCCTGAACGCCACCGCACTGGCCAGCAAGCAGATCCTGCTGTTTTTCTTCGGGCTCTTCCTCACCGCGGTTCTCATTGCACTCCGCATTAAGGGAGCTCTGCTCATTTCCATCATAGCCACCAGCGTCCTTGGCTGGAGTACCGGAGCCGCGCCGTGGCCGGATCAAATTTTCTCAACCCCGGATATAAGCTACACCTTCATGAAGATGGACCTCCAGGGACTGCTCAACGTTGGAGCAATCGGTGTGGTCTTCGCGTTCTTCATGGTTGATTTCTTCGACACCCTCGGAACGGTGACCGGCCTGAGCGCCAAGGCTGGCTTCATAACCAGAGACGGGAAGATACCCGATGCAGAAAAGGTCCTTCTCACTGATGCCGTCGGCACGACCGTCGGTGCTATCCTTGGAACCTCGACCGTCACCACCTACATCGAGAGTGCTGCGGGGATAGAAGAGGGCGGCAGAACTGGAATGACCGCCCTAGTTACGGGCCTCCTGTTCTTGGTCATAGGTCTATTCATAGCTCCATTGGCACAGGCAATACCGGCCTTTGCCACTGCTCCAGCGCTGGTCATAGTGGGTTACTACATGCTCAGCGCTATTAAGGAGGTAGACTTTACCGACCACACAGAGGCGATTCCAGCTTTCCTCGTGCTCATAACAATACCCTACACATACTCAATAGCGGATGGGATAGGCATGGGCTTCATCAGCTATACTCTGATCAAGCTTTTCAGCGGCCGCGGAAAAGAAGTTCACCCACTGATGTACGTCCTCGCCCTGGTGTTCATAGCCTACTTTGCATACCTCGGCGGAGTCATCTGAACCCAGATTTCTGCTTTTCTTTTTTAAATTTAATCAAGAGGGCAAGGAAATCATTTTTTCTGATTCTCTGCCAGCTTCTCTTTGATGAACTGCTTGAGCACGTAGGGGCACTGCTCTTGGATAAACTGGGCGAACTCCCTTATCCTCTGCACGGTTATCTCACTGACGTAGTGCTCGAACTGACAGGCGTCGTGCTCCGCTATCTCTGGCGGAATACCGAGGATGTCTATGAAGAACTGCGTGAGGAGGAGGTGCTTTGAGTACGTTGTTTCGGCTATTTCTTTGCCCTTCTCGGTAAGCAGAATCCTGTCGTATTTCTCGTATTCAACTAGGCCCTTTTCGTTGAGCTTTTTAAGCGCATCGACGACGCTCGGCGGCTTTACGCGCATCATCTTAGCTATGTCCTTAACCCGAATGATTCCTTTGTTCTTGTGGAGGATGTATATAGTCTCAAGATACTCCTCTTCCCTCTTGCTTATCTCCAACGGCCTCACCTGTCGTTAGGTCACCCAAAAATGTTTAAGTAGTTTTCGCACGGGGCAACTTCACCTGCGCGACGTTGGGGCAAAGCTCCAACGCACGGGAGTGACCGTCCCGTTGAGTTTGATTAAGGCTCGTGATTCTCCGTTCATTGCCTGCTGGAATAATGCATTTCCTTGTAAGTGCTTATTCTCCTAAGTTTAAAATCTTGTTAAAAAAGCACCTAAAGGATTCACCCCAACCGGCACCCTTCGGGTGCTAGAAATATGAATCCATATCAAAAAGCAAAAAATTTGACTTGTTTTAGGCGTTGATTAGTGTCATGCTCTTGAAATGCCTCTTCAAGAGGCTACATTAAGAAGGAATCACGAACTTCTAGTGAAGCTTTTCCAAAAGCTCGAAGGCTGGAAAGAGTTTGTATGTCTTTTTGAATTCACTAAAAGAGAGGGTTTCCTCCAAGATTGGTCTTCGATAAGTTGTTTCAGCTTCCAGCATCCGAAGGGCACGAGTATAGTGAAACACTTCAAACTAGTATGTAAAGATGGGAAAACCTCGTGAGAATTAGGCACATAATAAGGGCATACAAACCTTGATCAAACTTCGCGTAGGCGAAGTTTGTATTGCTGGCGGGCCGGACGGGATTCGAACCCGCGGCCACGGGGTTAAAAGCCCCGCGCTCTAACCAGGCTGAGCTACCGGCCCATGCCCGATGGGATAACAGTGAGGATGTTTTATAAGCTTTGCCCCTCACAGTCCCTGCTAACGCAAGCACTGGTGGAATAGTTCCAAAGGTTTTAAGTGCCATTGTTCTAATTCCGCATTGCTCTTTAAAGTTGCCTTTGTAATAGAATTATAAGTTCAACTGACCACTATCCTCTGAGTTCTTTTCAACTGACACCCGTAGGACATCTAAAAACAGTTGAACTCTGATCTAATGGCCAATTTAACTTTAATTCAATGTTAAATGAGTCCTTTGTTGGGATGCCTCATCAAATTTGGTAGTTTAAGAAGTTAACCACATTTGATCAAACTTTTCTGACGAAAAGTTTGTTAGAGAATGGCGCCCGGGTCGGGATTTGAACCCGAGTCACGGGAGTGACAGTCCCGTATGATGGGCCTGGCTACACCACCCGGGCATTTGAGTGGCCGGCGGCGTTCCCGGTTTCCCGCCCCCTCTCGGAGGGCAGTACACCCGGGATCGCTGGCGGGCTTAACTTCCGGGGTCGAAACGAGACCGGGTGTGACCCCGCCGCTATGACCGCCGTACCGCTATTGACCTATCGGGATGGGTTTATAAAGATTACGGTCAAAGAAGGAGAAAAGATTATAGTCATCGCCGGAGAGGCTTTAGGGAGAGGTGGTAATAATGGGACTCCTAGAGGACAAGGCCCTTGTCGAAGCTGCCCTTTTCGTTTCTGGTCGGCCGCTGAGCATTAAAGAGCTCTCAAGAGCCCTCGGGATAAGGTCGCTGGATTACCTCGAGAAGCTCATCGAGCTTATAGCAGCTGAATACGCTGAGAGAAAGAGCGCAATCGAAGTGGTTCGCGTTTTGGGCGATAAATACGTCATGCAGGTGAAGCAGGAGTATTCACAGAGGGTCGTCCACCTGATGCCAAGACCGGACTTAAGGACTGGCGAGCTGAAGACCCTGGCCCTTATAGCCTACCTCCAGCCTATAGAGCAGAGCAAGCTTGTTAAACTCCGCGGGAGTCAGGCCTACGAGCACATAAGGAAGCTCCTCGAGATGGGACTTATCTACGCCGAGCCCTATGAGAGGACAAAGCTTCTTGGAACGACCCCCAAATTCGCAGAGCTCTACGGCTTCCCAGAGAACGACCCCATGATGATCAAGGAAGCATTCAAGAAGGTGGTTCATGCCGAGTACAGCGACCTGATAGCAAAACTCGAAGGGAAAGAAGAAAAAGAAGAAATGCCTCAGGAAAGCGAAGAGTAATTTCTTGACCCCTCAGTTTACTTATTTCTGTTCTTGGGAGGAATACGGAAGCTTTTTCCGGAAACTCGGCCTCCGGAGAAAAGTTTAAATACCACCACCCTGTATTACCATTAAGGTGAGTGTTATGGTAGTGCTGACAAAGGAGCAGATCATCGAGATGATCGAGAGGCAGAAGGGCCTCTCGAGGAATGAAATTGAGGAGAGGATAGCGGAGATAGCATCCCGCGAGGGTATTTCCGAGCACGCGGCAGCTTTAATGCTCGCGGAGGAACTGGGCGTTAACCTGGAGGGCAAGGAGGAACTTCTCCACATAGCGGACCTTGTCCCCGGAATGGCCAACGTCAACATAGTCGCGAGGATACTGAGGAAGTACCCGCCGAGGGAGTACCAGAAGAGGGACGGCTCAACCGGCCAGGTTGCAAACGTGATAATCTACGACTCAACCGGAAAGACAAGGCTCGTTCTCTGGGACGCTCAGGTGGCAAAGTACTACAACGAGCTGAACCCGGGCGACATCATCAAGATCATCGATCCGAGCGTTAGAGAGGGAAGGAGCGGAGTTGAGCTCCACGCCAACTTCAGGACAAGGATAATACTCAATCCGGAAGACCCGCGTGTCGAGGAGATACCACCGCTGGAGGAAGTGAGAAGCTACAACTACAGAAGAACAAAGATAGGCGAGCTCATGGGCGGCGAGCGCTTTGTTGAGGTCAGGGGAACGATAGCGAGGCTTTACAGGGTTACCGTTTACGACGCCTGCCCTGAGTGCAGGAGGAAAGTTGATTACGAGCCGGCAACAGATACGTGGATATGCCCCGAGCACGGCGAGATCCAGCCGATAAAGATAACCATCATCGACTTTGGCCTCGACGACTCAACTGGTTACATAAGGACGACGCTCTTCGGCGACGATGCGGCCGAGCTTCTCGGAAAAGACCCAGAGGAGATAGCAGAAAAGCTCAGGGAGCTGGTGGAGGACGGACTGACCCTCAAGGAAGCCAGCAGAAAGCTCGCGGAGGAGGAGTACTACTACCTGCTCGGAAGGGAAATAGTCGTCAGGGGCAACGTCGTGGACGACAAGTTCCTTGGGCTAATCCTCAAGGCCTTTGGCTGGGACGAGGTGGACTACAAGAGAGAGATAAGCCGCGTCAGGGCCGAGCTGAAGGAGGTCACTAAGGAGGTGCTGTGAATGGAGGAGGTCAGGTACAGGCGGCGCAAGCCCGCCGTCGAGAGGAAGATAGGCGAGATAAGGGAAGACGACACGAGAGTTGCGCTTATAGGCAAGGCTTTCAAGGTTGACAAGATGGACTACACCTTCTGGCTCGACGACGGAACCGGGGTCATACTCATCGAGAGCGAGGAGAACGTCCTCCCCCAGAACGGCCAGACCGTTAGGGTCGTCGGCAGGGTCATCAGGAACGAAGAAGGCATTCACATCTATGGCGAGGTTATACAGGACTTCAGCGAGGCAGATTTGGAAGCGCTGGAGGAGATTAGGGAGCTTGAGAGGAAGGTTCTCCCCAGGGTGGAGAGCGTCATCGAGTTCTTTGGAGGTGAGGAGCTATGAAAAAGCGCCTCCCAGCGAGCAGGGTCTACATCAAGGACATCATCGACGGCTACTACGTTAAGAGTGAAGGGGACTTCGAGCCCAACTACCTTATAACGAAGGACGCGAGAAAGGTCTACCGCGTCAAGGTCGTCGCCACCGTCGTTCGCGAGCCGGTTATAAGTGACGACGAGACCTATGGAAAGCTCCAGATCGACGACGGAACCGGAACCATATGGGTGCTCGGCTTTAGAGACGACACGAGGTTCATCAGGCTCGTCAAGAAGGGCGACCTCGTCCAGATAATTGGCAAGGTTGCCGAATGGCGCGATGACAAGCAGATACTTGTCGAGGGTATCTCCAAAGTCAATCCCAACATGTGGATACTCCACCGCTTTGAGACGCTGAAGGAGAAGGTCGAACACGCCAAGAAGGCTCAGATAGCATTCGAGATTTACGATAAGTACGGTATCACTGCGAAGGCCAAGGTTATAGCCAAGAATAAGGGCGTTAGCGAGGACCTACTGCTGACAATTGACGAGCTCTACACGATAATGCTCGAGCACAGGAACCTCGAGGAGGAGCTCTTCGAAGAGGAAGTTCCTGAAGTCGAGGAAAAGACTGAGGAGAACCCAGAGCTCGAAAAGGCTAAGAAGGCCGTCCTTGATCTGTTGAAGGAGAAGCAAAAGGCACTGTCCCACAAGTTCATCATCAAGAAGCTCTCGAAGGAGTTCGACGAGGAGCTCATCGAGGAGGCCATAACACAGCTTCTGGCCGAAGGAGAAATCTACGAACCGGAGATAGGCTACTACGAGCCGCTGTGAGCTCTTTCTCTTTTAATCCCCTCGAAAAATAGAAAAAGCAGAAGTCAATACTGCTCCCTCATCGTCCTTATGACAGGGTCATGAATGAGAGTCGAGGTTATGCTGTCCACCATGCGGAAGAACTCGTCGCGGCCCTTGATGAGATCCATGTTCTCAATCCTTATCAGCTTGCATTTGCCTCCGAGTATCCACTTGCCAAGCACTATCTTCTCCTTTCCGTCTTTTTTCGCGTCTATTCTGACTAAACCATAGGGAATGTCAGCCGTCCACCAGTTGGCCTTAAACGTTATCCTCCAGCCAGCATCTTCAAGTGCCTCTACGAGCTTCTCCAGGGTCTTTCCCGGACCATGAGGGGTTTTGAATGTGATGACTGTCCAGAGCTCTTCCCCCTCAAGGCTTCTTATGAGCTCATCTTTAAACTCCATTAATCTCACCTCCTCAAACTATCGCTGCTATAAGGAAAGCCATAACCGCCAGGAAAATGCTCATCTTGAGCAGCTTCTGTGATTTATGTGCAACCTCCCTGTCCTGGTTCCTCAGGATCAGGTAGGCCGCGTAGAGTATGAGTAAATCAACAGGGACCATCGCGTAGTAGCCGACGCCAACACTTGCCTTGACAGGAAGGAACGAAGCGATGACCGTCAGCAGCGCAAAGAGGACCCCAACGTAGGCCGCTCTCTTCTTCCCCCAGATTATGGGTAGTGTTTTAGCGCCTTTGGCCATATCGCCCTCCACATCCTCAATGTCCTTAATAACCTCTCTGGCAACGTTAACGAGAAAGGCACAGATCGCTAAATAGCCGGCCAGCCCGAGGTGTTCAACAGCGACCGCACCGTAGAGCGGAGTTGCACCGGTAAGGCCGGCAACGACAATGTTTCCGACGAACGGAAGGGGCTTGAGCTTCCAGGCGTAGATGAACATCGTGACGTAGGCTATCACCCCAAGGATGAAGGCGTAGATGTTTATCATGTATGCCAGGGCAAGACCAACCGCAAAGAGGAGCATCGAGTAGTAGAGTGCAACCTTCCTGCCCATTGCCCCCCTTGGCAGGGGCCTTTCGGGGCGGTTGATTTTATCTATCTCATAGTCGAAGTAATCGTTTATCGTGTTTCCTCCGGCGCAGCCCACAGTGACCACTAAGAAGATAAGCAGGGCCGTTTTTGGATCGGGGAAGTGACCAAGGGCCACTATCGAGCCCAGAAGGCCCACTATCCCGGCAAGGATACAGTTATGAGGCCGGGTTATCTCAATGAACGCCTTGAGCTCCATTAGGGCCACCTAATTCGATTAGGTTATTGACTTAAAAATCTTTGCTAGAGCTCCTCCCTTCTCAACAGGCCAAGCTCTTCGCCGCTTTCGAGCACCCTTATGCGCCCAAAACGAAGCTCGACTGCTCTCTCGAGTTCTTCTAAAGATATGGGCGTCAGGACCTGGGCATTCATCTCGCTGAAGTTTATCCACTTCAGTATCCCAACGCCGAGGCAGAGACCGTCTTTATCGATGAAACCAACCAGCAAGTTGCTCAGCTTTTCGAAGTCAACAGCGTGAATAACGAACTTGCTGTAGTGCCTTGGAACGCTCTCGATATCAGCCTTGACGACGGTGTAACGCTCGCTTTTCCAGCCAGACAGAACGAGCCACTTGAAGAGGGACGATAGAAGTTCCTTTTCCTCGGCCGTTAACGGTCTGCCTCTGAAGAGTTCCGTTCCGGTTGGAACGACATTATTCAAATCAACATTAATCAGACCAGCACTTGAGAAGTAAGCCCCCCACTTCTCCCGTCTTATTTCCCTGCGCTCCTCCCTCGAGTGTTCCCTCGCTCTGCCGCTCACTGAGAGGCTCAGGACTTCACCGTAGGGAGAGAGTAGCCGTTTTATGTGAGAGAGCTCGTTCTCCCTCTCAAGGAAAACTATCAGTTCAGGTCTCACGAGTTCGGCTTTGAGGCGCTTCATCTCTACGCCCGGACCGGTGACGAAGCCGGTAGTATCTACCAAAACGACATCCGCATCCTGAACGGCAATATCAACCAATCTCTTGACACCAACTGCCATCTCACCTGTATACTGGCTGGGAGAAGTGGTCCCAATGAAGTAGTGAGCACGAGCCTTTAAATTGCTGATCGAGTCAAAGGGACCTTCAGGGAAAGCTAAGCTCACCGTTGCTGGGGGGAGAACTCCCTTCTGGCCGACATCGCTGTCGATTATCGCAACTCTGAGACCCATTTCAATGAGACCGTTCGCAAGGAACGTCAGGAGGGTCGTCTTTCCGCTGTCGGTTCCGCCGATGAGCATTACCCTAATGGGTCTCTCTGACTGGGCTATCTTGTCAAGGAGTTCAAACCTGTCGGGGGGAACGTCCTCAGTATAGCCTGCTTTGTTCATGTGAGTTGATTAGAGCTGGGAATTAAAAAGCTAACTTTGAGAAAAACTTATAAGTGTGGTCGGGGGCTATCAGTGTGAAGGCCAGAAAAATTTGACATTGACCTTGAAAATAGTTGGTTTAATACAAGGTGCAAATGCTAACCTTGCAAAGGAGGTTTTAAAAATGGAAGAAAAACCCACTCTCACCCCAAGACAGATTAGGTTGCTCAGGAAGTTCTACGAGGAAGGAAAGACCATAGAGGTTCATACCGTTGAGAAGACCCAAGACGAGCTCGCCGAGGAACTCGGAATAACCAGACAGGCCTTAAGCAATCATCTCAAAGTTCTCAAGGAGCTTGGCTATATAAGAACCGGTAGGGGCTTTATCGACCTTACCGACAAGGCCCTCGACCTCCTCGGCGAGAAGAAGGGGGATGTTTTCGTCTTTGTGAGGATAGAGCCAACCAAGAGAAAGCACGTCTACGAACAGATAAAGAGGCTCAAGATAAAGAAGATATACCGCGTCACCGGCGACATCGACCTCATCATCGAGGCAGACAAGACCCGGCTCGACGAGATTCTCGAGGAAATAGCCTCACTCGACGGCGTCAAGGAGACCATTACCCACATCGTCCTTGAAGTCCTCTGAGGGCTTCCTGCCCTCCCTTAGCTTCTTCTCTATTAGCATTCTAAGCTCGTCGAGGTTCTTTCCGAACTTAGCTGAGATTGGCACGAAAATCTCGTTTATCTCGCTATAGGGAACTCCAAACTTCTCGGCGAGCCTCGTTATGGTCCCCTGGACGTTCTTCACCTTGTCTATCTTGTTCACCGCCACTATCGTCGGTATCTTCAGCTCCCGCAGGAACTGGAAGAACTCTACGTCTATCGGAATCTCACCGCGCTTCTCCCAGCGCTCTATTATCTCCAGCACACTCTTGCCATCTATGACGAGGATTGCCAGGTCTATCTCATCGGCGTTGTTCTCTATGAAGTGCACTATCTCATCTTTAATCTTCTCCTGCTTTTCCTTCGGCAGACCGCTCATAAAGCCGAAGCCAGGCATGTCGACGACCTTTCGGTTCCTCCAGCTAACCTCCACAGGCTTTCTCGTAACTCCTGGCCTCTTGCCCCTCCTGACCCACTTTCCAGTAAGACGGAAGATGAGCGTGCTTTTTCCAACGTTCGACCGTCCCACAAAGATTATCATGGCTCTCACCGAAGGGAGTTGAAGTTTTTTCACCTTATAAGGCTTGGCGGAAAAGTTAAGTAGGCCGAGCGATAAATAATCGCGGTGGTGTTTATGGTAGAGGGCAGTGAAGCTAAAGCCAACCAGCTCATCAACAAGTTTGTGATATCCCTCACGGAGGGAAAGATACTCGGGTTTGTGACGGACATCAACGTCGAGGTTGAGGGCGACCAGTTCTACTTCATCCTGAAGATGAAGCTCGTGGAGAACCTTGGAAAGGGTGAACACCCAGGAATGTTCTCCAACGAGAAGAAGATGAAAATAAGGCCAAGCGATATAGTCAACGTTGGTCCAGACGTTATAATCCTCGGAAACGGTAAGGTGCCCCCACTAAGAGAGATAGAGAGGCTCACCCAGATAGCCGAGGAGTACAACGCCCTGGTTAGGGAGCTCGAGACCAAGGAGAGGCTCATAGAAAAGCTCAAGGAGGAGAACTACTCACTTACCAAGCAGCTGGATGAGCTTCAGAGAGAGCTTAGAAAGCTCCATGTCATGAAAGAGGACTTCGAACACCTCAAAGAGCAACTGGTCAGACAGGAAGGCCAGCTCGAAATGGCCAAGGACTACATAAGGCTCCTCGAAGGTCTCAGGCACGACATAGACAAAATAAAGGACGATGTTGACAAGCTCATCCAGAGTCAGCTTGAAGAAATCGTCAGGACAATAATAAACGAAGAGCTGAACGCAAGGGGATTAAAGAAAACGAGCTTCATTTAGCCAAAGATCTGAGGCCCAAAGGCGTGGAGAAGTATCTCAAGGGCAACGAGTATCAGCGTGAGGGCTATAACGCCCCTTGGGCTTATCTTCACTGCCTTGGTGTCCTCATCAAAGAACCTCATGAGACCCGCACCGGTCGGAGGAAGTGTGGCCTTTTCCTTTGCCATCTCTCTCACCTCTTAAGATGGCTACCACCAGAGAGGTATAAAAAAGTTTTGATAGGGGAAACTTTTTAAAAGGTAATCCACAGCCCATGGTGGATAAGGGGTTTCCCCAATGAATCCCGCTAATGACATAGGAGGTGGGAGGAAATGGCGACCTTTAAGCTTGTCATATCGAACCCGAAGAACGGGATAGCCAGGCAGGTCGAGATAAGCGGCGAAGAGGCAGAGAAGCTCATCGGAAAGAGGATCGGAGAGGAGATCTCCGCCAAGGAGCTTGGCCTCAACCTCACCGAGATATTCGGCGAGGAGATTCCAGCCGATACCAAGCTCAAGATAACCGGCGGAACCGACAAGGATGGCTTCCCCATGAGGCCCGATGTCCATGGTCCGAGGAGGGTCAAGATCCTCGTCTCTAGGGGGCCGGGTTTCAGGCCTAAGGAGAAGGGTGAGAGGAGGAAGAAGACCGTTAGGGGCAACACCATCAGCCCCGAGATCGTCCAGATCAACATGAAGCTCGTCTTCTGAGCTTCCTCCTTTCCCCAACTTACTGCTTTTCTGCTTGCCTTGGAGTATGTCCTTCGAGTTCTTCCCCTGAGGTAACCTTAATAAATGCCCAAACTCTCTAAATTTAGGGGTGAGAGAAGATGGCAAAGAAGAAGGAGTTTAGACAGGCCGAGGTTAACATCGGAATGGTTGGTCACGTTGATCACGGTAAAACGACACTCACGAAGGCCCTGACCGGAATCTGGACTGACACCCACAGCGAGGAGCTAAGGAGAGGAATCACCATCAAGATAGGCTTCGCCGATGCAGAGATAAGGAAGTGCCCGAGCTGCGGCAGATACTCAACTTCACCGATATGTCCTTACTGCGGCCATGAAACCGAATTTGAGAGGAGAGTCTCCTTCATCGATGCTCCCGGTCACGAGGCATTGATGACAACAATGCTCGCTGGAGCTTCCCTCATGGACGGTGCCGTTCTCGTCATAGCGGCCAACGAGGGTGTAATGCCCCAGACCAGGGAGCATCTCATGGCCCTTCAGATAGTCGGCAATAAGAACATCGTCATAGCCCTCAACAAGATCGAGCTTGTCGACAGGGAGAAGGTCATTGAGAGGTATCAGGAGATAAAGGAGTTCGTCAAAGGCACCGTCGCCGAGAACGCCCCAATAATTCCGATTTCAGCCCTGCATGGAGCCAACGTTGACGTTCTCTTAGCTGCAATAGAGGAGTTCATCCCAACACCTGAGCATGATCCGAACAAGCCGCCCAAGATGCTCGTTCTGAGGAGTTTTGACGTTAACAAGCCAGGAACCAAGCCGGAAAAGCTCGTCGGCGGAGTCATCGGCGGTTCGATAGTCCAGGGCAAGCTCAAAGTCGGCGACGAGATAGAGATCCGCCCGGGCGTTCCCTACGAGGAGCACGGCAGGATCAAGTACGAGCCGATAACCACCGAGATAGTGTCCCTTCAGGCAGGAGGAAGGTTCGTCGAGGAGGCATATCCAGGTGGGCTCGTCGGCGTCGGCACCAAGCTCGATCCGTACCTCACCAAGGGCGACCTCATGGCCGGAAACGTCGTAGGAAAACCTGGCCAGCTTCCGCCGGTGTGGGACGAGCTCAGGCTTGAGGTTCATCTCCTCGAGAGGGTTGTGGGAACCGAGGAGGAGCTCAAGGTCGAGCCGATCAAAAGGAGGGAAGTCCTGCTCCTCAACGTTGGAACGGCAAGAACGATGGGTCTCGTCACCGGACTCGGCAAGGACGAGATCGAGCTCAAGCTCCAGATACCCATCTGCGCCGAGGTCGGCGACAGGGTTGCCATCAGCAGGCAGGTCGGCAGCAGGTGGCGCCTCATAGGCTACGGCTTCATCAGGGAGTGACCCTCTCTTTTCTCATTTGGTGGTCTCCATGCACCGCGAATGGCTCGTTATTCCCGATACCAACTTTCTCCTCGTCCCGGGACAGTTCGGCGTCGACATAATATCCGAGCTGAACAGGGTTCTCGATGTGAAGTTCAGGATTGTAATTCCAAACGTTGTCCTTCAGGAACTGGACGTCATCGAAAGAAAGTCCCGCGGGAAAGATCTGATGGCCATCAGAATGGCGAAGAAGCTGGCTGAAAGGTTCGAGACCGTGGATATAGGCTGGTTTGGGGAGAGGCCAATAGACGACCAGATTTTTGACTTCGCCCTGAATAACGAGCGTGTTGTGGTCTGCACCAACGATAAGGGGCTGAAAAAGAGGCTCCGCGCGAAGGGCATTCCGGTCGTGTACCTCCGCTCCAAGAAGATTCTGGAGCTTGAAGGAATGCTGGAGTGAGCTATTTTCTGTCCAAGCCCAACAACCATTCAAAGAGTTCTTTTCGCCTGGGCGTTCAAAACCCTTAAAACTTCCTTTTCTCCATGCATTTGGGTGGGAAATATGTACACCGAAGAGGATCTTTTGAGAGAGATTAGGGAACTAATGGAGGACGACGAACTCTACCAGATGTACGAGAGGGCCTTCAGGGAACACATCTACTACTTCGAGACGACCAACTACATAGTGCTGAATATCTACCAGTTCAACGACCACGGACCGATCCACGTTCTCCTCACAACGAGACGGGCCCTGGAGCTACTGAAAATTATCAAAAAGTTTGGAATTGAGACCACAGCGGAGAAGCTCGGCAAGCCTTTCCGCTGGAGCAAGTTCATCGTTGCTTTTGGAGCGCTCTTCCACGACGTCGGCAACATGATACACAGAATAAACCACTACGAGTTCAGTGCCCTGCTTACGGAGCCAATAATAGACAAGCTCGCCAGGGAGTTTGAAACGGATGATTGGCTTCTCCTCAAAGCGCTCACGCTGAACGCCATCTACACGCACGATGAGCACGTGCCGTGCACAACCATTGAGGGGAGCCTCGTCACCATAGCGGACGGCTGCGATATGGAAGCCGGAAGGAGCAGGCTCGTCCACAAGAAGGACCGCGTTGACATACACGCCGTCTCAGCCCTGGCAATAGAGAAGGTCGAAATAAGGGAAGGAAACGAGGAGCAGCCGATACTCATTGAGATATGGATGAAGCACCTCGCAGGAGTCTTCCAAGTGGACGAAATTCTCACCAAGAAGGTCAAAAGCTCAGTACTGAGCGGAAAGGTTAGGATAAGAATTTACGTCGGCGAAGAGATAATGGAGAAGGTTATTTAACCTTCCCTCCCAACCTTCTCCATGCTTCGAGATGCCTACATTGATCTCAAATATCTGCTCAACAGGGGCTACCGGAAAAGCTATGCATTAGAATTCGTTGCCAACCACTACAGGCTTACGAAAAAAGAGCGGCATCTTCTGGCCAGATGCGTCTTTTCTGATGGATGGATCAGGGAAGTTGAGGGAAAGCTCCTAAAACCCGAAGAACTTGTCGGGAAGGTTCTGGCGGTAGACGGTTTCAACGTCCTCATAACCCTCGAATCTCTCCTCGATGGGAAAGCAATACTCTGCGAGGACGGCTTGATAAGGGACCTGAAGTACCAGGGGAGGTATAGAATCAACGAGAGGACCGGTGATTTGCTTACTAAAATCGCGATGGCCCTGAAGGAACTGGGGATTAAGAAGACGGTCTTCTTTTACGGGAAGAACGTGCCGGGAAGCGGAGAGGTCAAGAGGCTGACCGAGGAGAAGCTGAAGGAATTTGATATTCCTGGGGAAGTAAAACTGGTTAAAAGCCCAGATTTTGAGCTCAAGGCCTTTGAGGTGGTTGCCACCGCGGATGTGGGGATAATCGTCAGAGTTCCCCACGTCTTTGACCTCGCTGGATACGTCGGCGAGAAGCTCGGAAAGGGAGCGAGGCCATTCGTTGAGTTTATGGGGAAAATGTGTTCAGAGGAGGTTTAACACTTAGATTTATTTTCTTCGAACAGTTACAGGCTCACTTGAAACTTTTGAAAACCTTTACTAACCACTTTACGCCGGAGAGGGACGCTGTGGACATCTGAATGAAGTATGGTAATCAGGAATTCGAGTTCTACAACCCCGAAGCGGTCGGCAACATGAGGGGGTAACTTCGTACCAGGAAGGAGACATCGATATGATCTCAAACATACCTAATCTGGAGATTATCCATATGAGCTGGTTCGGCTTCTGCAACTTCAGCTTCTGGGCTGTGCTGGAGGGTGAAAACCTCTACAAGACAGGATAGCTGGAGAATACCGGGCCGACAGTACAACTACGAGAGAGCCGGATGGAACGATTGCACTTGGAGGCAAAAACTTCAAAATATCAACGGTCAGGTAGACGTACACTTTTGGCGACGTCACCGGACAGGGGGAGGCTGTTCCAACGGCCAACCTGTCAGTACCCATTGAGGCCAGGGGAGTCTCCATCGAACAGGCGGTGCCAACGTTTTCACCCACTTCAAATCGAGGACATCGGTTTTGAGAAGGTCCAAGGCTTTTTTGCTTTTCAGTTTTCCACTTTCAGGCAAACTTTAAATCTTTCAAAACCTATTTTCTTTCATGTTCGGAGAGCACGAGCTCAGAACGAAGTTCATCAAAATCCTCAACAAGAAGATACACCTCCTCGAAAGGGCCGATGACAGCGTGCTTTACACTCGGGATGATGTTCGAGTTCTCATAAAGAAGGGCGATGGCGCCCTCAAGGTACTCCCGGCCCCAGCTGAGGGCTATGGCGTCAAGTTCCTCATGATAAGGTTCTCACCAAGGATAGCCGTTCCCCCCAGGAAAAGACTGACCGGATACCTCTCCGCCCCCGTGGACATTGAAGTCAAGAGCGGAAACGCCACGATAGACCGCTTTGTTGTAGGAAGGGAGAAATACGCCCTCTATGGTGAGAATAACATCGGAGTGATAGCGCGCTATCACGTGAGTGAGTTCCACGATAAAATTCCCGACGAGCTAGGAATCATGAAGCTCGTGATAAACAACCCCACTGACGAATGGAAGCTCGTGGAAAGGATAACCGTCCCGATAAGGAACAGTGTTATGTTCTACTCCAGCGAAAAGGCCTACTATCCCCTCGTGATACTGACGACGAAAGAGCCCTACGAGGTCAATAACACCGGCAACCCGCCCGATGGGACGCTCAAGGCCACCCATAAAGCAGAACCTCTACCGAACTTCAAGATGAGGTGGTGACGATGGCTAACGTGACGGGCAACACGACCACAAATTCACCGAGAGGCGTGGGAAGTCTGATACCTATTGAGATAAGTCTCTGGACGGGCATTGAGGCGATTCTCATCGTAATAGGCATGATAATTCTCGGGAGAATTCTGAGAAAGCTCATAATTCGAAAGTCAAAGGAAACCACTCTCACCTGGATAATCAACGAGGACACCGCTGATATAGTGTTCCGCATGTTCGTGCTCGGAGGCATGATATGGGCGCTCTACGTGATAGGCGTGATGAACTACCAGATAGGATCCACCAGCGTTGGAAACATCGCCTTCGCGGTCGGCTTCTTCTACTTTGCATACCTCATCGCCAAAAAATCCAAGGACTACCTCATAATGAGCGCGGGCAAGAAACCTTCCTCCGACGTTCAGGTAAAGGCGAAGATATTCTACTACACTTTCATCACCATAGCTTTCTTTCTGGCTCTCAGCTTTGCCGGAATAAGTGCTGAGCTGAGCGCCCTTCTGGCAGCGGCAGGAATAACTGGTATCATCCTCGGTTTCTCGGCACAAACCGTCGTTGCAAACTTCATCTCAGGAATCTTCATGTACTTCGACAAGCCACTCAACATAGGTGACCAAGTGAAAATAGGTGAACTCGAGGGCATTGTCGAGGACATAAGGATACTTTCAACGAGAATTCGCGCCTGGGACGGAACGCTCATCAGGATTCCGAACGAGAAGCTCTTCAACAGCAATATCATCAACCTTCAGAGATATCCGGCGAGAAGGGTAGAGATTGAGATCGGCATAGCCTACAGTGCCGATACTGAGAAGGCTATCGAGGTTATAAAAAAGACTCTCAATGAGATGCCCCTCGTTTTAGCCGAGCCAGGGCCGGTCGTGTTCGTAAAGGAACTTGGGGACAGCGCGGTGGTGCTTTCAATCAGAGCCTGGGCGCCGAGCGAGAGATGGTTCGACGTCAGGACTGAGGCCGTATCCAGAATCAAGAAGGCTCTGGACGAGGCGGGAATAGAGATACCGTTCCCGCAGAGAGTGAACTGGTTCGCCAACGAGCTGAGAGTAAAGGTAGATAAGGAGTCCTAATCCCCTTTCTTTTCTATCAGCGCGTAGAAGAAGCCTATCGTCCTATGCCTGTGAGGCCACGCCCTCATCGTTCCGGACAGAAATCCTCCATCGTAAGGGCCGTTTAGTGGTATCAGTTCAGCATCCTCATGCCTCGTCAGGAACCACTCCACAACCCCCTCGTTTTCTTCTGGCAGCATCGAGCAAGTTGAATAAAGCAGCCTCCCTCCGGGCTTCAAAAGCTTCCAGGCACTCTCAATGAGCTCTTTCTGAAGCTGAACGACCTTTGGAATATTCTTCTCGCGCAGGCGCCATCGGAGCTCTGGATTTTTGACTATAGTCCCGTCGCTCGTGCACGGTGCATCAAGAAGGACTCTATCAGCTATCTTCTCCCCGAGGATTTCTGGGGCTTTTCTGCCGTCGGCCTTTATAGTCTCGGCTATCTCAACTCCAGCTCTCCTGAGAACTTCTTTCATGCGTTTTATCCTCGCCGAGTCAATGTCGAAAGCGTAGATTTTGCCAGTATTGTTCATCAGCTCTGCCATGTGTGCGGTCTTTCCACCCGGGGCGGCAGCCAGATCAACGACGGTTTCGCCGGGTTCTGGAGCCAAAACTAGTGAGGCAACCGCCGCCGCTTCCTCCTGGGGAATTGTCCAGCCCTTGTTGAAGAGCCACTCAGGGTTGAAGGAGTCGAGGATTCTCAAAACTGTTCCAACGCGCTCACTCCTCTCAAAGCGGACATTTTTGCTTTTTAGATAATCCTCGACCTCGTCAACGCTCGTCTTCAGCAGGTTAACCCTCATGCTCATAGGCAGGGTCTCGTTGAGGGCCTTGAGAAGCTCCTCCGCCTCGTCTCCAATGAGTTCTTTCATTCTTTTTATGAACCACTCGGGAAAAAGGTAGTCCCACTTCAGGCGCTTCTCTTCGGTATCGAGCTTTGGAACGTACTCAAGAATCCTCGGGAGAAGGTCGTAGTAGTAATAGCCCACAAAGGGGTGCGTTTTCTTCGATAGAAACTGGGCGAGCCCCTTAAGATGTTGCCTCGTTCTCTCGCTTGGATCCCTAAAGATCGCCACCTCAATGGCAACCCTCAGCGTAGCCCTCAGCCAGGGGTCAAGGATGAGTGGAGAAACGCCAATTAGTTCTTCTATTATCTCATCTATCAAACCAAGTCTACGCTGAATGGAGTAGAATATACCCGTTAGCTTAGAATTTTCCCAGCCTTCAATCTTATACTTGGCGAAGGCCTTTCTCTTAGCCTGCTGACTCGGCTTAAGCTCCTCACCAAGCTTAACAGCTTCAATGATAGCATAGAGCTGCCTGTCACTCAGCTTAAGCTTTCCCACTTCAACCCCTCATTGGGTGTTTCTGGTTGAGGTTTTAAAGTCTGCGAACAACTGGAGTCAAGTGGAAATCACAGAATCAATCAGATCAGAAACCTTTTTGGCCTTCAGTCGTATTATGGGTGCTCCTTCCCGGTAAACCAAACCATCCACAATCCGGGAAATCTTCAAGAGTTCGATTTTCACGTTTTCTAGAAGAGGAAAACTCAAAGCTTTTTCAAGCACGTCCAAAGCTAGTTCCACAATAAACTCGTTGTCGTTCTGGAGAAGAGAAGGAATCTCATCAAGTATAAGTGTCAAATGGCCACTATCAGCGGACGAATTCAGCATGTTGAGGAACAGACAAAACCCCGCCACCTTTGTGTAGAGATCAGGGGAAACCACAAGTTCGTTTATGTATGTCCTCACCAATTTCGAATCTTCTAAGGGCTGTAACTTTGAAAGGACATCGATGGTCTCTATCCTCATCATGTCGTCCGGGCTTTCTAACAAGCTAACCAGAGTCTTCGCCGCCTTCAGAAACGTTTTTGATCCCATGGGGACGTCTTTAACTAGATATCCCAGGGCACGAAGGGCCTTGATAGTAACCTTTTCGTTCTCTTGGGATAGTGCATTGATAAACACATCCAAGTGTCTTTCCAGAACCATCATCCTAAGATCACTGTCGGCCCTTTTGAGAATCTCACCTAAAGCTACGAAAGCTCTAAGGCGTGTGGTTTCATCATCTTCTCCTGCAAGCTCCAGAATCAGAAAAAGTGCCCGCTTATCCTCTAAGGCTAGACTAACTGCGTCCAATATCTGCCACGAAAGCACTAACTCCCTAAGCTCAGTCTTTGATATGGGGTTATTCTCGGACATTATATTATAGAGTTTGAATCTTTACATATATTGATTTCGCTTTCCGAATTTCAAAGTAACTTCAAGGTTCATTTAACTGATCCGTAAGAGAATACATAGAAGTTACGACCTATCCTGGACTACGGCATCTCATCAAATCTCTGTCCCGGCACGCTGAATGATCCCACACCACTGCTCGTCCCGAGCAGTAGCGAAGAGTCCCCCACGACCAAGGAAAGTATCATAGCCTCTTCAACAAAGCCCTCACTAAGGAACTTCCTAACGGCGTTCCGTGCCTCAATGGGCCTAGAGCGGTAGTAATTGTAGAGTGCACCTTCCAACAGACTCATGACTTTCCTAGCTTTTGCGCGCAGGACTAGAGTATCTGCACCCTTTGTAAGCTTCTTGAGGGCAGGAAGAATATTCCCAAGGATCCTTTCCATAGGAAGGACAATGGGAAGCTTTAGCATATTGGCCGCAGCATCAAGACCAACCTCCACAAGGAGGGGATCCTCGCTCCTCAGGAGCTCAGAGATTCCGCTGACTATGGGATCCCAGTTCTCCTCTGAGAACCCTCCTAAGGCCAGGAGCAACCGAATACCCAGAGCCTTTTCACGAAGATTAAACGAAGTGAGAAGGGAGTTAATCCTAGACAGCACTCCATCGATGGGATACGCCGTAGAAATCTTTTCTGTGAGTTCCACTGCTTCGAGCCACGAAAGACCGTCGTTATCAGAACCTAGCGAAACAAGTGCATCCACAAGCTTAGATAGCTGATTTTTCGTTAGGGGATTTCCCTCAAGCAGACGTTTTAAAACTCTAAGAGCTCTCACTTTCAGCCGTTCATCTTCTTCCCGGAGGGTACCAACTATTGCATCGAAGCCATTCCTCAGTATTAAGGACTTTGTCTTTTTGTCGGCCCCCTTGAGAATCTCTTCCAGAGCGGATAGAGCTCGTATCTTTGTGATACTGTCTTCCTCGCTTAGGAGTTCAATGAGAGTCAAGAGAACCCCTTCACTATCTTGAGACAACTTTACTACATCTCTCATCTGCCAAGAAAGTATTAACTCCCTAATTTTATCAACGGAAACCCCCGTCATTATAGCCACCATTACCGATTATAGCAACTGCTATTAGTTGGAGGTTATCCAATATATTTTTTTCGCTCACCAGTGTTTCAAGTTCTTCCAAACCTATAAATATCTACCAAAATCCTTTCCAGTTTCTTTCTATGGAAGAAGAACTGGGCAGGAATTTCAAAGGTGAGGGTTATTCTATGAGTTATTGAAAAACCAGCATCTCTAACGAACGTTTCAATGAACCTTCTCACCTCAGGCTTCGCGAGGTGAATGGAATAGACAACGTCACTTATCCCAAAGGCCCTCATAAGAAAGGGTCTGTCGGCATGCTTCACCTGGCTGCCAAAGGGAGGGTTCATTATCACGGTATCAACCCGAGCGGAGAAATCTAAGACGTCAGAGTTCACAAACTCAACGCAGTCCTCGATACCGAGAGATTCAATGTTTTCTCTGGCGACCCTTAAAGCCTCCTCATCGATTTCAACGGCGTAGACCCTTTCAGCCCCCATCAGGCATGCGCCGGCACTCAGAACTCCCGTTCCGGCACCTAAATCCGCTATAACTTTTCCCCCAATGTCTCCGAGAGAGTGAGCCAGCCAAAGCAGTTCTGCCGCGACATCGCCAGGGGTCCTGTACTGTTCAAGTTCGGGCTTCGGCTCGGGGAAGCCCTTCAGCTTTGAAAGTATCATCGCAAGGTGCTTCTTTTTCACCCTCTCACCCCGTGGAGGGCTATGCCGAGCGGCTCGTCCTTCTCGCGCTTCCCGCCAAGGATTTCATCGAATTGGTAGTCCTCGCGAAGACCTAGGAGAATCTCAACCTCTGGAGGCGTTAGAACTGGCTTTCTCCAGTTTTCGGCGTCGTCTATGGGCACCCTCGGGCAGGCAACGACTACATAGGCATCGAAGTCAAAACCCTCCAGCGCAGAGTAGCTTATGTAGTTCATAGCTATTAGCCCGGCGTATTTGCCATGCTCACGCAGGAGTTCTACAATCTTTTTGGCTTCAGCCAAGCGGAGCTGGCCTTTCTTGGTGCTTACAACGACACCAAACTTTTTGGCATCATAGGCTTTCGCTATCTGGGCCCATCTCTTCCGAATAATCCGCTCAGCCTCTTTCTCCATCCATATCGCGTCGCCACTGTAGGGATTCACTGCCAGAGTGGACTTCTTCGTTGCCAAGGCAACTCCTATCGGATGGAAATACCCAGCTCCAATGAAAAGCACCCCATCGGCGTCAACTTTGGCGGCGGTGAATGTGCAGCCGAGAACCTGGCCGTGCCAGCTTACCCTTCCGTCGCCCGCACCTATAAGGACTTCAAAGCCGGCATTTTCAAGGAACTCCTTGGCCTTTTCCAGCTGGTGTATATGCTGGGCGGTTGTAACGAGCGCTATCTTCCTCCCGAGCTTTTTAATCTCGTCCAGATTCTTCTCCAGCGCAGGAAGAACGTCAACTTTGGCGAAAGCTGGAACAAATATAGTGGGAACCTCAAGGTTAAGCCTCATGTAGCTGTGTCCGAGGTGAATCAGTGCATCACAACCAAGAGCCTTCGCTTCTCTGTCAGCCGGATCACAGGCTCCGTAATTGATGTCGCCGCTTATTATCGCCTCTATCCCGTTATCTTCAAGAAAGTCAGCCAGGAACTGAGCCTCGCGCTTGAGCCCCTCAGGGGTCTGGATAAGGACGCGCTTAGCTTTAAGCTCTCCGAGTACTTTCAATATCTCTCGCTCATCTATCTCGTGCATCCTCTCACCAATGAGCCTTCATAAGGAGGCCTTAAAATTCTTCCCCAGAAAGGGAGGAAACATTTTTATATTTTCACACCCAATATACCTCGAAGTCCGAGGTATTGGGGGTGACGTTATGGAGGACATCATAGTGGTTACGACCGAAAGCGTGCCCGGATACCGAATAGTTGAGATCAAAGGAATAGCCAGAGGAGGAATAGTCAAGGCCACCCACCTGGGCAGGGACATAACGGCTTTCTTCAGGAACATCAAAGGAGGAGAAGTGAAGGAGTACACCCAGATGATGGCCGAGGCCCGAGAGGAGGCCCTGAAAAGGATGATACTCTACGCCAAGGAGCTCGGAGCCAACGCCGTTGTAAATGTCCGCTTCGCTACTGCGAACATTGGTTCTAGCGTTGCCGAGGTTTACGCCTACGGTACTGCGGTAGTCGTGGAAAAGGAGTGATTGCCATGTACCTCCTCCCGTTCCCAATAATGGGAGGTTTGTTCGCCTGGGCCACGATATACTTTCTGGGCTTCAAAAGGACGAAGTGGTCGGAGTTCATATTCGGGCTGGCGATATTCTTCATTGCGATAATCGTCCAAAATCCAATCCAGCAGCTGCCCCTGCTGGCTCTGGGAATACACTCGAACGCAGATGTCATAGCCAAGGGAGCGGCCTTTACCATAGCGGCCTCGCTGTGGCTGGGTTTTGTTGCCGGCCTCGTCCAGGAGGGCACCAAATATCTTCTCGTTAAAGGAAAGAACCTGAGGACTGCTCTCTTCGTGGGACTTGGATTTGGCGTCACCGAGGCTTTCTTTGTGGGAATAATTGCCGCCGTTGCCGCGATAGCGAGCGAGATCCCACTGGACGTTCCGGTCAGCGCGGCCCTCCTCTCTCTGGTCGAGCGCTACTTCGCCGTGCTCTTCCATGTAGGGACAACGGTCTTCCTCGCCCACGCATACAGAGAAGGCTTCGGAAAGAAGGGACTGATCGCAATCGTCGGTCTGCATACGATTGTTGATTCAATGGCAGCCTACTACCAGCTGAGGGGGAGCGAGACATTTATGTACGCCACTGAGGCAATCTTTGCCGTAATAGCGCTCGCACTCATGTACTACATAATCCCTAGGGTGGAGGTCGAGAAGCCTGAGGAAGAAAAAGTAATATGGTGAAGTGATTGCTTGGTAACAAAAAGGAGAGGGCACTCAAAAAGCTTCTCAAGGACCTACGCTCCGGTCTTTACTCCTATTTAGTCCTTTCTCTCTTAGAAAAGAGAGGAGAGATGCACGGATATGTGATAAGGAAGGAGCTTGAGAAGCTGAGCAGTGGAAGGCTTGTTCCGAGCGAGGGAACTCTCTACGACCTCCTCAAGAGCCTGAAGAAGTACGGGCTCGTTGAGGACTTCTGGGCCGAGGTCGGCGGAAGGCCGAGGAAGTATTACAGACTTACGGATCTTGGAAGGGAAGTTCTAACCGAGCTGAGGGGTGAAATAAAGGAGATACGTGCAATTCTTGAGCGTGTGGAGGGATTTGAATGGAGTGGGTAGAACTATACATCGTTATGACGCTCTTCGTTGCTGGTCTCTTGACCCTCGCCTTCAGAAACAAAAGGCAGTACTTCATAGGCTTCAGGATAGGCTACACCTATCAGTCAGACGATGCCTGGAGGAAGGCAAACACCTTCGCTGGAATATTCACGATAGCACTCTCGCTCTTCCTCCTCGTCCTGGCCATCGCGGGCGTTTCCCTCAACGTATTCGTCCTTGTCATGATAGCCGGCATCCTCCTGCTCCTTTTTCTTGGCACTTTAATTGCAAAGAAAGCCTACGAGATTGAGGATCTCTCTAATAATGCCCCGGAAAGACCAACTGAGCCCATAAATGTCAACGTCAGACCCTACATAATCGTTCAGCTCTCAGCAGTGGTTTTCTATCTCGTACTAACGATTCTCCTCTGGGACAAGTTGCCGGAAAAGGTAGCCATCCACTTCAACGCGAGCGGAGAACCGGACAACTTCGCATCTAAAGACGTGGGAGCAATTATCCTCCCCCTGATTGCCCAAGTCCTCCCAATCACGATGACCCTTCTCCTCAGGGAGCCGGGTTTTGCACCACAGCTTAAGTTCAGCGAGAAAGGCTGGATGGTCTTTGCAGAGCTGATGACACTCGTTGGAGCGGGAATCGCGGCGATAGCCTCAATGGCACTCCTCTACAATGCAGGCCTAATTCCAAGTAACTGGATAACCTACGGTGCCTTCGTATTCCTCACTGTGACCTTCGTCGGAATATCTAGGACACTATCGGCGAGGTGATATGATGGAGCCCTATCTGCTCCTTAGGATCCTCTATGCCCTTTTCATGGGAGCATTTCTGATAGCTATGGGAATGCTGACTTTCACGGCCAGAGACGAGCCTGGAATCGGCTTTCGCATCGGCTACACTTATCTCTCCAAGCAGGCAAGAGAAAAGCTAATCGCGTCTCAGGAATCGGAACCATTGCAACGGGAGTTCTCATAATACTCCTTTCGCCGTTTCTCCCGATGGCCTGGCTGGCGGTAGTTATCGTCCTCGGCCTCGGCGGAACGGTTCTTATCGCCTACCTCGTGGCGAAGCGCGAGTACGAGCTTGAAGAGCTCTCGGAAGAAGTTCCAGAGAAACCCAGAAGGAGGATAGAACCTCCTAAAGTAAGGAAATGCGTGGTCCTTCAGTCGGCCTTTGTCGGCATCTCCCTTGCGCTCCTCTTTACCGGGAAACTCCCAAGAGAAGCGGGAATCGCCGTCATCGTCTTCACCCAGCTCTTCCTCCTCGCGCTGACGGTCCTCTTCTCCCGGCCCCTCGTTTTCCAGCTGGCGCCGAATTTCAAGGGGAAGATGGCACTCGGCTTCGCCAGGGCCTTAACCGTAGTTTCAGCTGTGATAACCCTCTGGCTTTTCCTAATTGTCACAGGCTACGAACCGGGCCGATCGAAGCAATCTTTCTCACGTTCTTTTCCCTCAGTGCAGTGTTCTACGCCGTCTTTAAGTCCATCGTAAGCGCCTACGAGGAGGGGTACTATTAGCCCTCAATGACCTTCACAAGCTCCTCAAGGTCTTTTCTTTCAACCAGACCAACCTCAACGGCATGCTCTAAGATGTAGTCTGGAAAATCGACGTTGATGACGGCCCTAACCCCTTTCCCAGGAATGTAAAGGGCGTAGACCTTGACCGGACCATTGCAGTTCCCTTCAAAGACCGCGAAGCCCTTCTCAGCATTTATCCTAACGACCTTCCATGAGAACGTCTCGGCGAGCCTAAAGAAGGCCTCAAAAAGCTTTACCCTGGCATCGCGCAGCGCCTTGTTCACGGCTTGCCGCGATACCCCCAGCGAGCGGGCGATCTCAGCCTCGCTCAACCCCCTCGCCCTCAGGAACCAGATCCTCTCCATACCCTCAGGTAGCCTGAGCATCAGCACCACCGCTTACCAGTTTGCCTATCCTTTCGAGGAATTCCTCCAGTTCATCATAGTTGTAGGAACACACAAAATACGTGCCCTTCTCGGTTACCAGAACGATTGTCTTCTCGCGGACATCGGTAAGGTATACAAAGGCCAGAAGGGCACCTCCAATGGCATAGAACTGATACACGTTGACGCCAAGATGATATGCCACACCCGACATCAGCACGCCAAAGAGAAGGAGAGCTAAAGCTCCCAGCTTTCTGGTTCTCCCTGGGAAAATTAGAGGAACAGTCGACGCGAGCCCCCAGTATATCCAGCCAAACCACATGAAGGCCCATTCAGGCCTTTTAATAAGCCCCGTGAAGCCGACAACAAGCCACAGAGCAGTAAAAATTATTATCTGTCTGTAGTATCTTATTGGAGGTATGCCCTCAGCCCTTTCGAGGTCAACTATCTCCACTATGTCATCTGGAGCTATCCTAATCCTAAACAGTCTCAGTGGCCAACCAAATTCAAGAATTATCCCGTTCTCAATCTTTATCCCCCTGCCGAACAGGAGCGTTGGAAGGCTGACCCAGAACAGGATGCCGGCCAAGGTTGTCAGCCACTTAACGCCCGTAAGCAGGGAGGCAAGGGCCAAGAGACCTATCGCAACAATGAGGATATCTTCAATCCAGTGGCCATGAAAGTGGGCCATGGTCTTCACCTCTGTCAACCTATGTAAGTTGACAAAATATTTAAGTCTTTCGACGGATTTAAATAACTTCATGTATTATTGGCTGTGGTGATACCATGTCACTGGAGGAGCTCTACCGCTACCTTCGTTGGAGAATGGATCCCGATGATGAGCTAGCAGTTGGGAGGTTCTGGGGGATAATGAAGGTTTTCGAGTTCATGGAGGGGCTCCTGCCAGAAGAGCCCAGAGTACTCGACCTCTGCGCCGGCACGGGGATTGCTGGGGCCGCTGCTGCTAGAGCCACTAATGCCCCGCTGCTAACGGTTCTGGACGCAAGGAAGGAGGATCTTGAGAAGGCCAGGAAGTGGATCGAGATAGCTGGGATAAGTCCTGAGCTCAGACTCGTCACCGGGGATGTGAGGGAAGTTTCAAAGCTCGTAGGAGAGCACGACCTGGCCCTGCTCTGGGGACTCACAATGCCGCACTTTGACCCCTTCGATGTGATAAGAATATTCGCAAACGTGGCCCTGAGCCTGAACGAAGACGGAGTTTTCGTTATGGAGGAAACTGACAGGGTCTACGGAATCCTCTACCAAGTAGGTTACAAGGACTTCCTCGTTGAATCCAAAACGGAAGACTACACCTTGATTTCGGTTCACGAGGGCTACAACCTCAAGAGGGGCACCTTCAAGAGGACGTACTACAAGCTACCGGGCTTCGAGAAGATCACCGAAGAGGAGCATAGGCTCTGGGATCTCGCTTCCCAGCTGGCTATAGGGAGCATCTTTTTCAGGGAATGGAAGCTCATCACAAGAAACGAGCATGGGATCAACGGTGTTTCCCACCTGCTCTACTTCAGAAGGCCGAAGAAGAACACCGCTAGAGAGGTGCTCGCTGATTTTTGATCCTCTGTTTTTCATTCAGCGCTCAGCTTTGAACTTTATCTCGACTATCTGGTTCGTGTTCCCGTTCTTCACTACGAGGTAGCAGTTCTCACCCGGCACATCAAAATCGAGTTTGACTTCTGTCACGTTCTCCCAACTGTGGACGACCTCACTCTTTTCAAGGCTCTCAAAGTATCCAGAGTTTGATACAACGACGTAGGCCGAGAACGGGTTCTCTGCCCGTATGTAGCCAGTGACGTGAGTGTCAGCTGGGATAAACTCAGCTTGTATCTTGTCAGAACAAAGATAGCTCTTCTGGTAGACATAGTTGGCCGGGAAGAGTTCAGCCTGCACTGCGAAGCCAACCACCAAGGCAACCACTAGTGCAAGCCCTAGGAAGATTGAGCTTCTCATTTTAAGCACCTGTTATTATCTGTAACCTTATTTCTTAAAACCCTTTCGAAAAAAGCCTCCAAAACTGAAACGGAGGGCTGTGGAGAGTTTTTTATGTGATTTATCCAACGAAAATAGCCAACCATTGTAGGTTGTGGAAATCAAAATAGTAATGTTTGGGGATTCTGCAACATCGCTGATGATCATCCAAGATATCGTTCCCGGAGAGTGAGACATTTACACAACATCCAAGAAAAGATAAAGGAAGATTATCACAGGAGGTAGAACTCAGGCCGTCTGTCCTTGAATATGTCGTTGAGCTCATTGAGCCTCTTGTCCCTGGTGAGGTTCAGGTCAATCTCGACGACACCAATCTCTTCCATATCCTCACTTCCCACCGCCAAAACTTCGGCCTTCGGTGAGGCTATTGTGCTCTTGCCTATGAACCTAAGGCCCCGCTCCTCGCCTATGCGATTAGCGGTTATAGTGTAAACACGGTTCTCCAAGGCCCTGATTGGCATGGCCCTCGGCGCATAAGGCATGACGAGGTTGCTCGGGTGGGCTATTATCTCCGCTCCCTTCAGAGCGAGCGTTCTTGCCGATTCTGGGAAGAACCAGTCAAAGCATATCATAACTCCGACCTTTACGATGCCGATATTGAAAACGTGGAAGCCGAGGTTTCCGGACTCGAAGAAGAGCTTCTCGCGGTAGAAGAGGTGAACCTTGCGGTACTTCCCGATATAGCCCCAGCCTATCGGGCCAACTATTACTGCGGAATTGTAGAGCCTTCCTTTCTCATCTTTCTCTGCAGTTCCCGCGACGATGAAGACCTCAAGATCCCTGGCAAGCTCAACAAGAAACTCAGTGGTTTCTCCGTCCGGAATCTGGCCGGCGACGCTCTCCACCTCGTCCCTGCTCTCAAAGTTGTAGCCGGTGTCGAAGAGCTCAGGGAGAACCACCAGCTTCGCCCCTTCCTTGGCGGCCTCTTTTATAAGCCTCTCCGCTTTGGAGTAGTTTTTCTCAGGCTCCAAAAGCTTCGGCTCCATCTGGACATAGGCGACCCTCATACCACCACCGTGGGATTTTATCCGGAGAAGTAGATAAGGTTAGTGGAGAAGTGTTTCAAACTTGAAAACAGCCATATTTAATCTACTCCAGCTTACAAGACCAATCTGGACAGTTGCTATATAGTTGACAACGCATTCAGCCTGAAGACCCATAACAGGCCACAGATAAAATATAAAAGCCCCACACATGCTGGAAAAATTGGAAAGCAAGAACCCATCCTCTATCGGCTTTTCGGGCAGGTTAGAGCGTTGGTGCATCTTTTCGACCGTCCAAAGGGAGTTAACCTTTCCCCACGGAAAAGCTTAAAAAGGAGCCGCTGGAGCTAAGGGTGGAGTTAGAGCTCAGGGGTGATGCTCATGAAGAGGAGACCGAGGAAGTGGAAGAAGAAGGGAAGGATGAGGTGGAAGTGGATCAAGAAGAGGATCAGGCGCCTCAAGAGGCAGCGCAGGAAGGAGCGCGGACTCATCTGACGCCCTTCCATTCATTTTCTATTGCTTCCTTTTTGGTGGTGCTATGAACTCTTTTGAAGCATTTAAAAGGCTCTCACTGGAAATTGAAACTTCACGTGGAAGAACTCTTCTCATGGCAGATCCGCATATAGGATTCGAGCTTTCCCGCGGGCTGAGGATAAGGACGCATTTCGAGGAGAGACTGGCTCAGTTCATAGTCGAAAAGGACCCAGACTTGCTGGTTCTTCTGGGGGACGTTAAGGAGCCAATAGGGATGAGTTTCACCATGAAAAGACTCTTAATGGGATTCTTTTCCGAACTGAAGGAAATTCCGACGATTATAACCAAGGGCAACCATGACGGAAGAATAGAGGAAGTTGCCGAAAAGTTTCCGAACGTTGAGGTCAGGGAACACATCCTGACCGACGATATACTCCTTCTACACGGCCATACAAATCTGCCGAAGGTAGAGTTCTGCGAGGCATATCTCGGCCACATTCATCCCGCATACACTTTCAAATCCGGAGGGGTAGCCAAGAAAACCAAGATTTTCCTCAGGGTTGGAAGGTTCCTTATTCTACCTTCGGTGAACCCGTTCATTGAGGGCTTCGACGTGAGAGAAGGTATAAAGATGATACCCTTCCTGAAAGACACCAAGAGTGGAAAAGCTTTTCTACCAGAAGGAATCTACGTGGGCGAAGTTCCCTTCAGATAGGCAAGCTTTATTAATGTATATGAAGATAATATTTCATAGGTAGGATGAAAGTACATCAGGTGGTGTGAAATGAGCGACGTCTATGAGAAGCTCGAGGCGCTGCTGCGCTCACTGGGGCTCAAGAGGACGGAGCTGAGGATATACAGACTCCTTCTTGAGAAGAGCGAGCCTATGAGGATAACCGAAATCCAGAGAGAATTGGGAATAAGCGAGCGCTCAGTCAGAGAGCACGTGCTGAGCCTTTATCGCAAAGGTATCCTCAGGAGGAGACTGATAGAGCAGGGCTGGCTCGGCTACGTCTACACCGCCGTGACCCCAAGTGAGGTTCTCGAACACATTAAAGAGAACCTTGTAAAGAGAATAAACGAGCTGGAAAAAGAGCTGAAGAGTCCCTCAGGCCAGAGGAACTAGAGGAGCTCAATGACTCCCGTTTTTTCGAGCACATCGACCAGCTTCTTGAGCTTTTCCCTATTCACCTCTCCGAACTCCTCTTCTAAAGCCTCAAAGGCCTCTTCCTTCGGCAGAAACTCGCCGAGCATCAGGAGTTCGTGGAGGTGGACGAGAATCTTCCTGTCCCTAGTCAGCTCTTTAAACTCCTCGTAGGCTTCCTTATCCGCTTCCTTAATCAACTCACCGGATACTCTTCCCTTCTTGACCCACCTGAGCCACGGTCTCCTCTCGAACTCGTGGCCGCTCTCGATCCCGAGGAAGCGCGAATCCCTAGCGAGGCCAGTCATGACAAGCCGCTCTATTCTCTCCGTGTCTCTGTCTCTACCCAGCTCTCCTAGGTACTTCATGGCATAGCCCCTAGCGAAGCGCTGGAGCTCCTCCTTTTCTGCCTTTGCCAGTGCTAGGGCAGTCGCCAGAACAGCCTTACCAATCAGCTCGATGGTTGCCTTGCTCACCTTATCGATGGTATCTTCGCTGGAGTGGTAGAAGCGGTCAGGCCAGGTTATAGGCATAACCGAAGGAATCCCGAAGAAGTTGAAGACGTCGTGGTCGCTGCCCATCTCATAGGGGTATGACTTGAGCTTTAGCCTCGGCATCGGACTGCCAGAGAAGCTCTTTCTGGCCCCATTGGAAAGCTCGAGGAAGTACTCCAGAACACCGGAAACTATGGAAAATCTCGAAGCCGGCGTTCTGACGAGCATCACCGTCGAGCCTGCCCTGTCCTCGCTCCCGGCAACCATATCGAGGTTTATGACAGCATAGTACTTGTCAAGCTTGGCGTACTTCTCGATGAAGGCCTGGGTTCCGTAGTACTCGGGTATCCAAAGGAAGGCAAAGCCAAAGCGGAAGGAGTCATTGTATAGGCCGTTCAGAACCCTCGCGAGCTCTATGAGCATTGCGCTTCCGCTGGCGTTGTCGTTGGCTCCAGGCTTTGGGTGACAGATGTGGGCGGTGAAGAGTATGAAAGGAGGCTTACCTATCTCGGCGTAGAGGATCGGGAGAACCTGACGCTCGTTTATCTGGGTCTCGACCTCTATTTTCGCTTTAACTGTTTCTCCCGAATTCAGCTTGTTTATGACCCTATTGGCGAGGCTCTCCGAAATTGCAACGGCAGGGATCCTTGCCCATTCGAGTTCATCCTTAGTGAGAAAGAGGCCGATGTAGGGGATTGCATCCCCGGTTCCCTCACGGTAAGCTATGAAAGCCCTAGCACCAGCCTCGTTGGCCTTTCTGTAAGCCTCACGCCATTCCCTTCCCACGAGAACTATCTTCTCCTTCGCTTTTTCCCAGTCCTCTTCCCGGACTATGTGAACCACTTCGCCCTCTGCCTTTCCGCCTGGGGAGTGAGCCATGACGACGAGTGGGCTTAGAGATGTTGTTAGGGTATTTCCGAGGAGCTCAACCTTTCCATAGACCAAATCCCAGGCTATCGGAGACTTCAATGTCAGATACCAGCTCTTCCCGTCGTAAAACTCCTCAAAGAGCTGGGCGTTAACTCCCCAGATCCTCAGCTCCTCTTTAATGAACCTCACTGCCTCGGGGAGTTCCTTCGAGCCCTGTATCCTGTGGAACTGGCTTATCTCGGCAATGTAGTGGAGAACGTTCGTTGAGTCAAAAACCTCAGTCTCCTTCAGAAAGCGTCTCATGTTAATCCCCAACGGGAGAATAAATCTGGGTATATTTAAGGTTGTCCGGAAAAGAACAAAGAATCAGCCCCAAGTAACGTGCCTGTTCACAAGGAAGCGGACTATGAAAGAGACCACAATGCCGACCATGTTCGCCAGCAGGTAGTGCATCCCGAGGAGGACCAGACCAGCGTAAATTATCCACTGAACAACTGCTCCGGTCAGCGCTGCCAGGTGGAAGCTCAGGAGTCGGAGATGAAGCGGTCTCATCTTAAGATCCCTAAACGTCCAGAGGTCGTTCCAGGTAAAGTTATTGAGTATGGCCAGCTCCGTGGCCGGAATGTTGGCCAGTATCTTGTCCCAGCCGAGTTTGGAGACAAAGAACCACAGAAATCCCTGGTTCACGAGAACGCCCAAGAGTCCAACTATCATGAACTTGATCAGCCTGTCAAGCTCGCCCTCCCACTTCATGAGCCTGTAAACGTGCTTGAGGTAATTGAGTATCGTCTTTCCGCCGAGCTTGCTCTCGCCGGCGTGTCTGAGGCCGAAGGTGAATGGAATTTCAGTAACCTTCTTGTAGTTCCCCTTGATGAGTATCTCCATAAGTATCTTGAAGCCGATGGGGTTGAGCTGGGCGTTTTCGACGGCTTCCCTTTTGAGGGCGAAGAAGCCGCTCACGGGATCCTTAACGTCCCTTATCTTCGGCAGGGCGATGCGGCCGATCATTATGGCCCCTTTGGAGATAAGCTTCCTGTACCAGTACCAGTTCTTAACACCTCCTCCCCTAACGTAGCGGGAGGCTATGGCTATGTCCGCGCCGTTCTCGATTGCCTCCAGCAGCCGGGGAATCACCTCCGGAGGGTGCTGCAGGTCGGCATCCATCACGACGAAGACGTCGCCACTCGCCTCCTTGAAGCCGCGGATGACCGCTGAGGAGAGACCCTTCTCCTTCGTCCGGCGGATAGCCTTAACTGGATACTTTTCGGCGAGCCTCTGGGCAAATTCCCAGGTTTTGTCAGGGGAATCGTCGTCAACAACGATGATTTCATAATCGTAATCAGTAAGGGCTGTGCTTATTCTCTCGAAGAGTTCCTCAAGATTGTCTCGCTCATTGTACGTTGGTACTATCACCGAGACCTTCATGTTCTCCACTCCTCCACCATGTACACTAGACTACTCCGTAAACTTTATAAGTCCTGCGAGTCCCCTTATCAGCGGGCATGGGGCCGTGGGGTAGCTTGGCCTATCCTTCCGGCTTCGGGAGCCGGGGACCCGAGTTCAAATCTCGGCGGCCCCACCATTAGAAACTTTTGCCAAGCAATGTTGGAGCTTCGCCCCAACACACGGAGAACTTCGTTCTCCGCTGAAGTTTCATCAAAGTCCGTATGTCGCTTTTGGATTGCTAATTCTCAAGTGGTTTTAATCCAAAGGCTCTTTTCCAGTGTTTCACTCAAGAAAACGCCCGAAGGGCGCCAAAAGAAAATAGAAACAATTTAAAAAGCCAAGCTTAAAACAAAACCAATTTGTGATTCCCACTTTTAGAAAGACATACGAACTCTTTCCAGTTAAGTTTTGAGTGAGTTTAAAACTTTGATCAACCTTTGCAGTGCAAAGGTTGTTCACCTGCGCGAAGTTTGATCAAGGTTCGCATGTCAATTCTAAAATGGCTGGTTCTTAAATGGGTTTACTCCCTCAATTGCCAGTTTTACAGTGTTTCACTGCAAATATAACGCCCGAAAGGCGTTAAGAGGAAAGTGAAACCATTTGGATTGCTTGTTTTTTGAGTCAAACCCACTTTGAACTTACAATCTTGAAAGACATGCGAACTCAATAGCCTATTTAGCGGGAAGTTTGCTCTTTGATCAACCTTTTCACTAGAAAAGTTTGGCGCTACTTTTCCTCGTTCCAGTCTTCAATGACGTGGGTCTGTCTCATCTTGTCAGCAAAATTCCAGAACTTCAGGACGACCATCAATGCAATGCCTATTGCAAGCACTATCACCGCGATAACTGCGGCCGCAATGCCGCTGCTGCTGAAGGCCCAGAAAGTCATCACAAAGGGCGCGAGCATGATTCCGAGTATAGCGGCGCCAAAAACCAGCACCAAAATTCGGTAGCCGTACCTTTCCATGAAGAGGGCGAAGTCCATTACCCTCACTGGTTACTATTGAAGTAGAGAAAAATATAAATTTTGCATAAGCCCCACTAGGAGTATGAAATTCCAGGGAAGAGGATAAAATTTATAAATCAATACCTGAACCTATCAACGGGCACAGCCCCGTGGTGTAGCGGCCAAGCATGCGGGACTCTGGATCCCGCGACCGGGGTTCGAATCCCCGCGGGGCTACCATCCAACTGGGCTCCAGACCTCGAACCCCATCCCTTTACTGCTTTCCAAAGTTTCTTCTTCAACCCGCATGTTGTACCACAAAACGTATTTTGTGGTGGGCATTCAGCATTCTGGGATTTGGCCTTTTGGATCCTTATCCGATAAAATACAGTCATTTTTATGTCTGATAGAATCTTTATCAAAATATTGAATATTCTCCAGCGATCCAGGAATTCGCCATTTCAAAAAACAACAAGAAAGACTTTCTTTAGCAATTTCTCGAAGATGAATGGTCCTTTTTACTATAACAGACATAAAAGCAGAGAAAATTCGAAAATAATACTTTTTAGGAACGTTTAAATAACATGAGAGACAATATACATAATAGTGTTCCAAACTAGTTGCCCAATATGGAGGTGGAAAAATCAACAGCATTACCGACCTTAGGGAATGACATCCTAAGAGATGAAGAGTATTTTCTCAGTGATAATAACATTTGCTCTAGCGTCGTTGATTCTCATGGGTTCAAGTGGAACGTTCATGAGTTTTGATGCAAGTAGGTAAGTGAGGGTCAATGTAGTACCCCAGAAGAAGAATACATAGGTTTTCTGTGCGAGGACGATTACGCCGCCATTGTAGAGGTACGATGTTAACAGCGAAACGGACTTTGACGCACTAACCGTCAGGAACTACCTGAACGAAATGAAAGACGTTTGGATATGGCTCCAAACGGGCTATTCCAACCTTCCAAGCGAGGTTGACATGTTTGTAGAAACAGAAAGCGGCGTCGAGAGGATGATAGCCCCGGAAGATGAATACACGTTCAGCGGCCACGTAACCGTCGGCGATATTGAACCTGGGGATTACGTCATACCAATCACGATGTACGCCCACTGGGAAGGCAGAGACGCAATTATATCGACCTGTCCCATAAAGCTTATCATTACGGGAGGCCCGACGATAGAGAAAGAGCTTCTGAATGGGGACTCAATCGTCCCGAGGACTCCCAAGGACCTGGAGACGACGTTCGAGCTGCTGGACAAGCCGATACTGCACTATATAGATGGTGAGGAAGAGGTCTACGCAATAATAGACGACGGCATCTCCTACGAGTACAGAAAACCTCTGCCCAAAGAGGAGAAGAAGGACAACTGAAGCCCTTTCCTTCTCCCCACTGCTTTTTTCTCGGTTTCACAACCAACAACTTTAAAAGCCCTATCCGAAAGCCTAACCTAGAAGTTCTACAAGGAGTAAGAGGTGGTAAGGATGAACCCGTTCCACGAGCTTGAGCCCGGACCGGAGGTTCCAGAGGTCGTTTACGCTCTTATAGAGATTCCGAAGGGAAGCAGGAACAAGTACGAGCTCGACAAGAAGACCGGCCTTCTCAAGCTTGATAGAGTGCTCTACAGCCCGTTCTTCTACCCGGTTGACTACGGAATCATCCCGCAGACCTGGTACGACGACGGCGACCCCTTTGACATAATGGTCATCATGCGCGAGCCGGTCTACCCGCTCACCATCGTCGAGGCCAGGCCGATAGGCATCATGAAGATGGAGGACAGCGGAGACAAAGACTGGAAGGTTCTCGCCGTTCCCGTCGAGGATCCGTACTTCAATGACTGGAAGGACATCGACGACGTTCCGAAGGCCTTCCTTGACGAGATAGCCCACTTCTTCCAGAGGTACAAGGAGCTCCAGGGCAAAGTCACCACCGTCGAAGGCTGGGGCACCGCCGAGGAGGCCAAGAGGGAAATCCTCAGGGCCATCGAGATGTACAAAGAGAAGTTCGGTAAGAAGGAGTGATTTCTTTCCTCTTATTCCCTTCACCAAGGAGGTAAAGGCATGTACAAGCTCCTGAAGATTAAGGATGTTGTAAGGATTCCCCCCCGGATGTTCACCATGGATCCCAAGGAGGCGGCAAAGATAGTCCTCAGGGAAACTTACGAGGGTATCTACGACAGGGATGAGGGGGTTATTTTAGCCGTCATGGATGTTGAAGAGATAAGCCAGGGTGTCGTCGTTCCCGGCGATGGCGCAACCTACCACGAGGTTGTCTTCGACGTCCTCGTCTGGAAGCCCGAGATGCACGAGGTTGTTGAGGGAGAGGTTATAGACGTCGCTCCCTACGGAGCCTTCATAAGGATCGGTCCGATGGACGGTCTCGTTCACATCTCACAGCTTATGGACGATTACGTAGTCTTCGACGAGAAGAACAAGCAGTTCCTCGGTAAGGAGACCAAGAGAATCCTCAAGCTTGGAGACGAGGTCAAAGCGAGAATTATAGCGATAAGCATTAAGAGCCGCGTTATCAGGGAGAATAAGATAGGCCTCACCATGCGCCAGCCCGGCCTTGGCAAGTCCGACTGGATAGCTAAGGAGAAGCGCAAGGAGGAGGCTGAGGAGGCATGAAGGAGCGCGCCTGCAGGCACTGCCACTACATAACCACGGAAGACCGCTGCCCTGTCTGCGGCAGCAGGGATCTGAGCGACGAGTGGTTCGACCTCGTCATAATCACTGAACCCGAGAAGTCGAAAATAGCCCAGAAGCTGGGCGTCAAAGTCCCAGGAAAGTACGCCATAAGGGTTAGATGATGTTCCACTTCAAGCTAACCCCCGAGCTCAGGAAGGAGTTAAAGGATCCCCTCGGAAAGCTCATCCGGGGGGAGATACCCAAGCCATACCTCATGATTAGGGAAGAGCTTGAAAGGGCCAGGCACGTTGTCACCGTCGGCGACGTTGTTACAGAAAACGTCCTCAGGCTCGGGATAAAGCCGAGCCTGGCCATCTACGATCATAAAACTAAAAGACAGGAATACAGTCCGGACATTGAGAGCGATGCGGTCATAATGACCGTGCAGAATCCGCCCGGAACAATAACGAAAGCTTTATTAAACGCAATCAAAAAGGGATTTGGACTAGCCGAGAGGGGCAGAAAGGTTTACATAAAGGTGTGCGGAGAGGAAGACCTCGCGGCGATTCCGGCCGTGCTCTACGCCCCCGAGGGCTCGGTGGTGCTCTACGGCCAGCCCGACGAGGGGGTAGTGCTTATAAAGGTAACACCCGAATGCAAGCTCAAGTGCGGGAGGCTCATGTCTAAGATGGAGGTGGTTCGCGATGGAGATTAAGGTTACCGAGATTAAGGAGAACAAGCTCCTCGGAAGAAAGGAGATATACTTCGACGTCATTCACGAGGGTGAGCCAACCCCGAGCAGGAAGGACGTCAAGGGCAAGCTCGTCGCCATGCTCGACCTCGACCCCGAGACTACCGTCCTCCAGTACATAAAGTCCTACTTCGGTAGCAGGGTCAGCAAGGGCTACGCTAAGGCTTATGAGAGCAAGGAGAGGATGCTCTACATAGAGCCCGAGTACATCCTTGTTAGGGACGGAATAATAACCAAGGAGGAGGAGTGAAGATGGGACAGAAGTGGAAGCTCTATGAGGTTCAGGGCGGTAAGGTCAAGAGGAAGAACAAGTTCTGCCCGCGCTGTGGTCCGGGTGTCTTCATGGCCGAGCACAAGGACCGCTGGAGCTGCGGAAGGTGCGGCTACACCGAATGGAAGAGGAAGTGATTTCTTTTTCTCTCTAATCCCTTGAACGTTTCCTGAGAACAACTAAGGCTTCTGTTCCAGTTAAGAAAACCTTGCTCAGACTATCAAAACAGAGAAATAAAAAAGAGAAATCAGCCGATGGCCGCCTGAACTGCCAAGTCAGCCCTTACTATTCCATAACCGTAGTAGATGTCCCAACCAGCTTCACCGAGATCATCAGCAGTGCCATGCAGGATTCCTCTGACAGTGCTGGTACTCATGTCATCAAAGGTTCCAACTGGGAGAACCTTGCCGTACTTGTTGTAGTAGGCAGCCTGGATGAGGGCAACAACACCGCTGACGTGCGGAGTAGCCATGCTCGTACCGCTGAGGGTCTCGTAGGAATCGTCCGGGTAAGTGCTGAGCACATCAACGCCAGGAGCGCTGATCTCGGGCTGGAGGTTACTGAAGTAGGCAATCTGGTCGCTGATGTCGCTTGCACCGACGGCTATAACCTCTGGATAAGCTGCCGGATAGCTGGGACTGGATGCACCCTCATTACCGCTAGCGGCAACGATGACGACACCGTAGTTGTAGGCTTGGATTATAATATCGTGGAGGTACTGGTCATTGACCGAACCACCGAGGGACATGCTTATGACTTCGGCAGCGTCGTCATCGGGATCACCGACTATTACTCCGTCGCCATCGACATCGAGAACTCCATCGGGACCGAGGAGGGCCTGCTCAATTCCAATGGCAATGTCGGTGTAAGAACCCCTTCCGCTGGCGTCAAGGACCCTGATTGCATATATCTCAACGTTCGGGGCGACTCCGACGACGCCAATGTCATTGTTAAGGGCGGCTATGGTTCCTGCGACGTGGGTTCCGTGGCCATTCTGGTCGTAGTAGTCTCTCGACTTTGTAGAAACTTTGCCCCTCAAGGTGCTAACGCCCCAAGCCAGATTAGCCGCAAGATCTGGGTGATCATAGTCTATTCCAGTATCGAGAATTGCAACTTCAATGACGCCGTTGCTGGAGCCGTCGGTTATGCTCCAGACGGTTGGAGCCTGAACACGCTCAATTCCCCACGGAACCGTCTGAGCAGGCTGGGAACTCCCAGGCTTTCCGACTCCCGGGGGTTTTCCTAGGAGAACCGCTTGATGATCGAACTCAACCATTTTGACTCCCGGTAGCTTTCTAAGTTTGCCCACCGCAGTTGAGGGTATCTCAACAACCGCGGCATCTATGAGCTTAAACTGGTAGATAACGTGGCCACCAATTCCAAGGACTTCGTTCGGCTTGAACTGGGCCTTATCAATGTGCACTACCACCCTGATCATCTCAGGCTTCTCCGCGGTTGCCGGAACCGCGAGCAGCGACAAGACCAGCAGGGCAAGAAGCAGCGCACTGATCGCATGCTTACTGACCATACAGCACCACCCCAGTACATATTAGTTCAGCAATACCTAATAAAATGCATACTTAAATCTTTCTGGAACTAACATGACACAACGCCGCAGAACGTGGAATATCATTGTCAATACATCGACGAGTACACAAAGATCAAACGTTGTAATGGATACCAAGATATGCACAAAATCAAGAGAACGAGCGTTAAACACAGAAAAGTTGGAGTCAGCGTATTCCAAATTAGCAATTACAAAGACCTCAAAGCTAAATATTCTACATATGTGTTATCTCAAAGTGAAAAGTAGTGAAAAATAAGAGAATCAACCAAGGGCCGCCTGGACGGCCAGGTCAGCCCTCACTATTCCATAACCGTAGTATATGTCCCATCCTGGATCTCCAAGGTCATCGGCCGTAACGTGGAGGATTCCCCTGATGGTGTTGGTGTTCATGTCATCGAAGGTTCCAACCGGGAGAACCTTGCCGTACTTGTTGTAGTAGGCAGCCTGGATGAGGGCAACAACACCGCTGACGTGCGGAGTAGCCATGCTGGTTCCGCTGAGGCTCTCGTAGGTGTCGTCCGGATAGGTGCTGAGGATGTCAACACCCGGAGCGCTGACCTCAGGCTGGAGGTTGCTGAAGTAAGCTATGGCGTCGGTTGAGTCGGTGGCACCAACGGCGATGACCTCCGGGTAGATAGCCGGGTAGCTCGGCTGGTCAGCGGCCTCGTTGCCGCTGGCAGCAACTATGACAACGCCGTAGTTGTAGGCCTGGATTATCATGTCGTGGAGGTACTGGTCATCGCTCGGACCGCCGAGAGACATGCTTATGACCTCGGCAGCGTCGTCATCCGGGTCGCCAACGACTATTCCATCTCCGTCAGCGTCGAGGACTCCGTCCGGACCGAGAACGGCCTGCTCTATACCAATGGCTATGTCAGTGTAGGTTCCGCTTCCCCTGTCATCAAGGACCTTGATGGCGTAGATCTCAACGTTCGGAGCAACTCCGACGACACCAATGTCGTTGTTAAGGGCCGCTATGGTTCCTATAACGTGGGTTCCGTGGCCGTTTCCGTCGTACCAGTCAGCAGGATCCGTGCTGACAACACCACCAATGGTGCTAATTCCCCAGACAATGTTGGCGGCAATGTCCGGGTGGTCCCAGTCGGCTCCAGTGTCGAGGACTGCAACTTCAATGACGCCGTTGCTGGAGCCGTCGGTTATGCTCCAGACGGTTGGGGCCTGAACACGCTCAATTCCCCACGGAACCGTCTGAGCAGGCTGGGTCGGTTGGCTGATGAGCCACGGCGGACCGCCCCTGTAAACCTGAGCCATGTGGTCGTACTCGACCTTGGTAACGCCGTCGAGCTTAGCCAGCTTGCCGACGGCATTAGCTGGGATATCAATGACAACGGCATCGATCAGCTTGAACTCGTAGACGATTTTACCCCCGATTCCCTTGACGGCATCGGCCTTGAAGTGGCCCCTGTCTATGTGTGCGACAACCCTGATAGTCTCTGGCTTCTCAGCGACAGCGGGGACGGCAAAGATTGCTGCCAGAAGCAACAGGGCCATTAAACTACCTATAGTCACTTTCCTGTTCATTCAACAACACCCCAGTACGATTTTATGCACCTATACATGAAGGCACACATACTTAAGTCTTTCGTAGGTTACATATGACAAATCGTCATCAAATGCAAGAAAGTTCTGTCATGTGGCATTTCTACAGGACAATACGTTGACAAGTATACAAAACATAAGAATATTTTCAAAATGTTCGAAAGATATTCGAAAAATATCCCAAAAAGCCAAAAAGACACAGGGTTAAACACAAAAAGGTTCTGAAGATATCTACTTTCATGATGATATATTACAAGGGACTAAAGCTCAAACTTCATCCGCAAGTCTACGAGCCAGCGGAGGATACGTTTCTCTTAGCCGAGAACTTGGCGGTTAAACATGGCGACGTTGCCCTCGATATGGGCACCGGAACGGGCATAATAGCACTTCTGATGGCGAGAAAGGCAGAGTACGTCCTCGGCGTTGACGTAAATCCCCTCGCCATTAAGCTGGCAAGGGAAAATGCGAGGCTCAACGGCATTGAAAACGTTGAGTTCATCCAGAGCAACCTCTTCGAGGGGGTTAATGGGGAGTTTGACGTCATCACCTTCAACGCGCCGTATCTGCCCGGCGAACCCGAGGAGCCTATAGACCTAGCACTGGTGGGGGGAGAAACCGGAAGGGAAGTCCTCGACAGGTTCATAGATGAAGTTGCCGATTATCTAAAGCCCGGTGGAATCGTTCAAATAGTTCAGAGCTCCATAACAGGAATAAAAGAGACTCTCGAGAGGCTGAAAGAAGTGGGTCTAAAGGGAGAAATAGCCGCTAAGAATCATGTCTTCTTTGAGGACATAGTCCTGATAAACGCCCTGCTTGAGGATTAAGCCAAATGGTGACGTTTAACTTCAAACAGGAACTTAACCTTCGGCTTGTTCTCGACCTCTGGTTCTTCCGTAGGAAAGATCTCGAACTCCTCCTTTTTGAGCATTGGAATCGGTTTTACCCGCTCGAACATGGGCTTAACCTCGAACTTTTCCTTTTAAACTTTTCTCCGATTGACGAATAGTTTTTCGACGATAAAATATGGGACAGCTTTGTTCCCAACATCTTTTTAAAAGGGTGTCTGAAGTGGAGTTAGGTGAGACTAATGGCGATAACGTTCAAGTCCAATCCAAACATGCCGGGCGAGATTGCGAGACTGTTTAAAAAGCAGCATTACGCTCTCGTGGGCAGACACAGCTCAGTCAAGCTCTGCCACTGGCTCAAAGAGAGCATAAAGCACGACAGGTTCTGTTACAAGCAGAAGTTCTACGGAATACACTCCCACCGCTGTCTGCAGATGACGCCGGTTACTGCATGGTGCACCCACAACTGCATCTTCTGCTGGCGTCCCATGGAGGGCTTCCTTGGAACCGAGCTTCCTGGACCCTGGGACGACCCGGCTTTCATAGTCGAGGAGAGCATAAAGGCCCAGCGCAAGCTCCTCGTCGGCTACAAGGGCATGCCTGGAATAAACATGAAGAAGTTCGAGGAGGCCTGGAATCCGAAGCACGCCGCCATAAGTCTCTCCGGTGAGCCGATGCTCTATCCATACATGGGCGATCTAGTTGAGGAGTTCCACAAGCGCGGATTCACCACCTTCATAGTCACAAACGGAACCGCTCCGGAGAGACTCGAAGAGATGATTAAGGAGGACAAGCTTCCGACCCAGCTCTACGTCTCGCTCACCGCTCCAGACATAGAGACCTACAACCGCGTCAATGTCCCAATGATTCCCGACGGCTGGGAGAAAATAACAAGAACCCTCGAGCTCATGAACGGTCTGCCAACGAGGACGGTGATAAGACTCACGCTCGTCAAGGACGAGAACATGCACAATCCAGAGGGCTACGCAAAGCTCATAATGAAGGCCAAACCAATGTTCGTCGAGGCCAAAGCCTACATGTTCGTCGGCTTCTCGAGGAACCGACTCACGATAAACAACATGCCGCGCCATGAAGAAATCAAGACCTTCGCAGAGGAGCTTGTCAAGCACCTGCCCGGCTACCACATCGAGGACGAGTACGAGCCGAGCCGTGTCGTTCTTATAATGCGCGATGATGTGGACAAAACAGAACGCTTCATAAAGCACTGAGCTTTCTCTCCCCTTTTTATGGAAAAAGTTTATTTATTCTGGCCGCTTAGAATGAACCTAGGGGTGTAAGATGATGAAGAAAGTTCTGGCTTTAATGATGATTGTTTTCATGTTGATTCCAGCCGTTAGTGCCGGAACGATAGATGGCTCTGTAAAGTTTCTTGGTGACTCGGCTGAATCTACAAAGCAGACGAGGGAAATAAGCCTGGCAGTCATGGCATTATCCGGGGCTACCAGCGACCTGGACGGGGGCATTGTCCCGGACATCTCAACCCTTTTGGAGACGCTTCTCTCATATCAGAACCCGGATGGGGGATGGGGTCTTTATCCAGGTGAGACAAGCAACGTCCTCGACACTGCATATGCCGTCATAGCGCTGGAGAGAGCGTATCCCCATCTGGATACAATGACCAAGACGAAGATAAGGCCAGCCCTCGAAAATGGAATTTCCTATCTCTTCTCTGCGAAGAGCGAGAACGGCTGGGGCTATATCCCGGGAACACCTGTTTCATGCTACCCGACGGTCATGACTGTGTGGGCCCTCGGTGAGGCTGGCTACACCTACAACAGCCAGATTGTTCGCGATGCGATTAAATATCTTGAAAACGCCTCCTGTGAGATTCCCGGTTACGAAGCCCTCGCCCTTAAGCTCATCGCATATCACAGCACAGGATATCCCGTCGACAAAGAGACTATAGATGAAGTCAAGGACGTCCTCCTCAACGGCGAGATAACTATGAAAGAGAGGGCGATGCTCACATATGCCCTGGTTCTCCACACCCCAGTCGATTTTGACACCGCGAGAATACTCATAAAACTCGAATCTTACAGCAAAACATCCAACGACCTCGTTTATTGGATGAACACTCCGAATCTGTTCTCTTCCACCGAGCTCATAGCGACAACCTCCTTTGCCCTGATGGCGCTCTCCACGTCCTTTGAGATACTGCCTCCAAGCGAGGTTAAAAACCCATACGAGATGCCCTGCCAAGCCCTGAAGAACATGCAGAACCCCGATGGAGGATGGGGTCTGACTCTGAACTCACCCTCCGACGAGAAGGCTACCTACTACGCCCTTATGGCAATCAAGGAGTGCTATCCCGAGAAGGAGGCCATAGATAAGGCAGTGGCGTGGGCAAGGGAAGCATTCCAGAAGGATGCCCTCTGGATAGAGCAGGACGGCAGGATGTCCGTCGGCTACTACTACGCTCTCGAGATACTCCTCATGTACAACGATCTTACCGAGGAAGAAAAAGCTCAGGCAATAGAGCTCATACGCAGCGCTCAGCTCGATTACGGCCTCTGGGGCAACACAGTCCTCGGGCCTCAGCCCTACGAGACCGCTCTGGCCGTTAAGGCCCTCCGCGATTTGGGCGTTCCTTCGGACGACCCGCTAATCCAGAAGGCTAAGGACTGGCTCCTGAGCATAACCAACGACGGTTGGGGAACCTACGTGACAACGAGGTACTTTGCCTACATGCTCAAGCCTGACGTCCTGACCACGCTCACAGTCCTTGAGGCCCTCGACGGAATAGCCACGCCCGAAGAACTTCAACCCCACATTGAGTGGCTCATAGAACAGAGGATTAATGGCGGCTGGCCCTACTGGAAGACCTACTACGTCTGGGAGAAGAACAAAGAATTCCCGGGAACCCCGAGCGTCGAGCTCACCGTCAGGGTCACCGACCTGCTCATCAAGTATGGTCACAACTACACCAATGAGACCCTCGACTTCGTGATGGAAGCCAGGGACAGCGGACTGATAGAGGACAAGACCCTGGAGACAGCGAGCGCTATACTCTACCTCTCGCGCTTCCAGTACATACCGCCCGTTAACCTCTACGACATCGAGAGGGCCCTTAACACCGACGTGTTCCAGATCATTGCACCCGGAATGGATCCGGAGAGCGTGAACGAGATAATAACCACGCTGAACGATCTCTTCAGCGGAGGCTTCATACCGGCCAACTCGACGGTCATCGGCGAGGAGAGCTACATAGTGATGGCAAACTTCGGCGACTACTGCATCAGAGACTACAACCCCTATATAAGGTTCTACATTGAGGATGGTACAGTTACTGTGGGCAACGTCACGGTTCCGACCGACAAAGCAGTGGTTCTCGTTCCCGGCAAGACTCCCAAGGGTGTCGTGTTCTTCATATTCTACGAACCAGAGAACGTGGAGATAGCGAAGGAGATATTCACCACGGGCTTCATCAGATACATTAGGGGAGAGGCAATGGTACTCCTCAGAGAGAATGGGAAGGTGCGCGTCATCGTAGTGGGGTGATTAAAAGGTGAGGGCTCTAATCATAGGGGTCGGCCAGTGCGGAACGAAGATAGCCGACCTCTTCGCCCTAGTTGATTTTGAGGCACTGGCGATAAACACCTCCAGGGGAGACCTAGATTACCTAAAACACATTCCTCACGAGAGAAGAATACTCATAGGAGAGGGCCTCACCGGTGGAAAGGGTGTCAACGCCAATCCACTACTTGGCAGAGAGGCAATGAAGCGCGATTTACCAATGGTAATGCGCAAGATAGGGTCGATAATCGGCTACGAAGACATAGACGTGTTCTTCTTAACTTTTGGCTTCGGCGGTGGAACTGGAGCCGGAGGAACACCAGTTCTGGCAGAGGCTCTAAAAGAGGAGTACCCCGATTCGCTCGTCGTGGCCATTGGAGCACTTCCACTCAGGGAGGAGGGCATAAGGCCGACCATAAACGCGGCCATAACTATAGACAAGCTCTCTAAGATCGCCGACTCCATCATAGCCATCGACAACAACAAGCTGAAAGAGAGCGGCGACGACATAACAAAGGCCTACGAGAGGATAAACTACACGATAGTCGAGCGCATAGCCTCCCTGCTGGCACTTGTCGACGTTCCCGGCGAGCAGACGCTTGACGCGAGCGATCTGAAGTTCGTTCTCAAGGCCTTTGGAAGCTTTGCCACCATTGGTTACGCGAAAGCTGACGCTAACAAGGTCAAGAGCCTCTCAAGGCTCATAATGAAGTCCTTCGAGAACGAGGGGCTTTATCTGGATGCAAACATAGAGTCAGCGCTCTACGGCCTCGTTGCAATTCATGGGCCGCCGGAGCTGCTCAAAGCTACGGAGATATTCGAGGCCCTCGATTACCTCACCAACAAGATACGAGGTAAGCAGATATTCCGCGGCTTCTATCCAGATCCGCGCGAGAGAGAGGTTGAAGTTGTAACCCTGCTGAGCGGCATCTACGAAAGCAAGAGCATCGAAGAGATAGTACTAACTGCCAAGCGCTACGCTCAGTCGTTCATGAAGGCCAAGAAAGAGGCTGAGGCTAAGAAGAAGAAGCTGCTAAGCGGTCTGCCTGACTTCGACGACATATATCCCGGTGATGGGGAATGACCGAGCCAATAAAGGACTCCGTCGAGGTCGCGCTGGAGCTCGACGAGAAGGAGGTTTACGCACACATAGCCCACGAAAGCGCCGAGGACATAATCAGGATAATCTCCTCCCTCGATGCTGAAAGGGCCAGGCTCCATGGAGAGATCATCTATTACAGGGACGACTGGGACGATTTAATCAGGGAAAGGATTGCAAAGGGAAAGCGTCACACCGCCTTTGACTTCTACAATCCGGCGCTTCTGGACATCTGGGAAGAGAAGGTAGAGGAAATCAAGGGGATAAAGAAAAAGGAAAAAGCAGCATACGCCGCCGTAGGAGGTGTCATTGCAGCCACGGCAGTGGCCTCCCTGCTGCTAAAACAGCCCTACTTAATTCTCGGCCTCGCGATGCTGCCAGTGATTCTCTTCATCAGGGACTACACGAAGGAGAAGCTCGACTTGATTTACTACGAGCTCACACAGTTCTTCATCGATGAGCTGACTGAACTTGTGGAGAAGCATTCCCTACCCCCCGAAAGGTACAAGTTCAAGATATTCAGCGGCGATTACTTCGGAGTTACAACCAGAAAAGCCGGAACGGGCCTTTTTGCAGTAATAAAAGCTGAAAAATCCGAGAGTAACCATTAAATAGATGTTCACACCATATCAATACTGAGGGGAGAATGTATGATGAAAAAAGCGAAGCGTGGCCAGGTTTCACTGGAGTTTATGCTCATATTCGGTATAATGCTTATACTGTTACTTTACTCTGTGAACAACGTTACTTTCCGGGAAGGCTCAACTTCAACTGAAACTCTCCGTATTCAGGTAAGTCTCGAGGAGAAGAACCTCGCCAACGCCATATCCAACACCATAAGCCAAGTTTATGCCCAGGGACCCGGTGCCAAATCCACCACCTACGTCAGGCTGACATACTTAAGGGATGCAGGCCTGCTCGAAAAGGCCCTGAACCTGGAGAGTCCGAGAATATTCATAACCTACGGCAACTACAGCAATGATGGCAACGGTACTTACGTCACAGTCACTGGCACGGGCTTTAACATCGTTCTTAGTGGCGGAGATAAGAACATATTCTGGAGCAGGGCAATGTATCAAGCTGTGCTGTACGATAACTCGTCCATATGGTCTCCCATAGGAGACATCACTATTGGCGCGGATACCATTTACGGCCTGGAGATAGACCCCAATGACCTCCCTGTGACCCTGAAAATAGTCGTCGAGTGGAACCCTGACAATCCCAACAGCTGGACGTTTGATTCCACAAAGGGCGAGCTGAGAATAAACATTAATCCTGGTGGCTGAACATGAAGATGGGACAGATAAGCATTGACCTCCTCTTTGCGGTTACTCTGATAACCTTAACAATGGTTAACCTAGTTTATATTGCCAGTAGCGAGACAACCCACGCCGAGACCTTTGATGCCGTTGCAAAGCTCAAAGCATTCTCGATAGACGTGAGAGACTCGGTTGTAAAAGTCTACGCTGTTGGGGACGGCTTCAGCGTGAAGAAAGAACTTCCCATGGACCTCGATTCAGGCGACAAAGTCACGATTACACTCGTACCATCCAACGATACCATCATGATAAGCGCCACGATAGCTGGCAGGAAGTACCTCGTCATTCAGAACAGTCCCGTGCCAATTTACCGGGAAAGCTCAGTGACCCTCACAGAGGCAGATAGAGAATTCCAGATAGTGGCAACGTACAACGAGGCGGAGGGAAGGCTGTATGTCGATATCTCGTCGTAGGGCTCAAACCGCGATTGAGGCTCTCTTCATAATTGCCATAATCCTGGCCGGTGTTCTAATAATAGTACCCCCCTACCTGAATGAGAACAGAGATATCTCACTAGTAGTCTATGCAAGGAATTCTGCGTCCAACGCCTGTGCGTACCTGAACACAGGGGTTGTGATCAACGAAGCTGGCTACGCTCCCCTGAACGTAATAATAAAGGCTGACAACTACACTTACCACACATTCCAGCTCACATCCATTAGCATGAACGAGCTGGATAGCAAGATACAGGTCAATATCATCATAACGTACTCGGGAAGCGCCGTCCCTGAAGCAACCCTAGAAACCAACATAAAGCAGTACATAGTCAATGACCTTGCCTCAAACACGAACGTTCGGCTGAGCGGGGGCAAGCTGTATTTTGGTGGAAAAGAAGTTGAGATAAACGTGGATGTGGTGAGAAAATGAGGCGAGGTCAGCTACTTTCCTTTGACGCGATGCTCTCATTGGTCATAGTTATACTCATGCTGGGAATGATAACCAGCACATCCAGTGCACTAAAAGATGATATAACCATCATGCTGGGCTGGTACGAGAGGGCTAATATAGGAGACAACATGCTCGATATCATCGTAAAAAATCCCGGAGTTCCATCTGACTGGGAGTCGAACCCTTCAAATCTAGCCTATCTCGGGCTAGAGAACACAAAATATCCCAACACAATAGACTACAAAAAGATAGAGGCCCTAAATAAGGCCTATACTAATGGTGAGGCCTCTTTGAAGAGTGCACTAGTCAACTTAAGCATGGGGAAAGACTTTACCCTCGGATTTTACCTCACTAGAATTGAAATTGAAGGAGACGTGACAGTAGTGCCTCCCAACGTGGATGGTTCCGTAGATATCCCTTGGGGAGGGCGCCTATCCATCACACCCACGCATGGATACGCCTATGGAAACCCAATAGTGGACATCGTGTGGGCCTATCCACTCAGAACAGACCTTCGCGGTACAGGAGGCATAGCAAATATAACCAACCTGACAGCGGGGGAAAGCTTTGTATTCAAACTCGCCGAGGATGCAGACGTGAGAGTTGACATCCCCGCTCCCGGTGGCCCCCAGAACTATAACATACCAGCCGGCGCTACGGTCTATATAGATGTGGACAGTGGGTGGCTCCTCATAGGATGGAACCGTCTCAACGACGGAACTTACGAACTGTGGATACCCTATCATAGGGAAGGAGAACAAGTCACGACAACATGGACAGGGACGATATGGTGGGGCCAGCAGGGAGGCGTATCGTCTACTAACCTTACAATTAGATACGTCTACGCAACGAAGGTCGTCAACGCCGACTACAACATGACAATGATAAACGGCACCTTTGTTGACAACCCCTCAATCATAAAAGCCTCTATGGACCGCTCTCCGTGGATAACCTACACCGAGAGAAGGGTTCCGATGACCAAGATGCTGTACAACGAAACTTATACTGTGACTTCGGACGCGCTTCCTGAGGAGCTCTACATTGGAACGATATACACGACCATCCCAGACTACATGGCTCTCAAGATCGCGTTCAACAACACGGGCTACATCGTCATGGTTGCCTGGATGAGGGGTACCAATATCTCTGGCTACTCCGTTATGGCTGCCTACAGGACCGCCGCCGATTCCACAATGAAGATAATCGTCAATCAGACAATCAACGGAAAAACTTACATAAAATCGTACATCTCTGAGAGCCCCTACTACGCGATAATACCCTGGAAGGAGTTTCTGACCCAGATAAACCAAGGTGAAAGCCTGGATATATACGTCTGGGTCTACGAGATGAAGAACATCGATGAGGCCGTAATAACTGACCTCAATGGAATAGATACCATAATGAAGCCCCAGGCGAGCCTCGCCGTGTTAAAGCTGTGGGTGTGGGATGACTCATGAAGAGACGGGGCTTTGTATTCACACTCGACGCCATACTTGCACTCCTGCTCGTAACAATATTTGTGGTTAGCATAAGCCAGATTAACCCGAACGCCCAAGTTTACTCAACATACATGCGTTCTCAGTCCAAATATGTGGCAGAAGATACCCTAACCATGTTCAGAACCCTTCCCCTTAGGGAGCTCGTTCCTCCAGAGAAGCTCGAAGAGTGGATAAGCGATGGAACTCTCAACACAACGCTTGTAACTCCAGATATGTCCCCAATCGATATCGTGGCAACGTACTGGGCCACAGCACCGGTTTTTCCAGATGCAAACCTTAAGCACAAAGCGGAGGTAATAATGGGTTACGTCCTCAACAACACCTTAACGGACTACAACTATGAACTCATGATAAACAACTACACAAGCCCATATCTAAGAAAAACTGGAGCCAACTATTCAACGGCCTCGGACGTGACCCCCGCCACACTCCTACTCAGTGGTTATGCCTACAACCAGACGCCGAGGGGATACATGGCGAGGGCGTTTCTCAACAATCTAGGAAGCAAGGAAAACACCTATACAGCCAGGGGAGGATACATATATGCAAGAACGGATAACCAAGATGACGCCGTCATAATAAAATACATAATTCCCGCGGATGCTATTCCAAAGGATGCCGAAATTCAGGAAATAAATTGGTTCCTTGAGCCGGCACGGGTCGGTTCTAACTATGAGGTCTATCTTAATGGCCAACTCATATGGTCAGGGTACGTTGACAACAACGAAAAGCTCGTAGACACGAACCCATCCGGAGGACTGGAGTTAATAGAGAACTTCAAACCTGGAGAGACCAACGTATTCGAAGTGAGGGTCTACAAGAGCGGGTACGATGGTGGTGAAAAAGGTGCCCAATACATTAAGATAAAGTATACCACATCAATTCCCTCCACGCTTAAATTTAACGACAAGTTCTATTTCGAGGACGTTACGGCCAAACACGGAATAACAGCATGGAAATATCTCTTCATCCCTGGAAAACTTAATGCCCTGAGTATTCAGATCGCCGTTGGAAACGTTTCCGCTCAGACTCCAGTCTCATTATCGTTCATGTTCAACGAAGAAATACCCATACCTCTAAGCGCACCGTGCCAGTATAACGCCACCACGATGACGAAGGTGTGCTACTGGGACAACACCACCATAGCAACTGCCCTTGAAAACGCTGGGTACAACTATACCCACATCTCAAGCAGATATACCACGATAATAGTTAGGGCAGGCTATGAGAATACTGAGTACGTTCCAAACATCCACCTCATAGGCAATGAATCCTTTGTTTATGCGGACTACACACCCGGCGTGCTGCTTACTTCTTACACCATCGACATAACCGAACCGATAAATCAGTACACTGCATCTCTCTGTGATGCATCGGATGTTGACGATCCATCTAGCTGGTGCAGAGATGTTACTTGGACATTTGAAATTCCTTATGGAACCACTCCTCTTTGGGTAAAGTTCCAGTTCCCCTGGTATTATCTAGATACTTCCTCAGAAAAGACTCCCACCCAAGAAATTGAAATAACTAATGATTACATCGGAAGCCAATATATATACCAGCATCCACCCAATCCGTTCATATATGCCCTTGCAAGAATAGGGTATACTAGAAACACCTTTGACAGTCAATTTAGACTCCTAAACAACGCTCTTATTCCCGGAGAAAATAAAGTCCACATAAGCCTAGGAAAGGACACAGACGAAAATGGAGATGAATACGGATACTGGATACAACCCCAAAATGGAGACGGAGAACTAACCTACGTTATTCAGGGTTTTGCTGGATACGGTAACGTCTTCCCAGAACTCTTGAGGAGCGGCTGTTCCGGATACAACATCACCTACTACTGGACCGGAGACAGCTCTCCGCATTACGTTACCGCAGGAGATGCCCCATACTGTGATATCACCGCCCAGGATCTCCTCGATGGAATGGAGCGATACGCCGTTGACGACGCGATAATAAGGCTCTTCCGCAACCTCGGCGGCGATGGAACCCAGACTAACCCAATACTGATAAAGCTGCCCCCAACCGTCAACGTAGTCTTTGTTTCCATGGGCAACATTCCGGGTCTCTTTAAACCGATAACAATAACCCTGAGGATCTGGAGGGAAGACTGATGAGAAAGCGGCGCGCATTCGTTCTTAACTCCACGGTTATCCTTCTTCTAATCCCCCTTATGCTTCTTCTCGCGACGTATGAGGACGTATCATCACAGATAATCATCTCTCAGAGCGAGAGAATACAGATTGAAAAAACTTACAGGGTAGTATCCTACGTTGAGATGGACTTCCAGAGAACTCTCGAGATATCCGGAAAGAGGGCTATAGTCACGATAGTCGACTACATAGCAAACACGCGTGACTTTCTAGACCCAAATAACCCCGACAACATGGCGAACGCTACCATACGTGACCTTGTCCTTTTCGGAGAGGCCAATGAGATAGCGAAAAACTACTCTGATAATCTCATGAAGGATCAGACCATCATTGGATGGCTCGGCAACATGTCAGCAGAGCTCCAAAAGCAGGGATACGACTTCAAGATAGCGAATATCAGCGTCTCCCAGATAAGAGCCATGAGCCCCGCCGAGCGGGCTGATTTCCTGAGGCAGAATGTTGAGCTGGTCGTTGCTCCCCTCGATTCATTCAGGATTGTGATAAAGGCCAAGATGAACGATGTGACTATATCTGATTTGGCGGGGAAGGTTGTTTACACCGGCCCAATACCTAGGGAAGGACACGTGTACTCAATAATCACACTGGAAAACCTCGAGGACCCGCTCTTCTCAGCATTAACCTACGGAAGATACTACCGCTCGATAGAGCCGTGTGAGTACACCTTCCCTGAGCTCATAGACAAGCCGGTAAAGGTTCTTTACGGTAACGGAAGCAGTGATACTGACCATGTTCTGGGCAAATATTCTTCCGTAACCTGGAGCGAGGGATTCATATTCTTCGGTGAGTACTATCCCGGGGATGGCGCCACAGGATATGTGCTGCGTACAGGAGACATTAACCAGATTACCGCCCCAGTAGTAGTGAACACTACCTTAAAAGGAGTTCCAATCTCGCCGAAGCTAGTTTTTCAGGATAGCGACATTGGAGTTCTCGTCTTTGGGAACACTGGACCATCAGTCCACTGGTGCAGTCTAAACTACAAATGGAGGGTCAACATCACAATACCCAAGTTTCCCGATGGCAGCCTTGTGTTACTTAAACTTCCCACTAGCATCTTCCCCAACATCTATCATACCGACGGAGAAGCCTCGATGATGATATACGAGAAGTCCGACACAGCCTGCGTTCAGGTTCCGTTCTGGATAGAGTACTGGGGCCCGACATATGTTTGGGTGTGGATCAAGGCAAGCGGTACAGATTACACCATCTACTTCACAGACGATCCCGTGTACGCAACGGACGGCTACAATAAGGAGTACCTGTTCTGGCTCATAGATACCTTCGATGGAACGAGCATCAACCCAGTACTTTGGAACGATCTCGCGGACGCTTACCTCGATGGAAATGGCCATCTCGTAGTTCCAGGTGGAACAGAGAAGCTTGCCCTCCAGACGGCAGAGGCGATAGACGGAACGTTCTTCGTGAGGTTCAGAATGGCCCCTGACAGCGCCGTCACCGACTTCGACGCAGGGGTTCAGGTGGCGCCCTCAACGGATTCCAGTGAAGGTTACCTCCAGGTTACCGTAAACTATCCGTCAAATGTTCAGGACGTCCAGATACCCGTTTACTTGGACTCGACCACCGCCCAGATGATACTCCACAACGACCTGAGCCAGGCTCAGATAGAAGTGTATTCCGATCCCCAGATGACGTCTCCACTCCCATTCTGGATAGAGTACTGGAACGACAACGGCGCCCTCATCTGGATACGGGGAGACCTACCTGGGACGTTCTACATCAGATACAACACTGGGACATATAAGAGAGGCAATGGTGATGAAGTCTTTGAGTTTTTCGATGACTTTAATAAAACACTCTCAAAATGGGCAATTGATCCCTACAGTCAAGGTGCAACTGCAATACTTAATCCCGCTGGAGAAGGAACCGTTACGATAGAAGGGGGAGATTCAATATTTGCAATGCGCACAAATACCAGACTCGATGTAGACTACAGCTTTGCAATAAGGTTCAGAATGAGACCCAACTTCAATGAAGCTCAAGACTGGAATGCTGGGATCGGAATATGGGATGAAGACAGAAGATACTACAGTACATCACGGGGGATAGTTTACTATCTGGAAGAGCAGTTGTTTACTGACGACATTATTGGAAATGGAAATCCTCTAGCGATTCATTGGGCAGAATGGGGGTATACCAGAAAAAGCGTGTGGCTTGAAAATTGGTGGGTTAATAACGACAATCTGGATAATACAGGACTGCAAGACAGAGACTTCAACTATCACACCTACGAGATACAGATGACGTTTGGAACAAGCGTTAAGTTCCTAGATCTAACTCGCAAAATAGTAAACAACTATGACAGAACTCCAATCACAATAAACAGTCCGCTGGAGTACATATACTTCGTCATAGACAGTGGAGACAAAAATAGAGGAGCCGTGTTTGACTGGATATTTGTCCGCAAATTGATAGATGATACTCAGCTATCTTACCAAATAACCAAAGGAGCTTCCAGTACTAGAATTCAATTCATAGATGACAACCCATTCTACAAGAACGAGGATCACGGAGGAGACACCCTTGCCATCCTGGAGAACTGGGGGGACAGCTTAATATCCGGCAGTGCCTCGGTGCTATCCGACTACCATAGATACCAGGTTGTGTTCAGGCCAGGAACTACCAACATAGAGCTCAGCTTTGAAGACATCGATAGCACCGCCAGGAGCGTGTCCTACACTCTGGACAAGCAGGTGAGCTCTCCAGTTAAAGTGGGAATAGTCATAGACAGCCAGGGCAGCATTCTCAACACAGCATACTTCGACTGGATAGTTATCGGCAGGATGCCCTACTACACTGTGGATCCCATAGATGTGGGAAGCAGCGGAATCGAATCCGCCCCAGAGACCAAGGGAGCATACGACGCTCGCGCCTACGACCTCCAGCCGTTGATATCCTGTATAATCGGTCAGAAGTACTTCGGAACATACGAGGGAGTGTCCTTCTTTGAACGCCTTGAAAACAGTGTAACCAATCACGACCGTTACTTCCAGCTAGCAAAGAAGATGCAGGATGAACTCGGAATAAAATACGGGGATGAGTACTACCCCATCGGGCTGGTCAGCTTTATGGTTCCAAACACAAACTATGACCAAAAGCTCTTTGACCTCTTTAGCAGCCTTGGGATACTGGTAGAAGATGGACAAAGTAGCGTGGACTACTACTTCCTTAACTACTACTTTGGAAGGATAGCTAAAAAGACAGGCTACCGTGTCTGGGGCATCTCATACGGCACCAGCGCTCTTACAGGAGACCTGAGCGTGGTGCCTTTCTTCATTGACGACGAAACCGCCGCCGCCATACTGGGACCGACGGGTGCACAAGACCTACTAAAGAGGTGAAATCATGTCGTTGGAAGATTTCCTTTATAATATAGGTGAAGCGGTGGACTCCGGAATTCACAAACTAATTGAGTTTATCAACCCCTCCCCATCAGAAGACCCACCCACGTTCAGATACCTTACACGGCTGATAAAGAAGGATTTAACAACCCACGAGTTCCTCAGCCTTAAGCTCCAAATTGCATTCTTAATATATCTCCTAACAAACCTCGCAGTCCTGTTCCTAAAGCTTAATCCCCTCTGGCTCGCTGTGATAGCCCTGATATACTTCCTCTACCTTCGCTACCTGCTCACAAGAAACAGGGAATTCTTTATAGAACCAGAGCCGTACAGATTCTTCTACTACTTCATTTCCCTGATATCCTTTGGTGCGTTCCTTGGCTACTCCTTCATCAGGAGAATCGCCACAAGCATCTACTATTACTACGGCTACCTTGTGCTGGTGTTCATAGCAGTCATGGCATTCAGATGGTATTTCAAGACTAAATACGGACGTGACTGGACCTATGGCGTTGTGGAGGAAATCCGTGGGGACATTGTGAAGGTATTCGTCCATGATGACATTTCCGCCAACGTCAAGCCAGGCCGCTACTGGGTCGATGCCGTCGATGATTTAGAGGTCGGGAGGGTCGTGAAGCTAATCGTGGAAGACAGACGGCTGAGAGGCGCGGTGCCGACTAAGATCATAGAGGTCTATCTGTCCTCCCAGACCTCAACGGAGCCGAAAGAAGAAAGTGAATGAAGGATTAACAGGTAAATCGAGTGACAGGGCTCAACCAGGTTGGTTTTGGCAAACCCGAACCCTTCTCTTTTTATCTGTAGGGGCTCAACATGAAGACACCCTGAGACCACAAGTACAGACTCCCCCATCTCCACGAATTCGTATCCGAGGCCATCGCAGATTCTCTCGATGAACCGCTTGAAGTCATCCCACCGCTCGATTCGAGTGCGATAATATACCGTGTGTCCCAAAATATCACCACAAAGAGTAAGAAGTAAAACTTTAAAAAGTTTTTGATTTTGCAATGTACTGTCGTAATCAGGGAAATGCTTTAAGACAAAGAAGGAGAATAGCTGGGGGATGATGACTAAACCCGTTGCCGATAAAAAGATGAGGAGAGGATCGACTAGCTGATTAGAGCTCTCCGCAGAGCTGAGCAAAGTTGCGGTAAACGTCGCTCCCCATCTCGGTGTGGGCGACCTCTGGATGGAACTGAACGCCGTAGATTGGCAATTCCTCGTGCTTCATAGCCTCGATCGGACAGGTCTCGCTCTTTGCCAGAAGTTTGAAACCGGGCGGGAGCTCTTTCACCTCATCCATATGGCTTTCCCAGACTTTGAGTCTCTTGGGAAGTCCCCTGAATATGTCGTTCTCCTCGAGTATCTCAATCTCTACGAGGCTGTACTCGGCCTTCTCGCCTCTGCCGACTTTACCGCCGAAGTACTTCGCTATGAGCTGGTGGCCGAGGCAGATACCGAGGATAGGCACGTTGAACTCGTCGTAGTGATCGAGTATAGCACTGCAGTTGCCGGTCTTCTCGATGTCCGGGCCGCCGGAGAAGATTATACCCTTCGGCTTCATTGCCTTTATCTCCTCGAGAGGCGTTGTGTTTGGGATTATCTTCGCCTCAACGCCGAGGTAGCGAAGAGTGCGCCAGATCCTGTGGACGTACTGGCCGCCGTTATCCATTATGATTATCATTCATTTCACCTCATTCGAACTCTATCGTCGCCGGTGGCTTGTTAGTGATGTCATACAGCACCCTGCCAACCTCTGGAATCTCGCTCGTTATCCTGAAGGCTATCCTCTGCAAAACCTCAAAGGGAACGTTCATGGCGTTGGCGGTCATGCCGTCGAGGCTTTCAACAACGCGAATAGCTATCGTTTCCTTATAGGCCCTTATGTCACCCTGAACGCCGACGGTCTTGACGCCAAGGAGAACCGCGAAGGCCTGCCACGGTCTCAGTCCAGCTTTAGCTATCTCCTCTTCCACGATGGCGTTGGCCTCCCTGACGATGGCAACCTTTTCGGGGGTAACCTCCCCAAGAACCCTGACGGCCAGTCCGGGACCAGGGAAGGGCATCCTGTTGTATATCTTCTCCGGAAGGCCGAGCTCCTTTGCCAGTTCCCTGACTTCATCCTTGTAGAGGTCCCTCAACGGCTCGATGAGCTTGAGGTTCAGCCTCTCCGGCAGTCCACCGACGTTATGGTGGCTCTTTATCTTGCCCTTGCTTTCTATCCAGTCAGGTGCTATAGTCCCCTGAATCAGGAACTCTGCGTCGATTTCCCTCGCAACCTCCTCGAACACCTCTATGAAGACCCTGCCTATTACCTTCCTCTTCTCCTCGGGGTCAGTTACGCCCTTGAGGGCCTCGAAGAACCTCCCCTGAGCGTCAACGTAGTGAAGGTTCATACCGAGCTCGTCCCTGAAGGTCTTCAAGACGAACTCCGGCTCGCCCTTCCTTAGGAAGCCCGTGTTCACGAAGACCGCGTGAAGTTTATCCCCGATGGCCCGGTGGGCTAAAACAGCAGCGGTTGAGCTGTCAACGCCGCCACTGAGCGCTATGATGGCCTTCCCATCTCCAACCGTTTCCCTTATCTCTTTAACCTTCTCATCAATGAAGCTCTCCCACATGAGCACCACCTTTTGCTCTGCATAATACTGTCAATTTATAAACCTATTCACACAATGTTTTCCAAATTTGTGTCAATATTTCATTGAGCCGGTTTTCGTCTAGAGCTTGCCTTATCTTATCAACATCTCTCGTCCGGTGCTGATATGTCCCTTGTATCTTGCCAGCTGTAAGTGAGTCGCAAAATAGTCGTGGAGAGCTCTAGGATAAGGCTTTAATTCCTCCACCCAACTTTTCTTGGTGAACCTGATGGAAATGACCATTAAAAGAAAGGCCTTCCTTGAGGAGCTGCCCAAGATCGTGGAAGACGTCGTTAGGGAATATGGCCCAAAACTGAAGAAGATAGAAATAATTGAAGATGAGAAGGGTTGCTACACAGTTTTCATAACCTACGAGTCTAACTTTAGGCCCGCCCAATAAGACACCCGTAGAGCCCCTTATGGGCGTTTATTAGGTCGTCTTTATCGAGGTGGAACACCAGGAAGGTCAAAAAAGCCATTGGGGTTGATAGTCTGAATTATCTAAGCGTCGATGGGCTGAAAAAGGCGGTGGGAAAGAGAGGCTCTGCACCGCCTGCCTCACCAGCGAGTATCCAGAGTGAACCTTCCGCTTCTGAGTTTCCTTATTCTGAGTATTATGAAATTTGTAAACTTACCTCCTCCCCCTGAAGAGTGAGGGTTGAAAAAGAGGAATATCAAAGAGCCTTCCGGAGGAAGTACTCATGCAGCCTCGCATCGTCGGTTAACTCAGGATGGAACGCTAAGCCAATGATGTTCCCCTGCTCTACGCCAACGACCTCATCGCCGTGCCAGGCTATGGGCTTGACCTTATCGTTCAGAAGCTCGACTATCTTTGGAGCACGAATAAAGACACCCGGGAACGGTTCATCACTGAAGGACAGCTTTAACGGGGCTTCGAAACTGTCCACCTGCCTGCCGTAGGCGTTTCTGTTAACCCTGACGTCGAGGAGCTCCAGAAAGCGCTGTCCCTCAACGGCTCCCTCGACCTCCTTTGCGAGAAGGATTAAACCGGCACAGGTGCCCATTATTGGAAGCCCCTCCTCACCGAGCTTCTTAACCGGCTCAAAGAGACCATTCTTCTGCATCAGCCGAGATATGGTCGTGCTCTCTCCGCCTGGCAGGATTATTGCATCAATAGCATTCAATTGCTCGGGCCTCCTCAGCCAGAATGCCTCCCCCTCGACGCCGAGCCTCTCGAAGGCCCTCTTCACCGCCTCGATGTGCTCGCTAACTGCCCCCTGAACACCAATAACTCCGACTCTGAGCACCTTCTCACCCCCATAAATATAGAAAGAAAAGCTCAGACGCCCCTCTCCTCGAGGCGGACCTCGAGCTCCTCAATCTCCAGGCCCTTCATGGGCTCGCCGATCTCTTTGCTTATCGCGGCTATAACGTCCGGCTCGTCCCAGTGGTTAACGGCTTCAACTATTGCCCTGGCCATCTTCTCCGGAGTGGAGCTCTTGAAGATGCCTGAACCAACGAAGACGCCGTCCATGCCCATCTGCATCATCAGGGCGGCGTCGGCTGGAGTGGCAACTCCTCCGGCGGCGAAGTTAACCACGGGCAATCTTCCGAGCTTCTTTATTTCCAGGAGAATCTTGTAGAGACCGTCAACTATCTCGCGATAGGTGTAGTGGCCGTAAACAGGCTCGTTCTCGAGAATCTGCTCCGGCAGGCCGCTTATTTCCCTTATCTGTCTGGCCAGTCTGAGGTACGGCTCGGCGAACTTTTCAGCCACGGCATAAACCTGCTCGTCCGTCATGCGCTGGATAAGCCTTATGTTGTCGGCGACGAGCCTAACGTGTCTGACTGCCTCGACGATGTTGCCGGTTCCGGCCTCACCCTTGGTTCTTATCATGGCGGAGCCTTCCCATATCCTCCTGACGGCCTCCCCAAGATTCCTCGCTCCACAGACGAAGGGAACGTTGAACTCCCTCTTGTCTATGTGGAAGAACGGGTCCGCTGGAGTTAATACCTCACTCTCGTCTATCATGTCCACACCGAGCGCCTCAAGGACTCTAGCCTCGGCGACGTGGCCTATCCTGACCTTGGCCATGACAGGAATCGTTACCGCGTCCATTATTTCCTGGATCTTCTCTATCGGAGCCATCCTAGCGACGCCGCCGGCCTTCCTAATGTCGGCCGGAACTTTATGGAGGGCCATGACAGAAACTGCACCTGCCTCTTCCGCAATCCTCGCCTGCTCGGCGTTGGTGACGTCCATTATGACGCCGCCTTTAACCATCCTGGCAAAACCGCGCTTCAGCCTCTCCGTGCCCTTAGCCTCAATAACGTGGAGCTTTCCCATCGGTATCACCTTTTCAAGCTGTAACTTGCAATAATCTCAAGAAAAAACTTGAATATAAACCTTGCCGCAGAAACGCCCCGATGTTTCCGAAAAACCTTCGATCGAGTGATAGGAGAAAAGAAGGAAATCCGCTCAGGCCTTTCCAACTATCTCGAGGCTGACGTCGAAGTTCCTGACGGAATGCGTTAGAGCTCCGAGGCTTATAACGTCAATATCAAGTTTCGCGTACTCCTCGATATTTTCCTCGGTTATGCCGCCCGAGACCTCTATCTTAACTCTCTCCCTGAGCCCTTCCCGCTTGAGGGCTTCTAAAACCTCGGCTATTTCCTCAGGCTTCATGTTGTCGAGCATCACAACGTCGGCACCTGCTCTGGCCGCTTTGATGGCGTCCTCGAGGGTCTCGACCTCAACCTCGACGACCTCGTAGACGCTGAAGGCCTTGGCGCGCCTTATGGCTTCTTCCAGGGGGACAAGAGCCAGGTGGTTGTCCTTTATGAGTACGGCATCGCTAAGGGAAAAGCGGTGGGGCTCACCGCCACCTATGAGTATCGCCCTCTTGTCTATCGGCTTGAGGAGGGTTTTTCTCGTTCCGGCAACCCGAACCTTCTGGTTTACCGCCCTCACCCTCTCGACCAGCTTCCTGACTTCGGTCGCTATGCCGCTCATCCTGCCCATAACGTTTAACGCTGTCCTCTCGACGAGAAGTATTGCCCTCGCGTTCCCTTCGAGCTCAAGGAGGACGTCACCCCTGTTCACGGCCTCACCGTCCCTCTTCCTGACCTCAACTTTAACCCCGAAGTACTCGAAGAGGGCCTTGGCTTCCTCAACGCCCGCTATTATCCCTTCTTGTTTCGCGATGATTACGGCCTTTGCATTCAACTCCTTCGGAATGACCGCCTCACTCGTGACGTCGCCGAAGGGGGCGTCCTCCTCTATGAAGCGGATGAGATAACTAAGGTGAATCATTACCTTCACCTCCAAGCAGGAACTTCCAGAGAGGGATGAGCCTGACCTTTTTCCCTCCGACCTCAAGAATGTCATCTCTGTTCCAGTTTATTATCGTTAGGTTTTCGCAGTCGAGTTTCTCCGAGGCATTCACCAGTGCCGAGATCTCTCGTTCGAACGTTTCGGGGGCTTCAAGTGAATAACTGACCTGTATGAGCTCCGAGATATCCTTTCCATCCTTCACGAGGAAATCAACCTCTCTCCCGCGCTCGTCCTTGAAGTAGTAGAGCTCCTTCTCACGTCTTCTAAGTTCAAGGAAAACGGCGTTCTCGATGAGCCTACCAATGGTCTCCCCGAAGCGAAGCGAGTAGGCGTTTATCAAACCCGTATCAACGACGTAGACCTTGGGAAGGCTCTTCTCAACCTCCCTCAGGTTGTAGGAAAATTTCTTGAGCGGGAAGATCACGTAAGCTTCTTCAAAGTAGTCGAAGTAGCTGTATAGGGTGTTCTTGCTGACGTCCACGCCAATGCCCTTCATGTACCTAGCCGTTCGGTTCACCGAGAACTCCTTGGCAAAGGACGTTATGAGAAGCTTCAGGAACAGCCTCACAGCTTTTAAATTCTTTACCCCGTGCCTTTCAACAACGTCGCGATACAGCATCACATCCACATACTCGGAAAGCGTTTTCCGCTTTAGGTATGTGTCCTCGATAAGAACAACCTCTGGAAAGCCGCCGAACTCTAGGTATTCCCTCAGAAGAGTCTTGACAACCGCCTCTTCTCTCGTCGAGAGATACCTACCCACCTCAATCCCCTTCGCTCTAAGGAACTCTCGGAAGCTGAAGGGTAGCATCTCGAATGTTAGAGTTCTTCCCCGAAGGGCCGTTGCTATCTCCCTGCTGAGGAGTTTTGAAGAGGAGCCGGTTAAGTAAACCCTGAACCCATCACGTTCCATGACACGCTTAACGAAAAGCTCCCAGTTGGGGACGTTCTGAATCTCGTCGAGAAAAAGGTACTTCTCGTCGGCATCCGGGAAGAGCTCGTAGAACACCCTCACGAGAGTTGAAAGGTCATCGGGCGTTGGAGGGTATATCCTGTCATCGTCGAGAGGGAAGAAGACGGCTGCTTTACCAGCCTTCCTCAGTTTGGAAAACTTTTGAAGAATGTAGAAAGTCTTTCCAGCCCTTCTTGGGCCGATTATTGTTATTGCTTTGTTTATTCGGATGTCCTCAGAAACCCTCAGCTCACGCTCGACACCTTCAACGCTGAGATTGAGATAGTCCATCACAATTTGGGCTATCGTTTCCTCGCGGCTCATGTTAGATAAAGAGGTAAAAATCCTTAAAAAGTTTCCCTCTGTACTTAACAAAAATGGTAGAATCTTTCCCTACAGACTTAGCTCATCTCCAGCATCCTCTCTATCGCCCTTCTGGCTTTCTCGGCTATATCCTCCGGAACTTCAACCTCGTACTTCATGTCCCTGAGCGATTCGTAGATGTGGTTGAGCGTTATCGCCTTCATGCCGATGCAGATGGCGTCTTCTTTAGCCGGGTGGAACTTGATGTCCGGATAGAGCCTCTGAAGGCGGTAGACCATCTCCCTCTCCGTGAAGACCACCCACTCGTCGTGCTCGGGGGCGCGCCTTATCATTCCGCCCGTGGAGACTATGATGTCGGCTCTCTCCTGTACCTCTGGCTCGCATTCCGGGTGAACCATTAGCTTGGCGTTGGGGTAGAGCTTTCTCGCGCGCTCGACATCCTCAAGGGTGAACTGCCTGTGGACGTAGCAGTGTCCGTACTCGGGGACGGGGATGACCTTCTTGCCGGTCATCTTTGCCACATAGCTCGCGAGGTTCTTGTCCGGGCCGAAGATTATGACGTCCGAGTCGAGCTTTTCAACTATTCTGACCGCGTTGGCAGAGGTAACCGTAACGTCGGCGTAGGCCTTGGTCTCGGCGGTGGTGTTTACGTAGAGAACCACCGGCGCGTCCGGATACTGCTCCTTGGCCTTGAGGATGTGCTCGACTTTGAGCATGTTGGCCATCGCGCAGGTTGCCCTCCTCGTTGGCAACAGAACGGTCTTCTCTGGATTGAGAATCTTGGCAGTTTCAGCCATAAAGTCGACACCCACAAAAACTATGACGTCCGCATCAACGTTAACAGCTTTCCTCGCAAGCTCGAGGCTGTCGCCGAGGAAGTCAGCTATGTCCTGAATCTCGGGCAACTGATAGTTGTGGGCCATGATTATAGCGTTTCTCTCCTCTTTGAGGCGTTCAATCTCCCTAACGAGCTCCTCCATTTTCATGTTCTCACCTAGAGAATGCTATGCCCGGGGGTATAAAAGCTTGTTCTAAAGCACAACGGCGATGTAAAGAAGCCCGAGCAGGAAGAGGACCAGAGCGGGAACCAGCAGCCTCAAATAGACCCTCCGGAGCTCGGCCCCGTAGTACTCGGCCGAGAAAACTAAGCAGAGATGGACGGGACTGAAGAGCATCCCCATATAGCCGCTTAAATAGGCAAGGGCGACCCTGTCAAAGCTCGTGAAGAAGGGGAGCAACAGCGGAAAGGTCATGCCGACGTAGGCGAAGCTTATGCCCGTCATCAGGCCGACAACGAAGGGCGTCACCATGAGGACAAGGATTACCGGGAGGTTCATGGCCAGCATGGCCTTTGGAAGGGCCTCCACAGCCCCCGTAACTTCAAGGACGTATTTGAAGTACATGACCGAAACGAGGAGGAAGACTATCTTGGGCTGGAGGGCATGAGCAATGACCTCTTTCAGGCTCACCCTCTTCAGGTTGGGAATGAGAGCCGAGAGGAATCCGAGAAAAGCACCGTAGACCATGTCGATGCCCAGAACGATTGAAACGAGTATGATAACCAGTATGGGGTACGTGCTCTTCAGGAGGAGCTTTAGGCCGGTTCTGAAGTCGCCCTCGCCACCCCCGTCATCTGGAAGGGGCCGAATCAGCATCAGGTAGCCGATGATGGTCATAAGAACCGTCAGGGGGAACATCTTGGTGCTTATCTCCCTTATGGAAATCCCGACGATGGCGGAGGCGATTACTATGGCCTGGTACATCGGCCAGGAGTGCTCCCATATGTGCCTGAACCAGTAGTTGACCAGCGTCTTCTCTTCGGGCTCCATCTCAAGCCTGCCCGCGACGGGGTCTATCATGGGGGCCGAAACGAGGGCGCCAGCGGGCATCGGCATGAGGCCTATGAGGGCCGGAAGCATTGCCAGTGAGTACTTGGCCTTGGGAAAGAGGTTGCCCGCGGCGGCCTCCATATCCTTCAAATAGCCGATCTGTGAGAACACCGAGGTCATTCCCATTATGAAGGCGATGATAAGTACGAGCCTGATGGTCTCCCAGGAGACGACAGAGTGGTAGAGGGCCATAACCGCATCGGAAGGGCTCATGCCAAACAGAAAGGCCAGAACAAGTGAGCCGACGAATATAGAGACACCGATGTTGATTTTAAGCCAGATGAGAGCGATGATGACTGCGAAGGAGGCTATGAGGTAGAGGAGCTCCACCCGTTTCACCGGGTATGATAAGGATTCGATGAGAATTTAAATGTTTGGGCTCAGAGCCTGCACCTCCCATCAAAGAAGCTCGGCCTCTCAAACTCCTTCCTCATGACGGGAAAGTCCTCGCGGTAGTGGCTCCCCCTGCTCTCCTCCCTTGCCAAAGCGCACTCAAGAACACCCCTCGCGAGCAGCTTAAGCCTTCCATCAACCTCGATCCCGTTAAGCTTCTCCAAGCCAAACCTCAGGCCTTCGGCAGTCCTTACTATTCCAGCGTGCTCCCACAGTATTTCCCTGAGGGCTTCAACATCACCCAGAGAGTCAAAGGTGTATGGAACCTCTGGAACCTCGCCAAGCCTCGGCCTATCTCTCGATAGGGTTCTGGCAACTTCAAGTCCGCTCACAATGCACTCCAGCAGGGAGTTGCTCGCCAGCCTGTTCGCACCGTGGAAGCCGTTGCTCATGGCTTCCCCAGCAACATATAGGTTTTTGATGCCCGTACGATACCAGGGGTCGACCGCTACTCCGCCGATGGTGTAGTGAGCTATTGGAAAGACTGGAATAAGGTCTTTGGAGGGATCTATGCCCTCCCTGATGAGGAAGGCATATATCTGAGGGAAATTACGTTTAAAGTCCTCTATGCCAGTTGCATCGAGATAGACTCTCTTTCCAGCCTGCATCTGACGGTATATGGCCCTCGCCACGATGTCCCTCGTGGAGAGCTCGTTCACGAAGCGCTCGCCGTCATCCGTCACGAGCCTGGCCCCGGCTCCCCTGACGGCCTCGCTGATGAGCCTGACACCCTCCTTTCCGATGAAGCCCGTGGGATGAAACTGGACGAACTCCAGCTCTCTCGCGGGAGCACCTTTCATAACGGCATCGCCTATCAGCGTCCCCAGGTTGAGGGGCGAGCCGGCGGTGTACTTGAACAGCGAGGCGAAACCGCCCGTGGCCAGAAGGGTAGCGTCGAACTTCAGCAGCTCCCCATCGAGAAAGACGCCGTAGGCGATACCGTCTCTAACCGCGAGCTCTTCGGCAAGACCTTCAACGAAGTTTACCCCATGCTCTCTCGCGGCAATATAGAGACTCCTCATCAGGTGCTTCCCGGTCTCGTTCCTTATCGTGAAGACCCTGTGGAAGGAGTGTCCCCCCTCCGTCTCGTTGGCCTCGAACTCAAGGCCGAGCAAGATTAGAAAATCATACGCTTCGGGAGCTTTGCTCACAACGCTCCAGACTACTTCCTCATCGTTGAGGTACTTGCCAGCCCTAACCGTGTCGAGGAAGTGAGCCCTAGGTGAATCTCCCTCAAGAATCGAGAAGGCTATTCCAGCCTGGGCTAAATATGAGTTGGTGTTTTTGAACCCCTTACCTATGACCGTGACGTCAAAACCTCTCTTCGCCAGGGCTATGGCAGCCGTTAAACCAGCTGCACCATCGCCGATGATTCCAATCTTGGTCATGTTCTCCCCCAATGGGGCTCAAAAAGGGGGTTTATAACGGTTTTTGGAATCAGGCATAGAAGAACAAAGGAAAAAAGCTCACTTCCCGACCGGATAGTTTGGAGCCTCATCGGTGATGAAGATGTCGTGCGGATGGCTCTCCTTAACGCCAGCCTGGGTTATTATCACGAACTCGCCCCTCTCCTTGAGCTCCTCGATGTTCCCCGCCCCGACGTAGCCCATTCCCGAGCGCAGGCCACCGACGAGCTGGTAGAGAACCTCTCCAACGCTTCCCTTGTAGGGGACGACCCCCTCGACTCCTTCGGGGACGAACTTGCGCGTCTTCATGTGGCCCTTCTGATAGTACCTTTCAGCCCCTCCCTTCATCATCGCTCCGAGGGAGCCCATTCCACGGTACTGCTTGTATTTTCTGCCGTTTATGACGACCTCCTTTCCAGAGGCCTCCCTGGTTCCAGCCAAGAGCGAACCAAGCATAACAGCGTCGGCTCCAGCGGCTATTGCCTTGACGATGTCGCCGGAGTAGCGTATTCCTCCGTCGGCGATGACGTGAATACCGTACTCCTGTGCCCTGTCGGCAACCATAACTATAGCGGTAATCTGCGGAACGCCGACGCCAGCGACAACGCGTGTGGTGCATATGCTTCCTGGTCCTATCCCAACCTTGACGGCATCGGCGAATGTTAGGTCATCGACGGCCTTCGGATTGGCGATGTTTCCGACGATTAACTCGGCATCAACGGCGCTCCTTATCTCCTTCATCGCCCTTATCGCTTTAAGGTTGTGGGCATGGGCCGTGTCAATGACTATAACATCAACTCCAGCCTCATCAAGGGCCTTGGCTCTCTCCAAGTCGAATGGACCAACCGCGGCGGCAACCAACAGGTCGCCGTTTTCATCTCTTACCGCGTTCCTGTACTTCTTCCTCATCATGAGGTCACTCACTGTGATGATTCCGACCAGCTTACCGTCCCCATCGACCACGGGGAGGCGGGCAATCCTGTTCTCGACCATAAGGGTGAGGGCATCCTCGACGGCGATGTCCTCCGGAACCGTTATGACGTCCCTGGTCATGACCTCCCTCACGAGCCTGCCTTCCTTAGCCGCTATGTCCTTCTTGGTGATGATTCCAATAATTCTTCCGTCCTCTCCGACCACCGGAAGGCCGTCGATGTCGTTCTTTTCCATCAGGAAGAGCGCATAGTCAAGGGTCTCATCGGGTTCGATTGTTATGACGTCCTCGACGATGAAGCGCTCTGCGCGCTTGACCTTTTTTACCATCTCGACCTGCTCCTCGATGCTCATGTTCCTGTGGATCACTCCAAGGCCGCCTTCCCTGGCCATCGCTACCGCCATCTCCCACTCGGTGACGGTGTCCATAGCCGCGCTGAGAATCGGGATGTTGAGTCTAATCCTCGGCGTTATCCAGGTCGAAACATCAACGTCCTTTGGCTCGACCTCGGTTGCCTGCGGAACCAGAAGAACGTCGTCGAAGGTGTAGCCCTTAATTGCATTGACAAGTTTTTGTTCAAATTTCCCCATAATTCGCGAACCTCCCCACTCTTTTTAACTTGAACCTGTTAAGGGTTTTTAAGGGTTTTCACCTCGAGGATCGAACTCAACCACGGTTTCAATGTACAGCTTCGAACCGATGGCTTTACATTTGACAACTTTACAAACGTAAACTTTATAAACAAATGTGTACGTTTGGGCACGGTGGCATCTATGAAAAGACTCGCAATAGCCCTATCCTACGCGGCACCGATATTGCTCATCCTTGGGGTCCTCGCCCTGGCGATGTGACAAAGAACATAGGACTACAAAGAGGTTCATCCAAAATTTAGACCTTTTTTCCCTACATTTTGTCATCACATCAATACTTACACCGAAAAGCCAAAATACTTCCAGACAACCATTCATGTGGGTGATTTCACAATGAGGGGGGAGTACCAAACCCATCGCTAAGGAAAAGATTTTGAATGTGAGGAGCTTTAGTTTTGAGGAGATTTTAGGTGAAATACTGAAGGAAGGCCTTTTCTGGGCGGCCCTCGGAAGGCCGTCGGAAGTGATGCCGTTTCTGAGGGGCAAGCTTTTGAACAACGGGTACAGTGAAAGCACCAAGAGGGAGCTCGCGGATCTACTCAGGGAGCTGGAGATATTCTACAACCGCGTCGCCTGCTGCGGTCGCGTTGAAGAAAGGCACATGAAGGCAGTGAAATCCTTCCAGAGGGATATCATCGCAGTAATTTCCTTTGAGAAGGCTTAGCTTTTTAACCCCCTTTCTCTACTCTTCTTGGGATGATGAGGGAAGTTTCGTCCGAGCGGTGAGGAAACTCGCATGGGCTGACCAACCCTCAACCTTTTAAGACGTTCTTCTTTCCTCCGCTTGGGAGCGAGAATGGAGCTTGAGAAGTTCATCAACCACCTCAAGGTTCTCGTAGAGTACGAGAGAAAGGCCGAGATAGAAGCCATGAGGGCAGAGATGAAAAGGCTAAGCGGCAGAGAGCGTGAGAAGGTAGGCAGAGCAATCCTTGGCCTGAACGGCAAAATAATCGGGGAAGAACTCGGCTACTTCCTGGTAAAATACGGTCGAGATCGGGAAATTAAGACGGAAATAGGCGTAGGGGATTTGGTGGTTATCAGCAAACGCGATCCCCTGAAGAGCGATCTAGTTGGAACCGTCGTAGAGAAGGGGAAGCGATTCATTACAGTCGCCCTTGAAACTGTCCCGGAATGGGCGCTTAAGGGGATAAGGCTAGACCTCTACGCCAACGATATCACATTCAAGCGCTGGATTGAAAACCTTGAACACCTCCATGAGGGCGGAAAGAGGGCACTGGAGTTCTATCTCGGCCTAAGGGATCCGGAAGAAAGTGAGCCGGTCGAGTTTGATCCGATCGATAAAAGCCTGAACGCGAGTCAGAGGAGAGCAATCAGCCAGGCACTCGGGAGCCCCAACTTCTTCCTCATCCACGGGCCTTTTGGAACGGGCAAAACCAGAACGCTGGCCGAGCTGATAAGGCAGGAAGTGGAGCGCGGCCACAAGGTTCTTGCAACGGCAGAGAGCAACGTGGCTGTGGACAACCTCGTTGAGCGATTAGCAGAATCGGGCCTGAAAATCGTCCGGATTGGACACCCAAGCCGCGTTTCCAAACACCTCCACGAGACAACTCTTGCATATCTCATGACCAAGCATGACCTATACAGCGAGCTGAGAGAACTCCGAGTCACGGCACAGAACCTCGCGGAAAAGCGTGACACCTTCACAAAGCCCCTGCCGAAGTACAGGCGCGGGTTGACCGACATTGAAATCCTTGCGTTGTCGAGGAGGAGGCGGGGCACGAGAGGGGTACCGGCAAAACTCATCAGGGAGATGGCCAACTGGATAAAGCTCAACAAGCTCGTCCAGAAGGCCTTCGACGACGCCAGAAAGCTGGAGGAGAGAATAGCCAGAGAGATAATTCAGGAGGCAGACGTTGTTCTCACCACCAACGCTTCGGCCGGGCTGGAGGTAATCGGCTACGCAGACTACGATGTGGCCATCATAGATGAGGCGACCCAGGCGACCATACCAAGCGTGCTAATACCTATAAACCGTGCCAAACGCTTCGTTTTAGCGGGCGACCACAGGCAGCTGCCGCCGACAATACTGAGTGAGAAGGCGCGGGAGCTCAGCAGGACACTTTTTGAGGGACTGATTGAGCGCTATCCTGAGGACAGTGCTATGCTGACCGTTCAGTACAGGATGAACGAGAGGCTGATGGAATTTCCGAACCGGGAGTTCTACGATGGGAAAATAAAGGCAGCACCCGGAGTTAAGTGCATCACTCTCACAGATCTCGGAATTAAGTGCCCCAATTTTGGGGAACCATGGGATGAAATCCTGAAAGCGGGCAATGTGCTCGTTTTTATAGACACATCCAAACACCCGGAGAAGTGGGAGAGGCAGAGGCGCGGGAGCGAAAGCAGGGAGAACCCACTTGAGGCGAGGATAGTGGCCGAGACCGTTGAGAAGCTCCTCGAGATGGGCGTCAAGCCAGAGTGGATTGGCGTGATAACGCCGTACGACGACCAGCGTGACTTAATCAGCTCACTCGTTCCCGAGGAGATAGAGGTCAGAACCGTGGATGGCTATCAGGGCAGGGAAAAGGAAGTCATAATCCTCTCCTTCGTGCGCTCAAACGAGAGGGGCGAGGTTGGCTTCCTGAAGGATTTGAGAAGATTAAACGTCTCGCTGACGAGGGCAAAGAGGAAGCTGATAGTGGTTGGGGATTCCGAAACTTTAAGCGTTCATTCAACTTACAAAAGGTTCATCGAGTTCGTGAAAGCTGAGGGTAGGTTCGTTGAGATTGGAAATGATTTTAAGACCAACGGGGGATGAGGAGCCATGTTCCTATTTACCAAGAACTTCGACGAGCAGAAGGCCAGGGCGATGGCAGGCCTTAGGAAGGCACTGGAAGAGGGCAAGGTGGATGAGGACATAATTCCGCTCTTGGAGAAGATAAACTCGCTTGAGAACTACTTCACAACGTCCTCCTGCTCCGGAAGGATTTCGGTAATGGAGATGCCCGAATTTGGAGACAAGGTCAACGCCGCCTGGCTCGGCAAGTGGCACCGGGAAGTCGAGCTCGGGGAAGTCCTTGAAGCTATCAAAAAGCACTCCAGCGGTCAGCTCTGGTTTCTCGTAAGGAGCCCTATCCTGCACGTCGGCGCGAGGACGATGGAGGGCGCGGTTAAACTACTAAACCTTGCCATCGGACTGGGCTTCAAGTACAGCAACATCAAGAGCGTGAGCCACAAGAAACTGCTCGTTGAGATTCGCTCGACGGAGAGAATGGACGTTCCGCTCGGCGCGGATGGCGAGCTCTGGGTGAGCGAGGATTACATCGAGAGAATCGTGGACATCGCGAACGAGCAGGTGAGAAGGTTTAAGGGGAAGCTGAAGAGGTTGGAGGAAGAGGTCGAGAAGTTATAAACGCCACTTGCCCTTAATGAGATTGCATCCACACGAGCGTCTTCAGCAGAGTGTACGCGATGAGTGGGACGATGGGAAGGGAGAGTAAAAGACCGAGTTTTCTCTTCTTGGGATAGACGAGCATTCCCAAGAGGCTGTAAAGCACGTTCAAGCCCGAGAGCAACAGAACGTACCTATATTCTACTGGGTCCTCACTGGGAAGATTCAGAATGGGGAGTGTTGCCTCAACGCGAACGTTGAAGCTGGTAGCCACACCCACCGCAACCAGAGAAACGAGTGAGATGAGGGAACCGAGGAGAATCTCCCTGGAACCCGGCGAGGAGTCCTTTCCAATGAAACGTGCGTAGAGAAAGATGGGGAAGTCTATAAACAGCACCCCTATCGCAAGAAACAGGGGAACACAAACCATTACACACTGCACGGCGAAGTCAAGGAAATAAACCACACCTCTCTCAACCCCCATATCCAGGACAGCCGAGGCAAAGGGGCCCCACATTAGAATGATAAAACTGATGTCCTTCGTCAAGTCCCGGATAACCTCAGGGTCAGTCTCATCGATAACCCGGGGAAGCTCTCTAAATCCGAATTTGGAATTATGCTCCTTCTCCAATCGTCTTTTGAGCATGAAAAGGGCTATCGTCAGAGCAACGAAGAATGAAGCCACCGACGTCATCAACCAAGGAGCATTGAAATTCTCCCGCCGAAGGTCGGGAGTTGGATGAATGTAGAACAACCCCCACATAATAACCCAGAACACCAAAGGACCCAAGACAGCTTCCAGCACCAACTTCCGCCCGGGCTTCATTTTAAATCCCCTCGTTACCTATTCAAAAAATTGAAATTTAAAAAGTTGGGAGAATATCACGAAAATAAAGCCTTAATGATGTAGGGTAGAGCATCACAGAATTGCGGGCAAAACACAGGAGCTAAAACTGCTCCACAGGCATCTGCGCAGACACTTCCCAGTATTCCACATCTACTTGCACAAGCTTTTTCTAGCCCCTTAGAGCATACGGTAGAGCAAGATCCTCCCGCAAATATACTACTAATGCCTTGTCCACACATATAGCCACAAAGACCCGAGCATATAAATCCTCCTGCAAAGCATATGAGTGAGAGCACCCCTCCGCTTTCCGCCGCAGCTATACACACAAGTGTGAAAGATGCTGTACATGCTAAGTCGCAGAGGTGAACGCATGCTGAATAGTCGTCAAGAACTATGGTGTATCCCAAGTTTGCCTCTCCATTGTACTCCGAAAGCTTAAGCCTCACCAAGTGCGATAAGTGTCTTAGCTCGTATGCAGTTCTGTCCCAGATCCAGTTCGTCTCGTCCCCATGCCTAAGCTTCACGAGAACCTTGTTCAGCGTCCAGTAGTACTCCGAAAGGGTCAGGTTGTCAGTAGTGAGGATTGTGTCCCCCACAGGAAGAGCTTTATCCTCATCCTTCGGAGCTATATTCATTCCAGTTAGATAGACCTTGTACTCACCAGTCTCAGAATCAGTGAAGATTCTCGTGACCAAAGTGAAGTTATACTGACTCCTCTCGGCCTTGTAAACGAGCGCGTACATCGTGTAATTAAACGTCTCATTGTAGAGACTAACCCCAAAGAACAGTAACTGCTCGTGCTTTTCACTCATGTTATAAAACGTGACCACGGAAACGTTGAGGTCAGCAGTCAAGTTCAAAGCACTGCAAGAGCTTGAATTATAACAAGAGCATGAAGAGTTCGTCAAGTTCGCGAAGTCTATTGTTTGATTCACCCAAGTAATGTTAAGCTGGAGTTGTCCCCTGTCATTTGAATCAGTTCCGTTTTTCGTCATCATTTTCAATTTCCAACAATATTCAAAACGACGAGAGTGAGTCAAAAGAAGGGAGAGTAAAAGACTGAACAAAAGAACACAGTAGACCCGCCACAGGTATGTTGGAGAGTTTTATAGTTCCAACGGGCTCCCTCATCCTCACCTCCAGGTAGAATCCTATCCCAAAGATCTACAGTCAGAATGAGATTGTTCCAAGGACTATTCCTGGAAGCCCGAACCAAAGCGCATAACGAGGAGAGTAGTAATGAGAAGGACGTGGGGCAGAGCTGGGACACTCATACCTAAATAGTGAAATAGGAGCCCTAAAAGAAGGGTAAAGTCAGACCTCCAGCGGAAGCTTCACGTACTCAAGAACACTCCCGCGGCTCTTCTTTATCTCAACGTGCTCCACTAAGCCTTTGAACCCTCCGCCGGCGAGGCCGTCCGCTATTATCGCGCTCCCCTGGGCGGCTTCCTTAGCCCTGCCCTCAAGACCCCTCTGCTTGACGACGGGAAGTCCAAAGCGCTCCTCGAAGAGGTCTTCCACGTCCTTTCTGAGCTCGTCTATGCGCATCAGCCTGCCGGAGAGAATTATCTCCTTAGCGTTGCCCACAACGGCCAGCTCGCTCGCAACGGCCTTTAAGAAGCCGTCCTTCATGGCCTCCCAAGCCTTTGCGAACGGTTCTTCGTCGAGCCTCTTGGCAAACTCCTCCGGCGGGAGTATCTCGTTGGCGGCTATTACCGTAGCTCCGCCCCAGAAGAGGTGCCACTTCTTGACCCCTCCCATAAGGTAGGCAACTTCGCCGTCGAGGGCGCCGCTGTTCACGTAGGCCGGACCGGGGAAAATGGTTCCGCCGATGCCATCAACGATTTTTCCGCCTTTAACCGCTCCGGCGTAGTTGTAGCCGAAACCTACCTCAAGGAGGACGAATGAAACTTCACTGTACTCGGTTCCGAACCTTTTCGCTTGGTCGTGGATACCGAGCACTGTTATCGCCATCTTATCGGCCGTTCCCATGTCAACCTTGTTGTACTTTCTCCACTCCGGCACCGTCGGGAGGTGGATAACGCCAGGGATGAACCAGACGTTCATGCCCTTCTCAGCCATCTCGCTTACCATCTTTTGTAACCCGATGAGGACAGGGATTTCCTTCATCTCCTCCTCTCTCACGAGCGTCATCTCGAAGCGGTCTCTGTCTGTCAGCTCGCTTATGTGCTTCAGCGGGACTCCGTAGCCTGAGGGCCCAATTATAAGATCGGCATTGAAGTCCTCAATGGCCTTGACAATCTTTTCAGGTGCCTCTGCGACCACTTCACTCGGGAAGGTAAGGTCAAGCTTTATCCTCCCGTCTTCAAGCCCTATAACGTCGAAGCTCTTCGTTCCGGGATCGACGCCTATGACCCTCATGGAAAACACCCTTAGGTTTATCTCCAGTTGAGAATGGAAGGTTCTTTAAAAAAGGCTTGCCATAGGGAAGCCCAGCCAAAAGTTGGAGAACAGAAAAGGTAGGAGAGCTAAAGCTCAAAGCCTTCAGTCAAGGTCGCTGCCGAAGTCGTCGCCGCCCTTGTCTCCCTTGTCCTTCTCAAGCTTGCTGGCGGCGATGACGTCGTCGATTCTGAGGATCATTATGGCAGCTTCGCTGGCGCTCTTGATGGCCTGCTTCGGAACCCTGGCCGGGGCGATGACGCCCTTCTCGAGCATGTCGGCTGGCTCGCCCTCGAAGACATCGACACCGATGGTCGGGCCCTTCTCCTTGTGGGCGGCGATGACCTTCACGAGGGTCTCGACCGGGTCGAGACCGGCGTTCTCGGCGAGGGTCCTCGGGATAACCTTGAGGGCCTCAGCGAAGGCCTCGATGGCGAGCTGCTCCTTGCCACCGACCTCCTTGGCGTACTCGTCGAGCCTGATGGCGAGCTCGATCTCCGGAGCACCGCCGGCAGCGACGATCTTGCCGTCCTCGACGATGTCCTTGACGACCTTGACGGCGTCCTCGAGGGCCCTTTCGACCTCGTCAACGACGTGCTCGGTACCGCCCCTGATGAGGACGGTGACGGCCTTCGGGTTCTTGCAACCCTCGACGAAGATCATGTTCTCGCCGGCGACCTTCCTCTGCTCGACGAGCTCGGCCTCACCGAGGTCTTCGCTGGTGAGGTCGCGGATGTTGGTGACTATCTTGGCACCGGTGGCCTTGGCGAGTTTCTCCATGTCGCTCTTCTTAACGCGCCTGACGGCGAGGATACCGTACTTGGCCAGGTAGTGCTGAGCAAGGTCATCAATACCCTTCTGGACGAAGACGACGTTGGCGCCGACCTCCTTGATCTTCTCGACCATCTCGCGGAGCATGCGCTCCTCCTGCTCGAGGAAGGCCTGGAGCTGCTCCGGGCTGGTGATCCTGATCTCGGCGTCGGTCTCGGTCTCCTTGACCTCGAGGGCCTCGTTGATGAGGGCAATCTTAGCGTTCTCAACCCTCTTCGGCATGCCTGGGTGGACGACCTCCTTGTCGATGACGACACCCCTGATGAGCTGGGTCTCCTTAACGCTGCCGCCCTCCTTCTTCTCGAACTTGATGTTGTCGAGGTCGACCTTGTACTTGTCGCCGACCTTCTCGGCGACCTGCTTGACGGCCTCGACAGCTATCTCGGCGAGGTACTCCCTCTCCTCCTCGGCGGCCTTACCGGTGATGGAGGTCACTGCAGCCTTCTTGAGGACCTCCTTGTCCTCGACGTCAACGTCCTTGGCGATCTCGTCGAGGATCTGCTGGGCCTTCTCGGCAGCTAAAGCATAACCCTTGATGACAATGCTCGGGTGGATGTTCTGGTCGATGAGCTCCTCAGCCTTCCTGAGGAGCTCGCCAGCGATGACGACGGCAGTGGTGGTACCATCACCGGCCTCCTTGTCCTGGGTCTTAGCAACCTCGACCATCATCTTAGCAGCAGGGTGCTGTATGTCCATCTCGTCGAGGATGGTGGCACCGTCGTTGGTGATGACGATGTCGCCGAGGCTGTCGACGAGCATCTTGTCCATACCCTTCGGACCGAGGGTGGTCCTGATGGTCTCGGCGACTATCCTAGCGGCCAGGATGTTGAGCCTCTGGGCATCCCTTCCAACATACCTCTGGGTTCCCTCAGGCAGAATAACAACTGGCTGTCCCGCGAGCTGGGCCATCTCCCCTCACCTCCGCCCGTTTTTGTTTTTATTGACGGAGGACTTTTAGTTACAATTAGTGCATCCGTTTTATCGTTCCTTTGGACTATTTATAAAATTTTCGGTTTCTTGGCAGCACCATATGGCACCACGGTACGCCCGGAGACGAAAGTTTCAGAAACCTAAAGCCCTCGGCTGGCCCGGCTCCCCCGTACACCAGCACAGCCGTTCTCCCAGCTACAGAGCGATTCAGAGGGCTAAACTTTGTGTACCTTCGCCCCCGCAACCCGCTCCAGGATGGGGACGTAGGACAGGCCCGGGTTTATCCCCCTTCCTCTCGTGTCATAAACCGTGAGCTCAATATCCCTCTTTTTCAGCACCCTGGCCAGCTCCGTTATTTCCTCCTTAATCCTCTTTCCAAAGAGCGGCACGTTCGCCTTTCCGTCGGTTATTAGAAAAGCCCTCACCTTGACCGACCTGTCCTTCATCCTCTCCCTGTTCGCCAAAAGCAGAAGATTGTAGAGGGCGGAGCTTAAAGGTGTCCTCCCTCCAGTCGGAACGCTCTCTATTTTCTCAAGCACTTCCCAGTAGTTCTTGGTGGGTGGGACGAATATCTCCGCCTGGTTACCTTTCGCAACGATCAGGGCCATCTTTGACTTTTTGATGTAGCCGTTCTCAACCAGCTTCTCCGCTATTCCCTTCGCGATGCTTATCCTCTTCTGCACTGCCATGCTTCCGCTCGAATCCAGGAGCAGAACCCAGAGCGTCGGTGCCTTTGCCTTCCTGACTCTAACGCGAAGGTCGTTTAAATCAAGCTTTATTGGAGGCTTTTTGCCATTCAACATGGCGCAAATAACCGAGTTGTAAAAATCAACATCCCTTATTTCACCTTTAGGGGGAACGTAAGAGACGGGAATGCCTTTCGGAAAGTTTACCACTGTGACGCTGACATCTCTTGAGGAGCGGTATCCTGTGAATTCGCTTCCATCAAAGTTTTTACTTTCTATCCTTGGGATTTTAGCTTCGCTTGAGCGAAAATTCTGCTCCAAATTCCCGATCCCCTGACTTCGAGACTCCTGGTTTCTCCTTTCACTTTTTTCTTCCTTCTTGTGCTCATGCTTATGGTCGCCTTTGTGGTCGTGATCCTGCTTGCTATCGTCCTTAGGCTTCGGGGGCCTCATCTGGGGTGGGTTTTGGAACGGCCTGTCCCTCAGGCGGTGCGGTAAAGCTAATTCCATAGCTTTTTCTAAGTCTTCCAGTGAGACCCTTCTCCTTCCGTTTAGTGCAGCTATAGCTTTGGCCGTCTTTATCGTGGCTATCTCAGCTCTGTTGGTTTTGATTCCCAGGTTAACGACCGTTTCAGCCAAAAGCTTCAGCAAATCGTCGCTTATCTCGACCTTCGGCAGAATCTCCCTCGCCTTAACGATCCTCTCCGTGAGCTTCTTCTCTTCGCTCTCATACTTTTTGTAGAAGCTTATGGGGTCTTCATGGAATTCTTCAACGCGCTTGACTATTTCTATCCTCTCCTCAGGGTTCATCGGTGCTGAAACTTCAACGCATAAACCGAACCGGTCGAGGATCTGCGGTCTGAGCTCGCCTTCCTCAGGGTTCATGCTTCCAACCAGGATGAACCTCGCCGGATGCCTGAAAGAGATTCCTTCCCTCTCTATCGTGTTCCATCCCATTGCAGCAGCATCTAATAGTGAATCGGCTATGTAGTCATCCAGGAGGTTGACTTCATCGATGTAAAGGACCCCTCTGTTTGCTTCCGCTAGTATTCCCGGCTGCAGAGCTTTTTTGCCCTCCTTTAAAAAGCGCTCCACATCAACGGTTCCAACGAGCCTGTCTATGGTAACACTGAGGGGCAGGTCCACAACGCGCATCTTCCTCTTTGCTATGGGCAACTCTTCCCCATTTTCGTATCTCTCATAGCAGCTGTCGCACATTTCCAGCGGGTTCTTAGGATTGCAGTTGAAGGGACAGTCCGCCACAACTTCAATCTCGGGCAAAACGTTGGCCAGAGCCCTGACCAGGGTCGATTTTCCCGTACCCTTATCACCCTTAAGCAGGACACCACCGATCAGTGGATTAACGGCCACGGCCAGCAGTGCCAGCTTGGCCTTTTCCTGCCCGACTATTGCAGAGAACGGGAAGACTAATCGTTTTTCACGAGGCTCCATATTTTATCCACCTCCTCAATCTTTTCATTCCAGTGTTCATCATCTTGGGCAGTGTAGATTTCAATCGTTCCACCTTGAACATCTCCTTCACCAAGGCTTTCTTCCAGAATTCCTTCGATTTCCGAATAAACTTCCATGAGCCTTTCAATGAGCTCATCGCTCGTCTCCCACAGGCCGCGCTCATAGGCTTCAATCAATCTTCTTGCAATTTCCTCAATAGCATAGGGATTGTGCTCCTCGAACCATCTCCTCATCTCTTCGTCCAGAACGTATTTCCCTGCTATCTCGTCAAAAACCCAGTCCTCAACGAGCTTCGTCGTTGCCTCCCAGCCGTATAGGTGGTTGATCTTCTTGGAGAGCTCGCTCGCCCCCCGGTAGCCGTGCTTTTTCATCTCCTCAATCCAGCGCTCGTTGAGGAGCTTTGCCCTGACGACCCTTTCAAGCTCAACTTTCACCTCAACGATTTTGGTATCGCTTATGTCCCTCGTGTCCGTCTGAACCACTTCAGCGTTCTTGCCGGTTAGGGCATCAACGGCTGCCTTAAACCCTCCATGATGAGCAAAATAGCAGCAGCAGTTAGTCGGGTCGTGCTCGTCGCTTATGTGGTTTCTGTTAATCACGTCCACCTCTTTCAGGTTCAAGACCAGCGAGTCATATGCTTCAACGCCAAAGGTATCCTTTCCATAGGCGTAGCCGCTCCACTGAATCCACACCTTGGCCAAGTCCTCGTCACTCCTCCAGCCCGATGATTCAACCGCTAAATTCACTCCAGCCCCGTAGGCACCCGGCGGGGCCGAGAAAACCCTAAACCTTGCGAACCTCTGCGCTTCCTCAAAGCTCTTTCCGAGTTCAATGAGCTTTTTGATGTGCTCAACGTAGTGCTTTCTAATGTAGTTCATCTCCAAGGGCTCATCCAGCGTAACGACCTTCTCTATGGCCTCGTCAATCAGGTAGATGTAGTTCGGCAGCGTGTCTCTCACTATTCCGCTTATCCTCACCAGGACGTCAATCCTCGGCCTTCCGAGCTCTTCTAAAGGTATGACTTCAAGACCGGCAACCACGTCCCCCTTCCAAACCGGCCGGACTCCGATCAGATACAGAATCTGGGCTATCTGCTCTCCATCAGCCTTATAGCCGTCTATGCTCCAGAGAACCTGTCCGACGCTCTCCGGGTATTTTCCGTGCTTTTTCATGTATTCCTCCAGGAGCTTCTCCGCGGTTTCAACCCCTATCTGCCACGCCGCTTTAGTCGGCAGAGTCCTTGGATCAACTGCGTAGAAGTTCCTCCCCGTCGGCAGAATCTCGAACTTCCCCCTCGTTATCGCTCCCGAGGGGCCGGGTTCAACGTATTCTCCCTTCAATCCCTTCAAGAATCCTTCGTGCTCCTTTTTACACCCGATTATTTTCTCTGCAACTTCAAGGGCTTTTCTAAACGTTTCTTCAAGCTTCTCTTTCTCCTTAACTTTAAATCCAAACTTCTCAATTTCTTCCCCAATAACTTCAAAGCTCTCCCCCTTAAGCAAACGCTCCAGGCTCTTGACTGCTATCCTGTGAAAAATCTCCAGAAGCTCCCTGTTCGTAAACCTATTTGTGGTTTCCAATGGGTTCTTTTTTAGTTCATCGTAGTCCAGGCCCACTGCCTCGGCTATGACTCTCCTAATCGAAGGAGAAGCGTAGGAATCATAGGCCATTGCAGTGGCAACGTATTCCGCCAGCCTCTCGGGCTTCTCTGGCGGACAGCCGAAGATGTGAAGGCCAAGGTTTATCTGGGAGCCCCTCATCAGCTCAACGTAGCGGTGTATCTCCTCTATCGTCCGCTCCTCATTTTCAGGGTTCGCTATTCTCAGCCTGTTTTCCTTGGCCTTCTCAAGAATCTGCTCGTAAATTTTCTTTCTCCTTGCCTCATCTCCCAGGTTCTTAGCCTTTGCATACTGGGTCAGGAGGGAATCCAAATCGTCCATAACCTCCGCCATCCCCATCGGGGGATAAATGTGGTCTACAAGCGCTGCGTAGCTTCTCCTCTTGGCAATGACTCCCTCCATTGGATTGGAGACAGCATAAACGTATAAATGGGGAACGTCGTCCAAAGAAGCTTCAGGAACGCATGAAGGGGATAGTCCAACGCCTTTTCCGGGCCGGAACTCAAGGTAGCCGTGGGTTCCGAAGTGAATCATTACATCAGCATTGAATTTCCTGGTTATCCACCTGTAAACGGCCCACCACTGGTGAGGTGGGGTTATCGTTGGGTCATGCAGAATTCTGCATACCTTTCCGTCGCACCTAGCCCCAGCACAGCCGAACTTGGGCTGGGGCGTAATGAGGACGTTTCCGAACCTTATCCCCGGGACGACGAACTTTCCATCATAGACCATTCCAACAAGGGCTTTGTCCACTTTTCCAGCCAAAACATCCTCAGGTCTTCCCCAGTCCCTGGCGATTCTTTCCCTCAAGTCCTCCGGCAGCTCGTTGAACCACTCAAGGTACTCCTCCAGGCCCACGAAGTCAATCGCCCCACCGCTTTTGACGATCTCCTCAACGCTCGTCCACCTGAACTCGCTTATCGCCTTCCTCTCCAGGATAAGCTTTATCAGCTCTTCACCGTTCTCCGGCAGGTCCTCGCCAACGTAGTATCCTTCCTCCTTGAGCCTGTGCAGAAGTCTGACGATGCTTTCGGAAACATCCAGGCCGAGGCCCACGGCAACGTTTGCCTCAAGGCCTTTGCACGGCGGGTTTATCAAAACGATTGCTATCTTGGCTTCACTCTTCGGCTTCTTCCTGAGCTCGACCCACTTCTTCACCCTTCTGGCCAGGTACCTCATGTGCTCTTCATAGGGCTCGCCCTTCTTGTAGCCCTCAATGTTTCTGGTTCCGGCTATGAAAATCGGCTCAATTGCACCCGCAACTTCTGGAATTATTACCCCATAGGCTTGAGTCATGTAGTCAACGCCCTTCTCGCTTTTCTTCCAATCCTCGAGGGACTGGTAGTAGGACCTTATCGGAGCGAAGACCGGGACGTTGAGCCTCTCCAGGTTCTTCAGCTCGACCGTGCCGAAGGAGATTAAGCTAACCAAAGCTTCTACAACTGGCTTTCCGTCCTTCATGAAGAACTCCTCAACGGCCTCGCTCTTCTCCCTTCCAAGCCCCGTCCTTGAGTCTTTTCCGTAGGTGAATACAGGGATTACACCAAGACCTTCCTCCTCAAGGGCCTTGATGAGCTCCCCAATTAGTCTGAACTCCTTGTAAAGCCAGGCACTCCTCCAGAAGAGAACTCCAATGAGGGGCCTCTTCTTGTAAACCTCCAAGTATTCGTCCAGGCTTTCAAAAAGGCCCAGCTCGGGGTGGTAAATGCCGTGCATCGGCACCTCCTGGGGATCTTCGTAATCAATCTCCGCTCCAGTGAGGCTCGCAAGGAACCTGACCAGGTTTCTCAGGTTCTTTTCGCCTCCGAGGACGTAGTAAGTTTTGGCCTTTATCAGAACCTCCTCCGGGACGTTTGCCAGGCCCTCCAGGCCGGCGCAGGCAATGACTTTAGCCCTGCTTTCTTTAATCCTCTCCTCCACTATTTCAGGAAGCTCATGGGCGTAGATGAAGATTACATCCGACTTTTCTACTTTATCCAGCTCTCTCTCACAGTTCTGGTCGGTGAGCACGAGCCCATCTATTCTCTCCTCCCCAAGTATCTCTTTCAGCAGGGGCAGGGGCCTCGCGCCGTATCCCAGGATGAAGCATATCATTGAATCACCTCCGTTCTGGGGAGTATGAGCCTGAAGCCGTCGAACTCAAGGACGCACACGGGGACACCGTAGACATCGCGGAGCATCTCCTCCCGCAGGACTTCATGCGGTCTCCCGGCGGCCCTGATTTTACCATCCTTGACGAGGGCTATCCTGTCGGAGTAGAGGGAGGCCAAGTTGGGGTCATGGAGCGTCATGATGGCCGAGATGCCCTCCTCCCGCGCGAGCCTCTTGACTATCCCGAGGACTTTGACCTGGTTCTTGAAGTCGAGGTGAGCCGTTGGCTCGTCGAGGAGCAGAACCCTCGGCTCCTGGACGAGGGCCCTCGCTATCAGAACCAGCTGCATCTGTCCGCCGCTCAGCTGGGTGTAAGGTTTATCCTTAAGGCGCTCGAGCCCGAGGAGCCCGAGCTTTTCGAGGGCCTTCTCGTAGTGCTCTTTTCTCGGGCTCTCAAAGGGGCCGAGCTGGGAAGCCAAACCCGTGACGACCACGTCCAGAACCGTGTATGGGAAGGGCGGCGTGTGGGACTGTGGGACGTAGCCGGCCAGCTTGGCCCTCTCCCTGATGGGCAGCCCGTGGAAGTCCCGGCCGTCAATGAAGACGCACCTCTCCTTTGGCTTCAGCAGCCCGTAGATGGCCTTCAGTATGGTGGTCTTCCCGCTCCCGTTGGGGCCAAGGAGCGTCACGACTTCCCCTTCCTTCACCTCGAGGGTGGCCCCTTCGATGCTGAAATCACCGTAGCTGAACGACAGGCCTCTGACCTCAAGCATCCCATCCACCGCCCGTCTTTCTGAGCAGGTAAGCGAAGAAGGGAATTCCAAGGAGGGTCGTTATTATACCAATCGGGATCTCGTAGGTCGCCACAGACCTCGCGAGCGTATCGGCCAGGGCCATGAACGAAGCCCCGAGGGTTATCGTCAGGGGTATCAGGGTCTTGTGGTCCGGGCCGAAGGCCATCCTGACTATGTGTGGTATCATCAGCCCGACCCACCCAATTATACCGCAGAAGGCTATGGAAACGGCCGTTATCATGGAGACGATGACTATGAAGACGAACTTCAGCTTCTCGGTCTCAACACCCACGATTTTGGCCTCCTCGCCGAAGGAGAGCACGTTCAGCTGCCAGCGCATTGAGTATATCAGGAAACAGCCGGCGAGGATCACCGGGAAGGCCACTCTGACCGAGCCCCAGTCAGAGTTGGCGAAGCTCCCCATGAGCCAGTAGACGATGCTCGCCAGCTTGTCGTGCTCCATAAGGAACTTGAGGAGGGACGTTAAAGCTGAAAAGAAGGCGTTGACTATGATTCCGGCGAGAACCAGCGAGACTGGGGTTATCCTCCCGCCGACCCTCGCCAGCGAGGTCGTTATGAAGACCGCGAGGAGCGCGAAGGCGAACGCTGAAGGAGTCACCCCTACGCCAACGGAGAGGCCTATAGCTAAAGCCGCGCCGAAGGCAGCCCCGGAAGAGATGCCGAGGATGTAGCTGTTGACGAGGGGGTTCCTGAATATGGCCTGCAGGACAGCGCCCGAGATGGCAAGGGCCGAGCCGACGAGCATGGCCATCAGGACGCGGGGAAGGCGTATCTCAAAGAGTATTGTCTGGTAAACGCTCGGGTAGGGAATTGTGACGGAGAAGGATATCTTCCCGAGGGTTAAAGTTTTCAAAACTTCGGAGATGATCTGAGCCCCTTTAAGGAACACCATACTCACTACGGCGGAGGGAGGAATTGGATAGGTCCCTATACACAGGCTTACGATGAGGGCAAGAACTGGGGAGAGCAAAAAGGAAAGGTGGAGGGCCTTCCCCATGCTCACCCACCCTGGTAGAACGGGCTGTAGAACTTCTCAATCAGCTCGTCCCTGACCGACTCCCAGTTCTGGTAGCGGTCGGGGTAGACCATGTTGGCCATTTGGTAGAGGCCGACTATTATCCTCGGGCCCCAGTCGAGGTAGCCCTTTGAACCTGCGAGGATGCCGTAGACGTGTCCTTCCCTCACGGCCCTGATTTCCTGCCACCTTGAGTCATTTTTAATGCCGTTCATGGCGTCCTCAAGCCTGTCCTGGCTGAATGACGTCAGGATTAAAACGTCCGTGTCGTTGCCCCAGTAGGCGATTATCTTCTCGAGGTCGAGCTTGGGCCACTGGGTGTCGAATGTCATGTCGAAAGCTAAGTTGTGGGCACCGATGAGCTCCACCATACTCGCCCACGCGCTTCCGTTGGCGTAGACAGTGACCGGGCCAGCGATGTCCTTGGGGGCGCTTATGAGGAGGGCGTTCTTCCTCTCGCTCTCCGGAATCTGGGCGGCGGTTTCCTTCACGGCGCTGAGCTTCTCCTTCATCCACCCTGCCAGCTCACCGGCCTTCTCTTCTTCACCAAACACCTTTCCAAGGAGATTAACGACCTCCACGTTATCCCCGATGGTCCTAGCAGTGAGCGCTATGACGGGTATGCCGAGCTCTTCCGCCTTCTGTATCGTCTCGGCGTCGGCGTACTTGCCGCCGTACCAGTCGATTATTATGAGGTCTGGATTCAAACCGACGACGGTCTCCCAGTTGAGGCCCTTGAAGTTGCTGCCAACGACGGTCTTGTTCTTCACATCATCTGGGAGGTAGGGGTCGTAGGGGACGTACTTGCCTATGCCGACTATCCTGTCCTGGACGCCGAGGACGCATAGTATCTCCGCCCAGTAGCCGGAGAGCACTATCACCCTCTCGGGCGGCTTCTCTATGGTGACTGTCCTTCCCGCGAAGTCCGTGACGGTTATCGGGTACTTGGGAGCGGCAGTGGTGGTTGTTGGGGACGAAGCCGTCTCCGTTGGGCCGGGAGAGGACGCGGTTATGGTCGTTGTAGTAGTTTCGCCGCCTATACAGCCGCTCGCCACGACGGCGAGGAGCAAGACGCCGACCAGAAACAGGGTGAATGTCTTTCCGCGGGATTTCATTGTGCTCACCGCCATTGTGCTACTAATTTCTAATTTAGTAATACAAAACCGGAAGGATATTGCTGATTTTTAACACTTTTTAAAACAGTAGGTTCATAACTTATGGTTTTGATAACACCAAAACGAAAAGAATTAAGCCCACCTGTTTACGTGAAATTCAATACCAAGCTCATCAAGCCTCTCTCCAAGATTTCTGACTTCATCTTCCGGCCAGCAGTGGGCGGAACACCATGCTTCGTCGCGAGGATTCGTCAGCGGTTTTCCAACAAGAGGATTAAGGACGACGTAAAACTCCGTATCGAGGTGTCCGAGCCCTTCTTCGATCCATGGCCATACGTCAAAGCCCTTGGGAACGGGAATGCGAAGTTCAAGGGGAAGACCGTAGTTGGATACCAGCTCAAGTCCCCGCAAGAACAGCCTCCAGAGCCGTTCGCTGGCTTCCTCGGGAAGGCCATAGAGAGCAGCCGGGGGTGCCTTCAGGTCGGTCGCGATGTGATCAACGAGCCCGGCATTAAGGAGTTTTTCAAGCGGCCCAACGAGGGTGAGGTTCGTGTTGAGGCTGACGGGAACGTCAAGAGCCTTCACACTGGCTAACAGCGATGAAAGCTCGGCCCACTGCATCAGCGGCTCGCCACCGGTGACGTGGAAGTAATCGATGAGGAAGGAGTTCACCTCAAGCTCCTCAAGCATTGCCCCCCGTTCCAGCTCGAAGCAGCCTTTTCCCCCAGCTATCCGCCAGTTATGACAGAAGGGGCATTTCAAGTTACAACCGCACAGCCAGAGCGTAAAGGTGACCTTTCCATGCACATCCACCATGCTGACGGCTTTCCAGCCACTTGTGAGCATCGAATCACCCCCAAGAGAAAAGAAGGTGTCAGGAGGTGTAGTGCCTCCTCGTCCAGAACTCCTTCTTCCTGAAGGGGTTCCAGTTTTTGAGCGGACGGTAGTAGCCGATAATCCTGCTCCATATCTCGACGTTCTCGCTTCCGCAGCGCTGACAGTGGGTGTGAAGGCCCGTAGTTGAGTGGTTACAGTCGTTGCAGACTGTCACTGCAGGTGTGTAGCTCCAGTAGACGAGGTCTGTCTTCATGAGCCTTTTGGTAAGCTTCGCTAAAGCCTCCGGGTCCGGCTCTTCTCCTAAGAAGATGTGCATCATCACTCCACCGGTGAAGCTCCTCTGAACCTTTTCCTCTATGCGTATCCTGTCGCCCAGCTCAAGCGAGCCGTAGTAGGGCGCTATGCTGGTGGAGTAAATTGGATTGCCAACGTCGCTCAGGTAGTCCTTTAGCCAGGGGAACTCGCGGAGATCCCTTATGGCAAGCTTTGCCGCAGCGCTCTCTCCCGGAACTTCCTCAACGTTCCACGGCGTCCCACTTTCTTTCATCCACTCCCTTGCCCTGGCCGTGGCGAACTCGACCATCTCCTTTATCAGCTCTGCAGCTTTGAGCCAGTCCTTCCTCGTGCCCTCAGTCCAGAGTCCAGGTTCGTTGAGGTAAATTGCAGCCGCCTCTGGCAAACCAAGAATTCCTATTGTATTGAAGTGGCTCGACGGGAACTCCTCGAGGTAGAGGTGGATCATCTGATACATCTGGCGGTAGTTCGTTATCAGTCTCACGTAGCGCTCACGGAACCAGTCGGTGGTTTCCCGGACGACTTGGAGAACGCGCTCGTACTCTTCCCAGAACTTATCGTCATCGCCATTGGCTTTGAGTGCAAGTCTAGGAAGGTTGACCGTCGTGACGTTCACAGAGCCAGTGACGTCGGGCATCGCCCAGAGGCCGCCGAAGCGCTGCCTCTCAACTTCATTCAGCCATTGCTCTTTTGTATTACTCGCATTAAAGCTAAAAACATCTTTCATTTCGTTTTTATCTATTACAAGCCTGCAGCACATCGAGAAGCTTGCGTCCGGGTCAACGACGTTCGTGTTGAGCCAGTAGAAGCTTCCGCGCTTTGCAGCAGTTGTAAAGACGGCCTCGAAGACCTCTGGATCGTCCCAGAGCATTTTGGCGGTGACCATCAGGGTGGGGATAGGGAACGTGAAGGGCTGACCTATCGCGTCACCCTCTCTGAGCACTTCAGTCAGGGCTATGAAGAACTCCTTGGCTTCTCTCTCGTACTCTCCGAGAGGCTCGAGCTTTTTGCCATCGTAAACCGCGTGGTCGCCTTCGAGCATTTCCTTCGGGGCGTCCAGGGTCACGGTGAAGTTGGTAAAAGGAGTCTGCATCCCCACCCTGCTCGGATAGTTGAGGTTGTAGACCAGTCTCTGAATGTTCTGCCGTATCTTTCTCCTGTCGAGGCCCTCTTTCCTTATGAACGGCCCCGCGTACCACTCGACGCTTGAGAGGGCCTGAGCGCCACTGAAGTAGTGCTGCATGGTTATGAGGTAGTTGGCTATGTGGTCGACGTAGGTGTCGAAGTGTTTGGCCGGCCTCGATATTATCGTTGGCGTCTTTAGACCCTTCTCAAGGAGCCTCGCCGTGCTGTGGCCCGTGCAGTAAGGAATGTAGAGACTGTAGGGAAGCTTGTGGATGTAGATATCGCCGCTGAAGTGGGCCTCCCTGCCCTCCGCCGGGATGAGCGAGAGGTGCTCTTTGAGCGCTTCTTCCATCACGTAGGCAAAGAAGCCGGTTGGCCCGGGATAGCGGTTTGCATTTTCGAGAACGTCGAGACTCCCCCACCTTGCGTACTCCTGGATAATGTCCTTCCTCACAGTTTCCATTTTCAACCACCTGGATAATTTATCCAACAGTTAGAAAGAGCACCCCAGGGATATAACACTTTCCCCGCAGGTGTTGAAGATGAGACAACTAATCCCCCAGAACATGGTCTAGCCACCTACATGGATAAAACGTCTATAATCAAAAAGACAGCTATGGTGGGACGTGAATTTCAATTCATACCACAACACCGGCAGGTGATTGGCATAACTGCAAAAATTAACTGACTAACCTGTCTAAATATCATCAGTGTATATAAAGCATACCTTTTTAACCCGTTCAGAGAAGCGGAACTGGTGATGAAAAAATGAGCGATATCAAGGCCGAGTGGGAGAAGGCTCTGGAAGAGAAGGACTGCGAGAAGCTGCTCGAGCTGTTTGACGATTACATCGAGAACATCGAAGATGAGGAGACGCTGAGGGAGGAGCTGAAGAGGCTTGAGGAAGTTGTTGTCGGCTGTGATGACCCCTACGATTTAGCGCATGAGATAGCCCACGTTTACGCTCACCTCGACGACGCCGAGAGCGGCATTGAGCTCTACAAGAGGATAGCCGAAAGGAAGAAGGAAGATCCAGAGGAGTACGCGACGGCGCTCTACTACCTGGCCGATGCTTACGAGCACTTCGGCATGCCAGAGAAGGCGATAGAGACCTATGAGGAGCTGCTCAAGCTTGAGGAGGAAGTCCTCAAGAACGAGAGGGAGATAGCGCTGACGCTGGCCAACATTGCGGTGAACCTCGACGAGATCGGCGAGACCGAGAAAGCCATAGAGCTCATGGAGCGCGCGAGGGACATATTCGAGAGGCTCAGCGACGAGAAGAACTACCTCATAAGCCTCCTCGACCTGGCGCACTTCAGATACGAACTCGGAGACTATAACACGGCCGAGGCGCTGATAAACGAGGTTCTCAAGAACCCGAGGGACAACGAGATAGAGATAAACGCCAAGCTGGTAGAAGCTGAGATCTGGGCTGGCAGAGAGGACTACGGAAAGGCCTTCAGGGCTCTCCGCGACGCGCTCCTGAAGGCCGTCGATACGAACGAAGAGATTTTCGGCCTCGTCTTCGACACGCTCGTTGACTTCATCGAGGGACTGTTCAACGAGGAGGCCTACGAGGACATCCACGAGAACATCGGGCTCTTTGTTGAAGTCTTCGAGGACGACACGGCGGAGTTCTTCAGAGCTATAGGCGAGCTCGCCCGCTGGAGGGAGGGCGACGAGGAAGCGAAGAAAAGGTTCGACGAGCTTTACGCCAAGGTTCAGAACGAGGATCTGAAAGCAATCCTCGACGAGTGGAAGAAGCCAAAGCTGAGCCTGAGTTTGGGGCTCTGAGTTTCTTTTTCATTTAAACGAAAGAGAGCTCCAGCTCCTTAATGAACTTATCCAAGGACCTGCTTTTGAGTCCTTTTTCCGCGAGTATCTTTCTGAGGATCAATGACTTCTCATAAAGGAGCCCCACGAGCCACTCAAACCTTTCCGACCCAATGATCGTTCTTTGATTATTGAGCTCGCCGAGCATCACCTCAAAATCAACACCATGCTCAATCAAGCGAAGCAAATCATCAATGTCCTTGGCTCTGCCGAGAGACGTAACCCCTTTGAACAGGAAAATGTCCTCAAGGGACACCAGTCGAACCTTAATAGTCTCGAAATCCTCAAACTCGCTGGGAAGTACCGAGCGGTTTTTCATACCCTCCGACAGTGTGAGCCCTCTTAGAACCCTCTTCACAAAGACATCCATGTTGAAATCACGCATCTCCGGGTCAAGCTTTCTATAAACCGAAACGGCCCCCAGTTTAACTTTGTATTCGTGCTCAACCTTCTTCACGTAGATAACCCTAACACCCTGACCTACTTTAAGTTCAGGTGAGGGATTCGTAAGAACCTCATCAAGGAATCCCAGAACTCGAACATTCTCAACCACCACATCTACGTCTGCGGTGGCGTCTTTTATGCCCCTCAATGCAAGATTGCCACCACCTATAAGGTAAAGCCTTATTTCCTCGGGAATAACTCCCCGAGAGGCCAATAGAGTTGCTTTCTCGTCCAGCAGAGCAAACTCTTCAACCAATCTTTCCCTCGTTATCATTTTCGGGGCCTCCAAAGTACTGACGGCAGAGCTCCTCAACTTCATCCCTGGAAGGGAACGGATAACCTTTCTCTTTTCCGCCAAGATACTCGATAATCTCGTCAACGACTCCGAGGACATCAAACTTAATGGCCAGACGTCTGAGCCGCTCAACGTTAAATCCCTTGACCTTTAGGATGGTTACGACGTAGAGGAGCTCCCTCGCACCAGCTCCAACTGCCAGGGTATGAACAATGACCTCCTCGAGCGTTATCTCCCTGGAAGGCCAGTAATAGTGGTAGACTCCTCCCGAGATTACGCTGAGACCATAGCTTGAAAAGCGGGAGGGGCCAGTGAGCTGGAAGGAATCTACCGCCAAGCCCCTGAATCTTCTCGTAGCGAGGATGAACTCATTAACGCCGCTCCAGAGGACTACCGAATCATGGCTGAAGCTCTTTGCCTTTATTGAGTTCTGCAGGCGAAAGTATTCGTCGGCGAACTCTTTGACGAGCGAAAACCGTTCCGCAATAAAATACCCCTTCTCGTTTTTCCCGACGATGAGCCTTTCCATCAGCTCCGTTAGGACGTGATGCACCGTGTAGCGGTTAACGTTGGATCTCAGGGAGATTTCCCACACCGGCCTGGGCTCCTCAACGGCCATTCCGCCTATGACCTTAAGCTTTCTACCTGCCAAGAGAGAGATGAAGTTAACATGGGGAAACCTCGTTAGAAGCTCGTGGAAGAGTTCGAGGGGCTTGGAGCTGGAAGGAATGAGTAGAATCTCCTTTCCATCCTTCTGCCGCTCAATAAGGCCCTTTTGCTCTAGGGAACGGGCGATTATCGAAAGGCGAGAGCGGGAAACCCCAAGCTGCCCAGAGAGTTCTTTGAGGGTGGCCGGCTCATGCAGGACTGAGAGAACTCTGAGCTCTGCCCGGGTTAGCATGCTAATCATCGTGTCAAAATTGTTAAAGATTTTATAAAAACCTTTTGATTTTTGGCACATCCCTTCGGAATGAGGGTACTTTCAGCGGCGTTCATAACAAGCAATGTTAGATACTGCGAGTACAGAACAAGAAAACAGAAGCCCTCCAAATCAAAGGAAGAGAAGAGGATTCAGATCCTCGAAACGGTCTCAACTTCGGCGCTCTCGACGTTCTCGACCTGCCTGAAGAGGTCGGCAACCTCGTCGTAGGAGTAGCCCTCCTCGTCCCTACCGAGGACGTAGAACTTGAGGGCAACGAGACCAAAAGCTATAGGCTCGCGCTCGACCTTGGCGAGGCCGAACTTCTCCGGGATGACGGCCTTGAGCTTCTCCTCGAGCTCGTCGAGGTTGACATCCGGATCGGTCGGCATGACCTTTATAACGCCAACAAGGTTGTAGTCAGCCATTCCTTTCACCTCCTAAACTTCACGGCCCCTCCCAGCCGCACTTGGGGCACTTGTAGGGGACTGAGAGGACCCTGCAGCTTTCACAGCGCCAGATGATCTCCTCGCCACAGTTCGGGCAGACGAAGTGAGTGGCGTGCTCCCTTGGGGTTATCTCCTTTCCGCATGATGTGCATACGGGTATCTCGAACTTGGCTTCCACTGCGAACACCTCCAAGAAAGGTGGTTTTTAATCACTGGTGGGCATTGAGGGAGTTGGCTTATAAACCTTTCTCTGGGAAAAGGCGCGAACTACAATGAAAGCACCCGACCCAGTTCTTCAATTCTGAGCTTCAGGCTTTCTATCATCTCTTCCCAGTTTGGACGTAAGCTTTTGGGGATAAAGTGGTTGGTGGAGTTGCCGATGTATCGGGCATTTTTCTTTGCGTAATCGAGCTTCTCAATCAAACCTCTCCAAAACTCATCCTCGATGTGATAGAATTCAAGAGTGAGCTTCAAAGCATTTTCCAACCTTTTCTCATCAAACTCCATGTTGAGGGCATGGAAGGAGTCGTAGATGTCCTTGCCTTCAGTGCGGTTGTAGAGGGCAGCGAGTTTCTTAGCGAGCAGGTCCTCAAAGGAATAGACCCTGAACATGGTCGGATACTCACTGACGAAGGGAGATTTAACCAGCTCAATTCCGGCCTCAACGTAGGGCGGCCTGCTGAGGTAGAACTCAACTTTGACCCTATCCCTATTCCCTAGAGGATTCCTGTAATAGCAATCGAACCGAAAAGTCCTGTGCAGAATCCTCGGCCCCTTAATGTCAAATCCTTCGACGAGCTTCATGCCCTTTTTTATCTCCTCAGCTGCCCTGCCAATGTCGCCGTCAAAATAGTCAATGTCTATGTCCTCGGAAAACCTTGCCGCTCCAATCTTTGCGAGGTAAACCCTGTTGAGGGCAGTGCCGCCCCTGAGTATCGCCTTCTCGCCGAAGATTTCCCATAGCTGACTCAGCAGGAAGGAAATCCTCTCCTCCTTGGCAATGTAGTTCAAGCCCAGCCCAGTCTTCGCTGCCAGATACCGGAGCATTTCCTCATCCATACGCCCACCCCAGTATCTTCTCCTTTCCAAGGTTGTCTATCACTTTCCACTCTTTTATGCTTCTCCCGCGGGAGGGAAAAGTTGGAACGAGCTTCGTCCAGCTTCTAACCTTGCCCCTTAGATAGTTAAGAACTTCCTCGGGGATGTCGACCCCCAACTCGTTTTTGAGGAGCTCCAGAACATAGCCAGTCCTTTGGCAGAGGGAGTCGCTGGCAAAGCGTTCGAAGTAGCCCAAGAATTCGTCCCAGTCAAGCTTTCCAGCCTCATAAAGGGCCTTGGTTATCTCAGAGTAGCCCCCGCAGTATCTCGGCTTGTAGAAGCAGTCAAAGAACGTCTTCGCGAGGGTGGAGGTGTAGACGCCATCCTTAAGCGTCATTCCAGTGGCCTTTTCTCCCAGGGCAACGGCCTTGATCGTGTACTCCCCAACGGTTCTCTCACCGGATTTTCTCGGTGTGGCCACGAATATCGTGAACGGCTCGTACTCGAGTAAGCCATAAAGCCTCAGGGCGGAAGAGAAAGCTATGTATCCTGGGAACAGGGCGAGGGCTATCCGATAGGGGTTTTTTATTGAGGGGTTTCCTGGCTGTTCGTTGACGAGATAGAGGCCTTTCTTCAGCCTTGTGAGGTATCCTTTTTTTGAGAGGCTCGAAAGGACCTTTTTAACCATCTCCCTGCTGAGACCTGGAAAGAGTTCTCTAATCTCGTCAGCACTCACTATATCAGTCCCTCGTATCGCCCTAATTATGTCCTGTTCAGTTTTTGTAAGGTAGTAATTTTTCTGCATATAGTGACCACTGTGGTAACTTTCTTAATAAAATTTTCGGAACGAGGTTAAAGGGGTGTAACATATGGCATTCTATAACCACTCACTTGATATGGTGAGATGCGGGGTTCCACCCCGCACCCCGGTTTTATTTGAATTACTGGGGGGCTCCGCCCCCTCGCCCCGGAAGTTTACCTTGTCCCCTTGGGTAGTTCTCGAAGAAATGAGAGGCCCCCCATTATGGGGGACGTCCAAAGATGTACATAAGATTTCCAGGGCTTAACCGTCAATGAATCCCTAAATCGTATCCCACATCCAAAACCCATCATGGGAACCCTGTTTTTACATTGGGAAACTTTGCCTGGCAAAGTTTCATCAAAGTTTGTGATTCTTCATGAGACTTGAACGCATATAGGATTTCATGTAGGTCTGGAATATTAAAGGAGGGATTCACTGGAGGGGTTCCTCTTGAGGGGTTCACTCTCAACGCGCCCCTTCGGGGCGCTAAAAAGTCGAACCTACTCAAAAAACGCTCTTCAAAACGAATCCCCCTAAAAAAGTAACTTTAATGAGAAATCCAGCCAAAATGGCCCTTTTAGAGAAGAATCCCCAACCTTGATCAAACTTCGCGCAGGCGAAGTTTGTAGAACTGGTGGGCCCGCGGGGCTTCGAACCCCGGACCTCCCGCTTATCAGGCGGGCGCTCTGACCAGGCTGAGCCACGGGCCCGCGAGAAAGGTTCTGGTGCCCCGGCCGGGATTTGAACCCGGGTCGCGGGATCGAGAGTCCCGCATGATTGACCGGGCTACACCACCGGGGCGTGTCCGAAATTAGGGAGGGAAGAGGATTTAAAAAGTTTTCGGTGATGGGAACAGTGACCCAGACACTGGCAGATGCCCATGATACTACAGGGGGAGAGATTGAAATAAATCAGCGCAGAATTCCAGCCACAGTTGATGATCCGAACGTCATTAAGATGCCCTTTGGATGTCCAGGGGGAACATTATTCAGGTTTCAGTATGAATGGTGGCCTTCAAGTACCATAATGTTAAAGAAATGTTCTAGTCTGACACTCTCCGGGACGATTCTCATCAAATAACGTTCTACATGCGAACCAAAATATCTCCCATGGTGAGAAAAACTTAAAAGGGACAGACAATAGAAGTTACTTGGATTCCTGGTATACATATGCTTTAAATTATTGGTAGTATTGCTAAAATTTGGATATACTGCAACGATGTCACCGGTGGGAGTTATGTCCAATAACATCTTAATAATCGTTCCTGCGTACAATGAGGAGCTGACGATAGGGTACGTAGTAACCCTTTCTAGAAAGTACGGTGATGTTCTGGTAGTCGATGATGGTAGTAAGGACAAGACTTATGACATCGCCATTTCTGCCGGGGCCCACGTTATACAGCACCCTCGGAACATGGGGAAGGCCCAGGCCCTTAAGACGGCCTTCAAGTATGCGGCAGAAAAAGGCTATGATATTGTGGTGTGCCTGGACGCCGACGGGCAGCACAACCCCGAGGAGATACCCAAACTCCTTGAGCCAATTCTTAATGATGAAGCCGACATGGTCATAGGGTCAAGGTTCCTGGACGGAGCTAAGAAGAACATACCCTTCTACAGGAGGTTCGGTCTGTGGATTCTGAACGCCACCACGAACGTGAGCCTGAACGGGACTCTGAAGATCACCGATTCCCAGTCGGGCTTCAGGGCGATGAACAGAAAAGCCCTAGGTGAACTGATGAAGATAAACAGCAACGGCTACAGCGTGGAGAGCGATATGCTGGTGCACCTGGCCGAGAAGGGCGTGAGGATCAAGGAGGTGCCGATAACCGTCCGCTATGATGTCCCGAACAAGCACAAGAAGAACCCGCTGAGCCATGGGGTTGGAGTGCTGGCGGATCTTGTGAGCCTAATAGGATACAGGAGACCGCTCCTGCTCTTCGGGACGTTGAGCATTATTTCATTCCTCACTGCCATCGTTCTTGGATACTTCGCTTTCCTGCCCTACTACGAGGAGGGCACCGTCTACCTCACCCCCGCCATCGGCTCGGGGATCTTCGCGATAATCGGGATCCAGCTGTTCGTTGCTGGATTGACGCTGAACGTGCTGGCAAAGATGGTGAGGGAGTGAGATATGAGTCTTTCAAATAAGGCAAGTGTAATTATAGTCACGTACAACCACAAAAAATACATGGGGGACTGTTTAACTTCCGTTCTAGCCAATGATCCGTTAGAGGTCATTGTTGTCGATAACGGCTCCACGGATAAAACTCCCGAGTTCATTGAAGAGAACTTTCCAGAGGTTAAGGTCATAAGGAGTCCAAGGAATTTAGGCTATGGAGGAGGGAACAATTTAGGAGTTAGACATGCAAAAGGAGAATACGTGGTGATCCTCAATCCAGACACGAAGGTTGGGGAGAACTGGCTCGAGGAACTCGTTAGGCCACTGTCTAAAAGTAGGCGTTTGATAACGACCCCAAAGATACTCCTTTATGATGGCTCAGCTATAAATACAGTTGGAAACATTGTTCACTTTACCGGACTCACGTTCACCAGGGGCTACTTGGAGCCTCCTGAGAAGTACAACAAGCCAGAATACCTCAGCGGCATTTCTGGGGCATGCTTTGCCATGAGGAGAGACGAATATCTTGAACTGGGAGGGTTTGACGAGAACTTTTTAGCGTACAACGAGGACGGGGAGTTCTCATGGAGGGCCCATGCCAAGGGTTTCAAAATCCTGTACGTGCCGACATCGGTGGTTTATCACGACTACACCCTTAAAGTACCGCCGAAGAAAATATACCATCTGGAGAAAGGGAGGTACATTATTTTGAGGAAGTACTTAACGGCACGCCAGAGGCTTGCAATCCTGCCCTCTCTGATTATGAGTGAGATACTGACCTGGGGGTACGCGGTACTGAACGGGCCATCGGGCATAAAATTCAAGCTTAAGGGCCTTTTTGAGGGTTTAAAAGCTGAAGTGGATAAGATTGAAGCAGGTGAAGGGATACTCCAAGGACTGGATAGCCAAATCCCCGATGACCAGCTATCCTACACTCCAATTGATAGGATTATTAAAAGAATCGCCAACAGGATTTACGAATGGAACTACAGGGTGATAGCAGGATGAAGATAGCTCTTGTGTGCTCTCATGGAGGGCATCTGACGGAGATGCTCTACTTAATGGAGGCATTTAGGGGGCATGAGGTGTTTTTTGTAACTTATGACAATTTCAGAACGAGAGATTTACCTTATCCAAAATATCTACTCGAGAATATAGGAACAAATCCAATCAAGATGATAAAGGCCTTCTTCCAGATTGGAAGGATACTGGCCAAGGAGAAACCTAGTGTTGTAATAAGCACCGGCTCGGAAATAGCGATTCCTGTGTTCATTATCGCCAAGGTATTGGGGATTAAAACGATCTTTATTGAAAGCTGGTGCAGGATAAAGACAAAATCTGGGACAGGAAAGATTGTTTATTATCTCTCAGATTTGTTTCTAGTTCAATGGCCCCAGCTACTGGAGCTCTACGGGAAGAGGGCAAAGCACGTGGGTGCGGTTGTATGATATTCGTAACCGTTGGTACCCATTACCAGGGGTTCGAGAGGTTAATAAAGAAGATGGATGAGATAGCAGGTAGAATAAGTGATGAAGTCATAATGCAGATTGGATTTACACAGTACGAACCCAAAAATGCCAAGTGGTTTAGATTTTTAGAAAGGGAAGAAGATATTCTAGAATTATACAAAAAATCCGATGTTATTGTAGCTCACGCAGGGGCTGGAACATTATTAACGGCTTTATCTTTTGGTAAGCCAATAGTTGTTGTCCCAAGATTGAAAAAGTTCGGAGAGCATGTCGATGACCAGCAATTAGAGTTGGCTGAAGCTTTGGAGAGTATGGGTAAGGCAATAGCTGTTTATGATATTGAAAAGTTAGAGGATGCACTAAAAAGGGCCATGTCGATGAAATTCAGGCCACTTAAGAGAAACAGGAAGCTTGTCAATTTCCTGAAAGAATACGTGCGAGGGCTCGAAACATGAAGATAGCAATGCTAATCTCAACGCCGTTTCCACCGGAGGAAGGGATTGGGTATTATACGTATAACCTTTCCAAGAAGCTAATTGAAAGAGGGCACGAGGTTACGGTAATAACCAGAGGAAGCCCCAGAAACATCGAGCACTTCTATTTCGATGGAATCGAAGTGTATAAGCCTCAGTTCTTTCCGGTTTATCCGCTCCACGTTCATATTCACAAGCTGTTTATAGAGAGGTTCTTCAGAAAATTGGGGAAAGATTTTGATGTTATCCACATACATTCGCCGCTTTCTCCCTTCATCAAACACCCTTTAAACGACATCCCAATCGTCTCTACTGTCCATACCTCACTAATTGAGGACATAAAACACTACCAAGTCCACGACTTGAACGCTATGGGACAAAAATTAACAACGTATGCAGTGGGATATCCTCTGACAATGGAGCTCCTAGAGAGTTCCGATGTAGTGACAACGGTATCCTCCGCGGTGGCCAGGGAGATCCAAGAATATTACGGCAGAACCCCGCTAATCTTAGGGAATGGGGTTGATGAAGGCAAGTTTTACCCGGCAGACAGCAGAGAGGGTGGTTACCTACTCTACGTGGGCAGGCTTGACTACAGAAAAGGTGTGATTGACCTCATAAAAGCGGCCCAGATTTTAAAGGAGAACACCACGACCACTAAAATTCTCATTGTAGGCAAAGGACCATTGTACAATGAAATCAAGGCAATGATTACCAGGGATAACCTAGACAACGTAGAACTCCTCGGTCACGTTCCCTGGGAACAACTCCTGTGGCTATACCGCAACGCGGAGGTCTTCATCTTCCCATCTCATTACGAGGGTCTACCGACGGTGGTCCTTGAGGCTATGGCCTCCGGCCTTCCAGTTGTTGCCAGTGATATTCCCGCCCATAGGGATGTCATAATAAATGGACACAACGGCCTTCTTTCGAAGAGGGGCTCTCCAGAGAGTATAGCTGAGAATGTCCTAACACTCCTTGAAAATGAGAAGCTCCAAAGAAAGCTCGGGAGAAACGCAAGAAAAACCATCGAGAGAAAGTTCACCTGGGGCAAGATAGGCAGGAAATTTGAGAGAATTTACGAGTCAGCCACTAGCTAAGGTGATAGAACTATGAAAGTGGCAATAATCTGCTTCGATTTCAAGGAGTCAAACCTCAGAAAGCAACCCTGGAGATATGTGTATGAAATTGCAAAGGGGCTTAAATCCAATGGACATGAAGTTTTCATAGTCACTAATTCGAACAATGAGACAGATATCGCCGGAATACGAGTTTTTGGTGTCGGCAAATTGTTCATTCCTCTAAAAGGAGAATCAAAAGAAGTCCTAGAGGTTTTAGACAGGGAAAATCCCGACAGGATAATCATGCTCTTAGGGCTGACAAGCTTCCTCAGAACTCACTTTGAGATCAAACAGCCAGTCATAGGCGTTCTCACAAGCCCAGTATACTCATTGGGGGAGCTGATAAGAAACGTCGGGATTAGAGACTCGATAGCTTATCGCAGATACACAGTCATTCACATCATAAACTCGCTTGTACCTAGCTTTCTCGTGAGAAAATGGTCGCAGAAATTTGAATATATAATCGTTCTGAGTCAACGTAACCGGGAGAGACTAATCAAAAAAGGAGTTCCAGCGGATAAGGTTATTGTAATACCTCCAGGAATAGATGAAGAGTTCCTAGAGCTTCCTGAACGAGAAACAATTGAGCGCATTAGGTCTGAAATCAGTCCAGATGGAGCTCCTGTCGTGATGTACTACACTTCCCCGTTAACCTTAAGGGGAACGGATACGCTAGTTAGGGCTTTGCCCCATATTCTAAAAGAAAAAGAAGTTAAACTGTTGATTCTTTCCAGACCCGATTACAGGAGTGTCCTAAAAGAGGAACAGAAGCTCAGAAAGCTGGCAGAAAAGCTGAACGTGAGAAAAAATCTCGTGATAATTTCAAAACATCTGCCACTCGAGGACGTCAAAGCGTACGTAAGTTCGGCTGATGTGGTGGTGCTTCCGTTTAAACTTGTGCTTTCTGATGTCCCGCTGAGTATATTAGAAGCAATGGCTCTAGGAAAAGTTGTCATCGGTACTGATGTTGATGGAATTCCAGAGATACTGAAAGACAAAGGACTCATAGTCAGGCCGAATAACCCCAAAGAGTTGGCCAACGCTGTGTTATTAGTATTGGAAGATAAGAAGCTAAAATATGAACTAGAAACGGCAGCCAAGGAATACGTTAATCAGTGGAGAAGATGGAATGACGTTGTGGAGGAGTTTTTAAAGCTGATAGGGTGAGGGTCCATGGATCCGCCTAGGCTTATCTGCATTATTGGACCGGATGGCACAGGAAAAACAACCCAGGCTAAGATGTTAATTGAAAAACTTCGCGAGATGGGGTATGAGTACGAGTACAGGTGGATGCGGTTCCACCATTTTATCTCCCTGCCAGTGCTTGCGCTTGCGAGACTCATGGGACTAACAGAGATTCAGACTTTGCCAGACGGTAGAAAAATTGGATATCATCATTTTTATAGATCTAAGTTGATTTCTACTGTATATCCAATCACATTATATTTAGACATGCTTTTGGCGATGATATTCAAGATTTATATTCCGCTAAAGGTTCAAAGAAAGAGGCTTGTTTGTGATAGGTTTATTTATGATACTCTAGTGGATCTGACGATAGACTTAGATAACATAGAGTTTGATAACTCCAAAACAGCTAAGAAATTTTTGAAGCTGATTCCAAGAGACTGTTTAACAATACTGCTAATAGCACCATACGAAAAAATTAAAGAACGGAGGGAAGACCTAAAATTTGATAAATACCTAAGAAAGAGAATTGAGACATATATGGAGCTTAAAAAAAGGTTTCCACAACTGGTAACTATAGATGCATCTTCGGAAGTCGAGAAGGTTCATAACCAAATAGTGGAGATAGTGGTGGGAGAAAATGAATCCGCTTTATAAAAGAATCTTAGACTTTCCCTACATACCTGTGCTTATCAAAAAACTAATAATAATAGGGATAAACTGGACCTTTCAGGGAATCTTATATATGGACAAAACTGAGAAAATGTTCAAAATTCTATTTGATCTTATCCTCATGGCAGTATTCTGGCCAATAATCTCGATAAAATTTTATCCGGCTATTTCCTTGGTTTTTGCTTTTATATTAGCACATACCTTTAACTGGCTATTCAATAGCAATTTATTTGGGCTTTTTAAGACCTTTGGGAATATTCGCACACCAAAGGAAAAGTTTGAAGAATACATAAAGAAGCTTCAACAAAAGCTTGAGAACGAACCAAGCATTGTGTGGGCTGGAGTTTATGGTAGCCTCGTAAGAGGAGAATTCAAAGAGACATCTGATTTAGACGTTAGGCTTATAAGAAAGCCCGGATTTATTAATGGCGTGAGAGCTTGTATATTCGTGATGAAAGAAAGGACTTGGGCAACGTTTAATAGATTTCCACTAGATATTTATGTGTTTGATAACTTCAAGAGCTTGTTCAAATTAAAAGAAGAGCCTATTATATTACGTGATTTCAAAGGAGCTTAGGGGGATAAACATATGGATACTATACAAGTGGTACAAGTATACCATCATGACCCATGTGATAAAGGAAAGGGTGGTGTTGTTAGATATATTAATAATATTTTAAAGTATATGCCAAGGAAAGGCATTAAAGTGACATTATTCGGAGTTGATACCGGTAAATGCCAAGAAAATGAATTAGATACTCTAAAGATATCATTTGTGCCGATAATTAAATCGTCCGCCACATGGTGGAGGTATTTGATCAAATTAACTTTTAGATTGCCTTTCATGAGAATACCAAAAGAAAGCGTAATCCATGTGCATCGCATAGAATATGTTTTACCATTTATAATCTCAAAACGAAAGAATCCTGTGGTACTCACACTACACGGAGAGAGATTAGCAACAGCAAAAGTGAAATATCAAAAAGCATTCCCTTTAATTGAAGCAATTTATAGAATACTAGAATATTTCATTTTCAAAAGAGCCAATGTCATTGTAGCAGTATCTAACAAAGTGAAAGAGTCCTTTGAAAATGTTCATAAAAACATATCGGATAAAATCATTGTACTCCCAGTAGGAGTGGATATGGATGAATTCAAACCACTAGATAAGGATTACCTAAGACAAAAATACGACATAGGCGAGGAAACCAAAGTTCTACTTTTTGCGGGAGTGCTAGAAGAAAGGAAAAACATTGGCTTGTTAATAAGAGCATTTAGATACGTCCAAGAGAGATATCCAGACTCTATATTACTTATCGTGGGAGACGGCCCATTGAGGTCCTCCTTAGAAAAGTTAGTTGAAGAGTTAAAAATTAAGTCGAAAGTGTGGTTTTTAGGTGAAGTTTCCCGCGAGCAGTTACCAGAGAGTTATAATCTTGCGGACGTATTCGCTCTCCCATCTTTATCTGAGGGAAGTCCTACTGTAGTAAGAGAAGCACTAGCGTGTGGTATTCCAGTAGTTTCTACTGATGTAGGGGATGTTAAGGAAATAATTACGGACCCTCTCCTAGGCACAGTCGTTAACACATATACTGACGAAAGAGTTTTTGCAGAAGCATTAATAGAGACTATTGAAAACATTGACAAAAATAACGAAGAAATAAAGAAGAGATGCCGAGATATAGCAAGAAAGTATAGTTTTGAAAATGTTGTTGAAAAATATGTTGAAATTTACCACAAACTTAGAAGTGGAGAGCAAAGGTGAGCAAGAATGGGGAGGCATAAAAAACAATTGCTATCGTATTTACTATTGATCTTTAGTTTGCTGTTACCAATTCTCTTATATAGTGGATTAGTTAATCCGTTTGCACCTTTGCACGTTGTACCTATATATGAGGCGATTTATTACGGGCACGGGGGAGAATCATTTAATACTAGGACACCTGGGTTTTATTCTTTAGGATCCATAATATCCTTAATCGCGGGAATTTCTGCCAGAACTCTTATGTTTTTACCTTTACAACTTCTCCCATTTATCCTAACTATCTACCTCTTATTTTGGAAGATTTCTGGTAGTAGGGCTATTGCTAATTTAGTATCTCTTATCTATGCTACTACTGCAAATGTAGAATATTTCTTTTTCTGGATGCATGGTATTGGAAGTATATTTTTCTTTATTATAACATACTTCATAATTAAAATGCTAAGAGGCACTACAAAAGACTCTAAAATAACTATCATTATACTAATAGTAGCAACATCTCTAATATACACCTCTTACGATGTGACATTTGGTATGCTACTGTTCCTTATTAGCATCATATTCTTCATATTATTTATTAACAAAAATATAGTATTATCCAAAGGATTTTTTATTGTGCTTATTTACATGCTTACAGTCTTGTTGGGTATGCATGGGTATGTTTATGATATATTTGTAAAGCAAACGGTCTATTATAGGGTTGGTATTACTGGTTTTGAAAAGTTTATTGCAAGTTATATATCACAGGAGAAGTCTGGGTTTCCATGGAAAGATATGCTTATTGCTTATCCGAAAATTATTAGCATATTGGGGCTTATAAAATATGGAATTCTATTAACATTTATTTTTCTCGGAATAGTATATATGGTTAAACAGCTTAAAATTTCGCGAAACTTAAACTCATATACCATGGTTTTCCTGGCGATACTAATAGCCAATATTGGGTATCTTATAGCTCGTCTTCCATTTGGATATCTTTCCATTGGCTCACTATTTCTTCCAGGGATAGTTGGTCTTTGTTTTATCTATAGACATTTTAAAGATTATAAAAGACGAGTTAGTTTACTACTCATAGGAGTTATTATAGTGTGTGCCAATTCAGTAAATTATTTAGTATTAAGTAGTGAGGACTTAATAAACAGAGATTTGGGATATTATAAATATGTTGAAATAAGTGCTGGATGGTATTCGGAATACAAAGATGACAGTAAAATTGGTTTAACAGATGTACTTACCAAAAGCTTTTTCTGGGAACATATTTGCCATAATATCATTAAGAAAGGAGAAAAACTGCCGTCTATATATTCCTATTTTTGGTCTGATCCCGCATATGTATTATCTGTGGTTAAAAAAGGTAAAAACGATTCATTGAAAAGCGCGTACTATATACTAAACATACGTTTAAATACTCTCGAATTTGATGCATGGGTAACTACTAAATCTTGGCAGTATTACTTAGAAGTTATTGACAGCGATTTTAGACTAAATAGAATATATGACTCAAGGAATATAATCATAATAGAAGTGTAAGTAGTCAGTAGTAGTTATAATTACTATTTAACGTCGCAACAAATTTAAAATTTTTTAACAACTATCAAACAATCCAGCCAGTATAGCAGATACATATTCTTGGATTATTTTCCCTTTTTTCAAACGCTTAAACACTCTGATCATGGCAATAATTTCGAAAAGTATTACAAATAGAAGACCAATTATCTTAAATGACCTTGGGGCATATTTTTTCCAGAACATTATTTTATTTTTTAGTAGAGTACCATATTGTAGTATGATATACTTTTTTTTCTTGATCTAAAATGTTTATGCCAAATTTTGGATAATTTGATGTACTTAATTTTATACCCTTTATTTAGGGTTCTTATAGAGATATCATAATCCTCCCACCCCCCAATGCCATATATCGAAGAAAGTAGCCCCACTTCTCTAAAAATACTTGTTCTTATAAACATAGCTGCACCCGAAGCAAATTCACTATCATATATCTGAATGTGTATTTTATCTGGATTTAACGCTATTGGAGTTCCTAATTGCCAAAATATCTTAGCTCCTCCCACTTGAATATTTTTAGGCTTGTCATAATAGTAAATCATAGGGCAAACTATTCCAACGTTCTCATAACTTTCTGCGACCTTAACAAGTTCATCTAAAAATCTCTTATCAACTACAGTATCATTGTTTAAAAGTAACACGTATTCTGGATCCAAAACACTTAAAGCAAACTTTATTCCAACATTGTTCCCACCAGCAAATCCATAGTTGTCCTTGTTTTTTGATTAAAATCATTCTTCTATCAACATCAAACTTCTCGTAAAGCGGCCTATTAAACTTTCCTTGCCTAGCTTCATCCTCACTAACCTCAAAAACCTTAATCGGTTTATTATTTGGATTATACTTAAAGAATTTTAAATTTACTTCAATCTTTCCTTCTGCATATTCTTTAATTTTCTCTATTGAATCATCTTGAGAAGCGTTATCCACGACAATAACATCATAATTCGGGTACGTTATCCTATAAAGTGACTCCAAGCACTCAATCGTATCTCTCCAGCCGTTCCAATTTAAAATGATTATTGAAATCCTTGGAGATCTCATATCCCTCACCGTTTTTTTAGGTAAAATATAGCCTGATCGCCACTTTGGGCTTTATTTAACTCTTTTGCTACTTTCTCCCATTTTTTGATTTGTTTGTAGCTGAAGTACTTTTTTAGATTCCTTCTTCCAATCTCTAAAGGAATGCCACGTTTATATAATTCGCTCCCCCAGAATTGAAATGCAGTAGAATCAAAGATGATTTTATTGATTTTTAATCCTGCTTTTTCAGACAAAATCTCGAAACTTCTTACAGTATGGACAATAACATGTCTTGGAGCATCAATTTGTACCCAGTTTACTCCATATTTTTTCCATATCTCATCAGATTTGACTGGCATTCGTATTAATATTGTGCCATTATCTGCCAATAATTGTTTAGCTTTTTTTAGAGTCTCCAACTGATCAGGAAGATGCTCAAAAGAATGATGAAACATTATTAAATTAAATTTTTGGGTTCCTGGGAGTTCATGAATTGTCCTTTTTAGTATAGTAACACCATTATCAACTATATCACGTTCTATAAATGGATCAACACCCAAAAGATTCCTGAACCCAATATCCCGTAAAATAAACAATAAATCTCCATTTCCGCATCCAACATCTAGAATTTTTGATGTTTTACTTATTCCCTCGACCATCCCAATACTAGCTAATCTACTACTATAAAAAACAAAGAAAGAAACCTTCCAATCATATCCTTTTTCCATATCAGATAATTAGCAAGTCTATTTCTTAAAAATTGCTTTAGAGGATTAACATTATGTCCTTGGTTAAAAGAATAATAATTCTTGGGATAGTATTTTCCAAGATCTTTTGGGATTTCTGCTATTTGCAATGCTCCACACTTAGAACATTCAAAATATATAAACTCGTCACCAAAACCAAACATCATTTCTTTAACCTTGTATACTTTATTGTTTTGAGAGTTGCCACAGATTCTACAAACATACTGATCCTCCAACATTTTCACAATCCCCCTTTGGCTATCATCAAATCCTCTGTATCAATAACTTTTAACAATCTTAATAATCCAATGTACAGTAAACTTGACATACTAAGCAATATAGCTAAGTTTATATGAGCAAATACAGTTAGAAATCCTGATAAGATTATCCCGGACACTACTATTTTTATTACATTAATAAAAGAGCTTCTCCGAAGTCTATATCCAAGTTTCATACCCCTCAAATAGAGAACTACGAAAACAAAAATGTCAGTAATGAGAGTAGCTATTGCAGCCCCGTTTAGACTGTATATTGGTATCAAAATTAAATTAAGAAAAATATTTAAAACGGCGCCTTCTACAAATGTCCTAGTTACAATTGCCTGTCTATTTGACGCTTCTAGCACTCTCTCAAAAGCAGTTCTAAAAAAGATGAATATCAGGGTTAACCCAAATATTCGCAAAACATTAGTCGCACCAAGGTAGTCCTTACCAAAAACTATCACAATAAATTCTCCAGGTAAACATATTATCCATGTTCCAATAAGAATACCAACGATCACCATATATTTAAAATGCTTTTCAAGAATTTTCGTTAAATTCTCTTTAGAGCCAATATATAACCTAGACATTAGTGGAAAAATGGCTGTATTGAATATGGTGGGAACAAATAAAAAAATTAACGCTAATCTATATGCAGCATTATACAGACCCACCGCTCTGTCCCCCTCCATATAGGAAAGCATAACAGAATCAATCCATAAATAAAGTGATATTGAGATAGCAGTAAGTGCAAATGGCCACGCCTCTCTTACAACGCTTTTCCAAAAGCTGAAATCAACCTCAATTTTTGGCTTCAAAAACTTCCATGTTGTTACAACAACGTGATATCCCAGAATAATCAAGTTCACACTTAAATAAATCATTGCAAAATATACCACATTCAAGCCGAGCTTTATCGCAGTTATTGCAAAAACCAAAGAAAGCACACTCTGCAGAATCTGCCCGATGGACATAAACTCCATTCTCTCAAACGCTTGATAGATGTCATTGAACAGATTATTTAGTCCTGCAATGATAGTAGACAGGGTTATTATGTATACAACCTTTCTCGTGATTTCTGGATAGCCTAGGAGATTCACCACTACAAAGACAATCAAAAAGGTCAGAGTTCCAAAAAGCAGTTTTAAAACAATCCCATTAGCTAAATACTTCCCAGCTAAGCTTTTATCCCTTGCAACCTCCCTAACGGTCAAAGGATCAAGGCCAAAATTAGTGATAACTCCAAATATACCATTCAAGGCTAAGGCAAAAGACAAAATACCGTAGTTTGCGGGTCCCAAGTATCTCGCAGTATACACCACATAGAAAAATCCAAATAGCATACTAACGATTCTGGCAAGAAATAGCACAGCCATGTTCTTTGCTATTCTTTGGACGGTGTTCATTTGAGTTCCTCCAATATCTCTTTAGGTGGACTACTGAATATATCCCTTCTCCCACAAATACTCCCTCAACGCCTCTTCCCAATCCATCATCCTCAACCCAATTCTTTCCAGCTTCTCATTCCTCAATGCTGAGAACCTCGGCCTCCTCGCCAGCCTGTTGAGCTCGCTCGATTTTATAGGCTTCACTTCAACGTCCCAGCCCAGGATCTCAAATATCGCTCTGGTGAACTCATACCACGAGCAGTATCCCTCGTTGACCATGTGATAAACGCCCCACTCGGGCCCAATCTCCAGAAACTCCCTCAGAGTCCTAGCGACGTCCATCGTGTATGTCGGACTCATGAACTGGTCGTCAACTATCCTCAGCTCCTCCCCGCGCTTTGCCTTCTCAATGACCCAGTTGACGAAATTTCCGCCCTTTCCGCTCGCCCCCGCCTTCCCATAAAGGCTTGCAACCCTGATGATGTAGTACTTCCTAGAATAATTCCTCGTGAAAATCTCGCCGGCGTACTTGCTCGCCCCGTAGACGTTTATCGGGTTCGGAACGTCGTCCTCAGTGTATGGTTCTCCCTTCTCGCCGTCAAAGACGTAGTCCGTGCTGATGTAGACGTTGATGGCATCAATCTCGCTGGCAACCCTGGCAACGTTCAGCGCGCCGATGGTATTCACCGCAAAAGCCTTCTCCGGATAAATCTCGGCGTCATCAACCCTCACATATGCAGCTGTGTTGATGATGACGTCAGGCTTCAGCTCTTTCAGCACCCTCAGGGTCTCGGGAACGGTAACGTCAAGGTCTCTGTGGGTCAGTGGGATGACCTCAAAAGACGGGTCTTCCCCAAAGACCTTCACCAGGTCGGTTCCGAGCTGGCCGCTGGCCCCGATTATTGCTACCCTCACGGGACATCACCAAGCCTAGTTATCTCCTCTGGATCACTGAGAAGAGATATCCCTTCATTCTCACAGGCATTGGCAAAATCGCTGTCAAACGAAATTAGATATTTGACGTCGTAAAACTTACAGGTTGCGAGAATGAGTGCATCATTCGGCAGCAGGCCGTATTTTATCATGTACTCAACGGCAAGGGTTTCAACAGTCCTGTTTATTTCCAGATCAAGGAAAAGTTCAAAAAGCCTTGAGAAGTCCAGGAGCTCCTCCCTCAGGTTCCTGATAATATCGGGGTTGTGTTTGAGTGTATACGGGCGTTCGCCAGTTAATGCCCTTAGGTACACCATAAGCGCCTCACTGAACACTATGCTGTTAGAATACAGGACGTCAAACCTCTCCCTTAAGTCGAGGAGGTCAATATTGCCTCCCAGGTGCTCAATTATTACGTTGGTGTCCACGAAGGCCGTCAGATGGCCCATTCCTCTTCGACCTCTCTGAGGAGTTTTTTAAGATCCATGTCCTTGAACTTTCCGTGAAGTTTCTGGACACTGTACTCTATAATAACCTCCCTCTCAACGATTCGTTTCAGCCGCTTGAGGTCAATCGTCTTCAGTATCTCGTCAGGGATGTTAAGCTCAATGGCGATTTTTCCCATATCCAACCACCGTCGGTGTATTTTTTATCATAGCGTTATAAAATGTTTTGCGATAGTAGTGTCTCAGAACACCCATCCCTTTTCGATGGCTTCCTTCAGCGTTGGCCACTTTCTGTCCTTCTCTGATACTATGGGGCCATCAATCGGCCAGTCTATGCCTATATCCGGGTCGTTCCAGATGATTCCGCCCTCATAATCCGGTGCATAGACGTTATCCACCTTATATACGACCTCGGCAACGTCGCTCAGCACTAGGAATCCGTGGGCAAAGCCCCTCGGGATGTAGAGCTGATATTTGTTGTGCTCCGAGAGTATGACACCGACCCATCTGCCGAAGGTCGGCGAGTTTTTCCTTAAATCAACTGCCACATCGTAAATAACTCCCCTAACGGCCCTCACGATCTTGGCCTGGGCGTAGGGCTGGCGCTGGAAGTGCAGGCCTCTGAGCACTCCATATCTCGATTTTGAGTGGTTGTCCTGGACGAACTCCCCTTTGATTCCGGCCTTTTCAAAATCTGATTTCTTGTAAGTTTCCATGAAAAAGCCCCTCTCGTCCTCGAAGACTTTGGGCTTGATCAGGATAACATCAGGGATTTCCAGCCTTTTAAATTCGAACGGCATAACATCACCTCATCGCCTGAAGTGGCGTAACCCTACCGATATCGGTTGCATCAAAATCTGAATCGTAGCTGACTATGCGGAGGCCGTATTTACGGGCCAAGGTGTACTGGTACGCATCGTCAAAATCGAGGTGGAATTTACGGGAGGCTTCAACCAGGGATTCAAAATCAAAGGGAGTGAGTCTCAGCAGGGAGAGCCCACCGCGCAGGAGAACGTCCTCAACGAACTCCCGGAAGACCCCGTGTTTCTTCTGCTTGAAGAGTATTATCCCTATTGAGTAAACCGAGAAATCCGAGACGGCAAGCTCGCTGGGTGGAGTTTCTCTAAGGAACCTCTCCGCGTTATCAGCGTTTTCCTGATCAAGAAGGATTTCAAGGAACACGTTGGTATCAACTAGATACATCAGCCCCACCATTCAAGGGTCTTGTGCTGAAGCTCCACGGAAGTGTACTTCTTCCTGAGCTCCTTCAGCCCCCCGCGCCATCCAAACTTCATGGGGGAGCGTCTCCTGCGCGCGTTCCTCTCCAGGAGAAACTCGATGTAGTCCAGCACCTCCTCCTTGAGGTCATCTGGGAGCTGCTGAAAGAGCTTGTAAGCGTCCTCCATCACGTTCACCATCCTAAACATTCTCGCGGAACTTAATTACCTTTTGCTTACTGCCAAGTGATTAATAACCCATCTTATTCAACCAGTTCGAGTCTGAGCTCGGGGGCAACCTTCTTTATCCGCGAGAAATGTCTGTCCTTTGTCACGAGGGTCATCCCCCTGGATATTGCAACGGCGGCGATTATCACGTCCACGGCGGGAACAGGGGTGCCTGCCTTTACAAGTTTCTCTGAGAGCTTAACAGCCAGAGCGTATTCTTTGGGCGATGGTATGAGGACTCCCAGATCCAGAGAGACTCCCTTTGGGTATTCCACAAGATTCAGCGCCGTTGTATAGCCGTCCCCGGGGTTCTCGCCGCTTTTAACTAGGTCGATCAGGACGTTCGTGTCGTAGAGTTTCTTTTTGTCCTCTCCCATTCCAGATCCCTCATTTTCCTGTAGTATTCCTCGTAAGCCTCGTCCGGAATGGACTCCATCTCCCTGAGGGTCTCATCCCCCAGAAGTTCTCTGAACTCCAACATGGACATCTCGGTTCGGGAGTTCTCAAGCTCACTGAGGTACTCGGCTATGGCTTTTCTCGCCACTTCGCTCCATTTGATTTCTGGGTGCTTCTTCATCTTGCGGTAGAGCTCCGGAGGTATTGAAAGGGTCATAGTTGGCATATCATCACCATACATAATTATGTGTATGCACATATTTAAATGTTCTCACCACCCCAGCTTCCAGGGCGTTGGATGAAGGACCTTCTCGTTGACCAGCGGCCTCCACCAGGCCTCGTTTTCGAGGTACCATTTGACAGTCTTTCTAATACCCTCCTCAAAGCTGTGCTTTGACCTCCACTTGAGGTCACGCGTTATCTTCCACGAGTCGAGGGAGTACCTCAAATCGTGGCCGGGCCTGTCCTCGACGAACTCTATAAGCGACTCGTCCCTGCCCATGAGCTCAAGGATTGTCTTAACGACCTCCAGGTTAGTCTTTTCCTCGCCGGCGGAGATGTTGTAGATTTCCCTGGGCTCCCCTTTGAGCAGAACGGCCTCAATTGCCCTGACGTGGTCTTCGACGTAGAGCCAGTCCCTCACGTTCTGGCCGGTTCCGTATATCGGAATCTTAAGCCCCATGCTGGCCCTGATTATCGTCTTGGGGATGAGCTTTTCCGGGAACTGGTAGGGGCCGTAGTTGTTGGTGCACCTCGTTATGGAAGCGTTCAGACTGTAAGTCCGCGTCCAGCCAAGCACGAGAACATCACTGGCAGCTTTAGTAGCGGAGTATGGGGATGAGGGCATAAGCGCGTCTTTTTCGGTGAACGAGCCTTCCAGGATATCGCCGTAGACTTCATCGGTGCTCACGTGAACTAGTCTAACTTCGGGGTTCTCTTTCCTGATTGCTTCAAGAATCGTGTAAACACCGATGACGTTGCTCTTTAGAAAGTGCTCAGGGCTTGAGATGCTCCTGTCCACGTGGCTCTCAGCAGCGAAGTTAACTACCGCATCAACTTTCTTGATTAGCTCCTTAACGAGCTCAAAGTCCGCTATGTCTCCCTTGACGAAGGTGTAGCGCGGATTGTCCTCGATGTCTTTCAAATTTGCCGGATTCGACCCGTAGCCGAGCTTGTCGAGATTTATCACTTCCCAGTCAGGGTGCTTTTCCAGGATATAGCGGATGAAGTTGCTCCCTATGAAGCCCATTCCACCGGTCACTAAGAGTCTCATCATTCCACCTCACAGCATTAACTGGGAATTGTCACCGACGACCAGCTTCCTCCCAATGGGATGGTTGTTCCCCTCTAAAATCTTCACGTTCTTCCCTATGAGGCTCTCCACAATCCTGCCGCCGCATCTAATCTCGCTTCCCTCAAGAATAACGGAGTCCTCAATCTCCGTGTTCTCGATGATGCAGTTGTCGCCGATGCTCGTGTAGGGGCCGATGTAGGCGTTCCTGATAATGCAGTTCCTGCCGATTATCGCGGGGCCCTTTATGACGGTGTTCCCGTCGATCCGGGTTCCTTCCCCGATGACCACCCTTCCATGGATTCTGGCCTTCGTCTCGACCCGTATATCCGTCTGGATGTCGTCCAGGATGAGCCTGTTGGCGTCGAGTATGTCCTCGGGCTTTCCGGTGTCCTTCCACCAGTTCTGGACCTTCGTCCACCCAACGCGGTAGCCGTGGTCGATTAACCACTGGATCGCGTCGGTTATCTCAAGCTCGTTCCTCCAGGAGGGCCTTATGTTCTCGACTGCCTCGTGGATGACGGGCTTGAAGAAGTAGATTCCCACAAGCGCCAGGTTGCTTGGCGGCACCTTGGGTTTCTCAACCAGCCGTTTGATGGTCTTTCCGTCCTCACTCAGCTCGGCCACACCGAACCGCTGGGGATTGGAAACCTCACAGAGCAAAATGCTGGCGTCGAAGTTTCCCTCTTTGAAGTGGTTCAGGTGCTCCACTATGCCTTCCCTGAGGATGTTGTCACCGAGGTACATCACAAAATCATCGTCACCGAGATAATCCCTCGCGACCTTTATCGCGTGTGCTAAACCTTTCGGCTCGCCCTGGTAGATGAACTCTATGTCAGCGTCCCAATCAACGCTCCTAACGGTCTCCATCACCTGCTCCTTGTTTGGGCCGATGATAATCCCAATCTCGTGAATGCCGGCCTCGATGACGTCCTCAATGGCGTAGAACAGGACGGGCTTGTTCGCGACTGGGATGAGCTGCTTCTGCTGGGAATAGGTGAGGGGCCTCAGCCTGGTTCCGTGACCTCCGGAGAGAATAAGGGCCTTCATGATCATCCACCGCCGTCAATACTATCCCAGAAAATAAAAACTTATCGTGGCCGTCGTAACGGCCAACATCCTCAGAGGGTGGATGAATAGGATTCCAAATGTAACGTTATGCTCAGGCCGGTTCACCCAATCGCCGCCTTCATCCCCTCGAGCATCTTAACAACCCTATCAATCAGATCTCCGAGGCCCATCTCCTCCGGCGTCGTCTTGATGGTGAGGTTCATCTTAATCGGAACGGTCAGCGTCTCGTCTATCGGCACAACAACCGTCTGGTTTATCGGCACCTCAAGGGTCATGTTGAGCGGCACTGTGGTGTCTACAACGTCCCTGACCCTAACCCTAACCGTCGTGACTATCGGGACATCGACGTAGGTATCAAGCGGAATTATCACCGTCTCCTGCTTGCCGTTCACTTCGACGGTGGTGGTTATGTTCTGGGCGATGTGCACTTTCACAGTCTTGTTTACGGGAACGTCAACGTAGGTATCGAGAGGAACCTTCACGGCAATCTCCTCATTTACCGGAACCCTCGTCACCATGGAAACAGGAACACTGAGGTTCATCCGGAGAGGGACCTGTATCTCCTGGTCGAACGGATACTGGATTGTTATCCTCTCGCTCTTCATGCCATCCACAAGGGTTATGACGCCCTCTATCTCCTCCAGCGCTATGCTCCTGGCTTTGAGTGCACCGTAGACCATGCCGATGTTGAAGACAAGCAGAACAACCACGAGAACCGTCAGCACCTTAATTAATTTCTCACCCATTACCCACACCCCATCATTAACTTTTGGTTCTCGAAGAATTTAAGGGTTGGGTTTGAAAAAGCAGGAAATTCTATTTCTCCGTCTTTTCAATGTACGATTCGATTTCCATTTTAGCTAACTACTAAACACTCCATCTCAAACCGAATTCCCAACCTGATTGAAATTATCTCGGAAAGTTGCCAAAAAATTTTGATTTAAATAAAAGCAAAGGTTTATATAGTTAAAACACCCAATACTATATGAGGAGTGCCCTGTTGGTGAGACCGAAGCGAAAGTTTCACCCTTGATGGATGCTAAGCCTAACGTGTTCCACAAGTCCGGAGGGCTGGAGTCACAAGCCTGGCGTTCCTTGAGGATGGGATTTTCGCCGAGGTCCCGATTTCAAGGTGCTCCTCACTATCTTCTCGCGCCTGATTCAATTTCTATTCTTACATGAATACCCTCCGCTTCCAACTCAGATCCCAGCATGGTTGAAATTATTTCAAGGAGTTGTCAAAAAATTTTGCTTTAAATAAAAGCAAAGATTTATATAGTTAAAACACCCAATACTATATGAGGAGTGCCTGCAGGGGAGACTGAAGCGAAAGCTTCACCCCAGGCAGACCTAACCCGAACAGTGATTCCATGATCCGAGAGGGTCATGGGCCACTATTAAGCAGGGAGAGGTCTGTCAAGAGTGAAACTTCACTCCAGACTCGTCTGTATGGCGCTCCTCACTTCTTCTCATATCACTGATTCAAAACTTAGTAGGGCTAAGGAAAAAGTCAGGTTTGGAAGATTCTCTTGATTACTGGGTCTGGAATACTGTATTCCCTTCCCACATGTTCAAGGAAACCGTAGTTAACGAGCTTTTTAAGGAGTAGGTTAATATTTTTGTCATCAATCTCCTTACCTTCCCTGAGCTCAAGGGCGTTCTTTATCTCAGTCCAAGAGGCAGAGTCTTTCCGGGAAGTGATACTTGCTACAATCTCCATAATCCGCCTGTACCTCGGAGAAGCCCTGTCAAGTTCTTCGAACTCCGAACGAATGTACCCTTCAGCCTCAGTGAGAACGTCATGAATAGCGTCCCAGTGGGTCTTTCCATCAATTCTGCTTGCCCCGTAGTGCGTCAGCCAGCCAGGTACCCCATCAAGAGCCTTGATGGCCGAGAGTATATCTTTTGGATTCACAGGCAATCCATACTCTTCAAAACCTCTCTCAAGGAACTCGAAACTCTAGGAGGGAGTGAACCTCGTTAGCGGTATTTTCACGTGGTATCTGCCGTAAAGGGGGGCTTTGTAGTCGTCAAAGCGCAGGAAGTTTTCAAGAACCCCCACCTGTGAGCCCGTCACAATCGTGATTATATTGGGGAGCTTGTCGTAAACCCAGGCAAGGATTTTTGTAAAGTCTTCGTTTGCATACCTGAAGTACTGCGCTTCGTCGTACGCTATGATGAGCACGTCGTTGGAGTTGTTGAGCTCCCGTAGAATGTCTGGCAAGGTATACTCGGTGTCCTTCTTGAGCTTTAGTTTAACTCCTTTGATAGTGATGCTGTCAATGGAGTCTGTTATTTTTGAGAGCGGCCTTTTTTTGGAATGCTTTTTAATGCTAAAGGATTTCTCTCACAATTTGCCCTTGAGGGTTCTTCGAGTTAACGGTTGAGATGGTCCTTGCGTCGATGATTATGTGTGGTATTTCGTATTTCTCATAGAGGTCATTCAGTGCAGCTGTGAGGAAGGTAGTTTTTCCAATCCTCCTTGGACCAGTTATGACAAAGAAGTTCCTTCCGTTTTCGATTTTCTCAACTAGCTCCCAGTATTCTGGTGTCAAAAAGCATTGAGACCCCACCTGTTTCAGGCAGGGTGTGAATTCTCTAAGTTTAACCGCATGGGCAGGAAGTCCCTTCCAAGACAGGGAAATGATAGTTCAATAGGAAAAAGAAAAATAGTCCACTATCCCAGCTCTCACAAAGTGGAATGAACGCGGGGCTCCATATTGAACCTCCCCGAAATCTTTGGCAATAATAATAAGCAGGGAAATTCATGTCCACGCAAGCCTCACTCGCCCCTCTGTATCTTTGCGTGACCCCCGACGAGGCTCTTTCTCAGTTCAAGGTTCCTTATCTCGCACTTCTCATCGATGATGGAGCGCCATATCGTCGAGTTCCTGATTATGGTCTTTCTGAATACTATCGAGTCGCTGATGTCGGAGTTCTCTATGACGCACTCCTCGCCTATGTAGGCGTACGGCCCTATTATCGACCTGCCGAGTATTTTGGCGCCCTTCTTTATGACCACCGGCGGGATTATCTTGGCGTAGGGGCTTATTTGAATCTCCTCGACGTGGCTCTCTCTGAGGAGAGTCTTGAGGGCCTCCAGGTAGCTGTCCGCACTTCCTATGTCGTACCAGTACTCGGAGAAGCGGTAGGCCCTGATGTCCTCACCCTTCTCCAAGAGCCACTGGATGAAGTAGCCCGGTGAATCCTTGTTTCCGTCGGAGAGGTACTCATCGATTTTCTCCATTACCCTTCTCGGGAAGATGTAAACGCCCGTGCTGACGAGAGTCGACTTCGGCTCGGCCGGCTTCTCCTGGAAGGAGATGACCCTGTCGCCTTCAAGAACGACCACACCGTAGCGCTTGGCCAGCTCTAGGTCGCCGACGTCGTAGACCGCTATGAGGGTCCTCCCGTCGTAGGCCTTCAGGAAGTCCACCAGGCTGAAGGAGAACAGGTTGTCGCCGGCTATGATGAGGTAGTCATCTGAACCGAGCTCCTCCACGGCCTTTTTCATAGCCCCTATCGTTCCGAGCTTCTCCTCCTCGTGGAGGGTGTCTTCCACGATGAGGTTTATGCCATTCCTCTCAGCGTAGGGACGGAAGTGCATCTCAAAGAACCTGTTGGTCGATATGTAGGCTTCGAGACCAAGCTCGTCGACCTTTTCCAGAATGTAGTCCAGTATCACCTTGTTCCCGACAGGGAGTAAAGCTTTAGGATTATCTTTGGTTATGGGCCAGAGCCTCGTCGCGTAGCCGCCGGCCATTATCAGAACCTTCATGGCGCTCACCGTTCCAACGTACTTCAACCACAGGGTTTACCCCTAACATATTTAAATAATTTCGCTTCATCATGGGTGGTGGTATGAATGAAGGTTCTGGTCACGGGCGGTGCAGGCTTCATAGGCTCCCATCTTGTGGACAGGCTCATGGAGCTCGGATACGAGGTCAGGGTTCTGGACGATTTAAGCGCCGGCAGTCTGGACAACCTTAAACGCTGGCTCAAGCATGAGAGGTTCGAGTTCATAGAGGGAGACATGAGAAATCGGGAAATCGTGGAGAAGGCCGTTGAAGACGTAGAGGTGGTCTTCCATCTCGCCGCCAATCCGGAGGTTAGGATCGGCTCTCAGAGCCCGGAGCTGCTCTACGAGACCAACGTCGTTATAACCTACAACCTCCTTGAAGCAATGAGGAAATCCGGGGTCAAATACCTCGTTTTCACCTCGTCATCGACGGTCTACGGCGACGCCGAGGTCATCCCCACTCCAGAGGACTACGCCCCGCTCGAGCCGATAAGCGTCTACGGCGGGGCGAAGCTCGCGGCTGAAGCCCTGATAAGCGGCTACGCCCACACCTTCGACTTCAAAGCTCTCGTCTTCAGGCTGGCCAACATAATAGGCGAGCGCTCCAACCACGGCGTCATCTACGACTTCATCAACAAGCTCAGGAAGAACCCCAATGAACTGGAAATTCTGGGCGACGGAACCCAGAGGAAGAGCTACCTCCACGTGAGCGACACCGTTGATGGGATGCTCCACATCTTCGAGCACTTCAGGAAGGAAGGCAAAACCTACGACGCTTACAACCTCGGAAACGACGACTGGATAACCGTCAGGGAAATCGCCGAGATAGTCAGCGAGGAGATGGGGCTGAATCCAGCCTTCAGGTTCACAGGTGGAGTCGACGGTGGCCGCGGCTGGAAGGGCGACGTCAAGTTCATGCGCCTGAGCATAGAGAAAGCGAAGAAAACCGGCTGGGAGCCGAAGCTCAACAGCTACGAAGCCGTAAGGAGGACGGTTAGGGAGCTTCTCTCAACCATCTGACTTATTTTATCACTTCATACACTTTTCTTGCCACTATGAAGGCGAAGGCGAGAAGGAGCAGATAGGCGGAGAGTTTCAGAGAGCTTTTGACGTCCCTCGGCAGATAAAACTCACCTATCTCAAGGGTTATCAATATCCCAATAAGGGCTATGGTCAGGAATATCTCCACTGACGGACTCACGAGTGCGGCCGTGATTATCCACAACGCAAGGAACAGGACGACGTTCTCCCTCATAGCCATCTCTCGATCCCACCGAGCCGCTCAAGGATCACCTTGACGTAGTCCTTTACGCTCTCAACGGATTCTATCCTCAGGAGTTCTTCCATTCCGGCGGCGATTCCGAGGAGAACGGCCGAGGCAACGGGGTCAGCGTAGACAGGGCCGTCGCAGAGGGGCTTTACGAAGATCTCTATCGTCCCGTCTTCCCTCTCAAAGGCCTCCGCCGAACCGAGGCCCAGGGCGCTTAAGCCGGAGGAAACGGCCGAGGAAGCGTATCCGAGGCCCGTCCCGGAGAGCCCACCGACGTTCTCCTCAATGTAGCTCACAAGCGCCCATCCAGCAGGAGGACTTATCAGAACGCCGCTCTCCTCCTCGGTGCCCGTAACAAATACGGTTCCCTCGTCGAGCTTTCCAAGGCTAAAGGAGACAGCTTCGGACTTGGGGAGGAAGATGCCACCTTTAGGGAGGTTTTCGTAGGGCGGTATGATCACCGGCTTCCCCCTGAGCTCGAGGTCATTCCTTAGCTTTTCAACGAACTCACATGAAGGTTCGCACGCTAGGAAAAGGGCCTCCCTGTCAACGTGGTTCCTGGAAGGCATAGCAGCCATTACCAGACCAAGAATTATCGCCCCGATTCCCAGGTTGACCAGAGATGTTATTCCAGATACGCCCCCGTGGTACCACAGGACGATTCCAGCCGCTAAAAGGATACTTCCCAAAATCCTCCCCATTCTAACACCGGAACGAATAAACTTAATAAGGTTTTTATGCCTTATGGATGCGATGGCGATGAGGAGAGCGTTGCTTTTAATAATAACCCTAATTCTAATCGTCGGCTCCGTTCCACTCGCCTCCGGGAAGGCCGTTGAGGAGCCGACCCAGAGGGATGTTTTTCTCTATGAGTACTTCTCCAAGATTATCCTCCGCTTTGAGGACTCCCTGAAGTACGTCCTGGTTAACGAGAGCTACGGCCTAACTCTCGCCAACACCACCCTAAACGAGCTGGAGCTCATCCACCTGGAGGCGCTGTACTACCAGGAGAAAGGAGTTAACCCCACGGTGATGAAAGTTATCCAGCCGTTCTACGAATTCTCCAGAGAGCTGATGATTCTGAACGAGCTCATACTTGAGTTCCGCAAAAATCCAACACCCGCGGTTACAGCCGGAATCCGGGGCACAGTCCTCAACATGGAGTCCCTCCTGGATGAGATAGACTCTCTGGAACTGATGAACGGGACCGAAATCCTGAAGTTCAATACGGAGAAGGTCAGAAAGTACCTCGGCGAGATAGATAAACTCGTCTCCAGGACTCCCCCCAGCGGGAAGTTCGAGATAGGGATCTCGGATTCAGAGCCGATGCTCTACCAGTCAGTCACAATCTTCGGCTCCTGTCCGGGCAACGAGACTGTCACAGTGGTCATCACAAAAGGGAACTTCACGTCCTTCCTCATAGTCACCCCCCAGAACGGGCTCTTTGCCACCATGTACCGGTTCAGGGAGCTCGGGACTTACACGGTGTACGCCACCCAGGGAGGGCTCAGGTCGAACACCATCAACGTGACGGTGAGGAAGATACCCTCCGTCTTTCTGGTCGAAAACGTCTACAGCGCCTTTCTGAACCAGAGCCTCACCGTCTCCGGAAAGCTCATTGACTACTACGGCAACCCCCTGGGGGAGAGGGAGATAACGGTTGGAGACGAAACGCTCGTCACCGGGCCCGATGGAGGCTTCGCAAAGAGCTACCACTCCTCCGAGGCCGTAACGTTCCAGGTGCCGCTGGAATTCGCCGGCGACGGAACCCACACCGGAACCTCAGAGATAGTCACGGTTGAGTTCAGGCGCTTCCCGGTTGCGATAACCCTCAACGGGCCAGAGAGAATAACCCTCGGGGAAAAAGCCGCGTTCACAGGAAGGGTGAAGCCGAACATGACCTTCCCCCTCATCGTTTATGTCAACGACACCCCTCAGTTCAACATCACGGCCGAGAACGGAACCTTCTCCTTCGCCCTGGAGCCGCAGAGTCCCGGTCGGCTGAAGGTCTACGTGGCCTTCGCCGGCAGCGAGGTGTACGAGGGAGCCACCTCCAATGTGGTCCTCCTCACCGTCGTCCCGCCGGAGAACATGCTGCCGAGGTACATCGCAATCGTTGTCCTGGCGATGCTCCTCGCGGCTGGCATCCTAACTAGGAGAAAGAAAGACCAAACAACGCCTCAAGCATCCCAGAAGACGGTCTTCAAGTACGCGGCAGGGGGGAATGAAACGTCCGGAGAGTTCCTTGAAATCCCCGAAGACATCGGTGAGGCTTATAAGCTCCTCAGAGAAAGGCTGAGGGAGATGTTCGGAATAAGCGAGAGCCTGACTCCGAGGGAAGTCCTGAGGATTCTCCGCGACTGGGAGCTGTATCCAGACCTTGAGGCCGTAACAAAGCTCCACGAGAAAGCCGTTTACGGGGAAATCCCCCTGAGTGGGGAGGAGCTAACCGAGTTCAGGGCGAGCATCGAGAGGCTGCTTCGGGGTGAGAGAGGTGAATAAAACCATAAAGTACCTCGTTCTTATCCTACTCATCTTCACCCTCATCACCATGCCGCTGACGGTACCCCTGTTCAAGAGCTCCACCCAGTACAGTATGTTCAACACAAACTGGGACGGGATTTCAAACTTCGTCAAGCTTGCCCACGGAGAGGGGAAGCGGGTCGCTCCCATCTTCGAATCCTTCGACATGGCCAGCATCAGCGAGAATAACGGTGTTCTCGTCATAGTCGGCCCCAACATGACCTTCACTGATGCCGAGATAGAGCAGATTAAGACCTTCCTGGAGCGTGGAAATACCCTCTTCATAGCCGACGACTTCGGCACGGGCAACGAGATACTGAGGGCCCTCAACTTGTCAGTGAGCATATCCAACTATCCCCTCCGCGACTTCTTCTACGAGAAGGATGATAGGATCATAGTCTCCGTTAGGATAGAGAACCCCCTTCTGGCAAGAAACGTCACGAGAATAGTCACAAATGAGCCCTCTGCAATTCTCGTGACGAGGGGCGGTGAGGCCTACGCGAGCAAGGTGGCTATGATAAACTCCCAGAGGAAGCAGTACCCGCTCATGACTGAAGTCGAATACGGGAATGGAAGGGTCGTAATCCTGGCAGATCCGGATATACTGATAAACCAGCTCTACGGCGAGAACGAGCCTTTCCTAAGGAACCTCATCGAGTACCTCGGAGGCGATACCTTCTACATAGACGAGGCCCATCACCCGGACTTCAACCTGTACACCGCTGGAACAGTCACGATAACGAGGCTACTGCCCAAAGACATGGTCATCAGGCTGATACTCGTCATCGGTATTCTAATACTCCTCAGGGAGCTGGGCATCTTCAGAGCGGTGGGAAGGCTGCTCTGGAAGCCTGTCTCGCGCTTCTTCAGAAGGAAGGAAAGCCCCGAAGAGCTCGCCCTGGCTCTGGCGAGGGAGCGGGGCTGGGATGAAAAGGAGATAATCGAGATGCTCGAAAGGATGGGTGGTTGATATGATACTCGAGAAGATTAAGGCCGAGGTTGGAAAGGCAATAGTCGGAATGGACGATGTGATCGAGCTGATGACGATAGCCATTATAGCCAACGGGCACGTGCTCCTGGAAGGAGTCCCGGGAATAGCGAAAACGACCCTGAGCAAGAACTTCGCACAGACCCTTGGACTGAAGTTCTCGAGGATACAGATGACGCCAGACATACTGCCGGCAGACATAATCGGCCACACCTTTTACGACATGCGAACCGGGGAGTTCAAGATAAGAAAGGGCCCCATCTTTGCCAACGTCGTTCTCGTCGATGAGATAAACCGTGCCTCTCCAAAGACACAGTCAGCTCTCCTCGAGGCGATGGAGGAGCGACAGGTCACCATAGAGGGCCTCCCCCTCAAGCTCCCGGAGCCGTTCATAGTCCTCGCGACGATGAACCCTGTGGAAATGGAGGGCGTCTACGAGCTCCCTACCGCGCAGATTGACAGGTTTATGATGAAGATAGACCTCACTTACCTCCCCGAGGAGAGCGAGAAGGCAATGCTCAGGATGAAGAGCCTGGGGCAGTTCTCGGAAGCAAACCAGGTCGTCCTCGGGAGCGAGCTGGCCAGGGCCAGAAGAGAGGCCATGAGAGTCCACGTGAGTGAGGCAGCAATCGACTATATATACGCCATCGTCAAGGAGACGAGGCTCGACGAGAGGGTGATCCTTGGAGCCTCGCCGAGGGCTGGCGAGCATCTCCTCTACACCGCCAAGGTTAAGGCCTACCTAGAAGGGAGGAGCTACGTCATCCCGGATGACGTTAAATGGCTGGCTATTCCAGTCATCTCCCACAGGATCGTCGTCAAGCCTGAGTACGAGGTGGACGGCATCGACGGGAAGACCATTGTAAGGGAAGTCCTCGAAAGGGTAGAGGTGCCAACGGAATGAAAAGGGCAGGAGTCTTGCTCTCCCTCGCGGCAGTCCTTTCGGCCGCCGCCTACCTGATGGGCAGCCCAGCGGCGGCGCTGATGGCGGTCGGGATAATGGCCCACTACGCCCTGGCAAGGTTAAGCTTTGAGCCCAGTGTAAGGGTCGAGAGAACCGTTCCGGAGAGAGGAACCGAGAGGGAGCCTGTAAAGGCCAGGATCAAAGTCGAGAATCTCTCCGGGGTTACGGGCGTACTGAGGATAAGGGAAACATCGAAGAGCGTCTTCGCTAGGGAGCTCAGGACCTTCCTGAATCCCGGCGATAAGAAATATCTCGAGCAGACGATAGTTCCCCAGGCTAAGGGCAGGATAGCGATCAAAGCAGAGGCGACTTTCGAGGATGAGCGCGGGCTCTTTAAGAAGGACTTCCCTGTGATAGAACACGGAAAGATGACTATCTTCCCATCACCCAGAAGCATAAAAGAGGCCATGAGGGAGAGGCGCCAGGTCGAGGCCCTGGCCGAGGTCGAGAGGGCCCTTGGAATCGGGGCAGAGACCCTTGACTTCGAGGAGCTCAGGGAGTTCCTTCCAGGGGATGATATAACCAAAATCGACTGGAAGGCCACCTCAAGGCTCAACACGCTTATAGTCAGAGTCTTCAGGAGGGAAAGCCTCGCTGATGTTTACCTGCTCGTCAACGTCGACCGCAAGTTCCGCAGGGAGCTAAAGGCGGGCAAGATAGACTACCTCGTCCTCATCATAGCACAGCTTTCCGCCTACTTCAGGAGGTTCGGCCACAGCGTGAAGGTTGTAGCCTATGACGAGGCGGGCATCGTCAGGGTAATAGAGCACGCAAGTGACCCGCTGACACTCGTCTCCGAGCTCGGACTCAGGGGCGAGAAAGGTTTGCCCCCGCTGAAGCCATCCGGCCTGTCGTCCCCATCGACGATAGGGAGACTGGTACTGAAGATGAAGCGCGGCTCCAGCGCCTCGGGTCCCCTCAAAGCGGCAATGGAAGTCAAGAGCGGGGCGTACGTGATAATGGTCGATGACCTCGGCCTCCACCCGAGGGAGATAATCAAAGCAGCGAGGGTGCTCGAGAGAAAAGGCTCAAAGGCCGTCCTCCTGTATCCAAACCCGGTATTCTTCGTCAGCAAAGAGGGGCTGACCGAGAGAGAGCTGGAGACCCTCTACCGCGGCTACCGCGAGAGGAAGGAGGTCATGAGGAAAGTCAGGGGCTGGATAAAGGTCATTGAAGTCGGCCCCCGAGACGTGCTTCCAAGGGTGGTGGGTAGGCTGTGATAGGGCTGATAGCGACCATCCTAACTGGAATAGTGCTCAAAAACTACGTCTTCCTCCTGATCATGCTGGCTTATCTGCTGAGGTTAAGGAGCAGGAATGCCTCACTGGCCGCTTTCTACCTCTATGTCCTCTCCATAGCAGTATCGCTTCCCAGTACTTCCATCTACACATGGGAAGGACTCAAGCTTGCCGTGTTTGTGGCCCTCTCCACGATCCTCGCGCTCGACGACGTTCTCAGAGGAATCAGGGTCGAAAGGGAAGAGCTCATCCTCTCAGCGGTTCTAATAGTCTCGGCCGTGACGGACTACACATTCCTGATAGTCCTCATAGCAGTAGTTCTCTACTCATCCTACAGGCACTTCGGGAAAGCGACTGCATACCTCGCCGGCTGGCTGGGACTTTCAGCGGCGGTGATGTACCTGACAAGGGACAGCCTCACCGACCCCGTGGCTCAGGCCTTCGTCATCATCGGCCTGGGACTGCTCTTCATCCTCTTCGCCGAGCGGAAGGATGTTGAGTTCCTCGAGGTGAAGCTGTTTGAGGGGGAGTGAATGTCCAGCCCGACGTGCTCAAGGATGGCTGCACAGGTACTCCCAATCTATTCTAGGTTCCGGAGGAAAAGGGTTTTAAACCGGGCGAAGACGCCCAAAGGGGGGAAGTGAATGAAGCTCAAGGACTACTGGGACCTGCTCACAATCATCACTCTCTCAATTCTGCTCGACCTTCTGATTTTCTACGCACCGGACAGCCTTCTCAGAAAAGCCCTTGGATTAGCCTTTGTACTCTTCTTCCCGGGCTACGTCTTCATAACTGCCCTCTTTCCCAACAGGAAGGAGCTCGACAACCTCGAAAGGCTCGCCCTCAGCTTCGGCCTCAGCATAGCCATTGTTCCACTCATAGGCCTCGGCCTCAACTACACCCCCTGGGGTATAAGGCTCATCCCAATACTCGTCAGCCTGACGATTTTCAACATTGCTTTTTCAATCATCGCTATCTACGGCAGAGCAAAGGCCTTCGAGCCGTGGATTCCATGGATAACGCTCGAGGACGTGAAGAAAGAACTTGAATGGGAGGAGTCGAGCAAGCTCGACAAGGCCCTCACGGTGATCCTGATAATCGCCATCATAACATCCATTGGAACGCTGGGCTACGTCATAACCCACCCGAAGCCCGGCGAGGCCTTCACGGAGTTCTACATTCTCGGGCCGGAGGGCAAGGCCGCCGATTACCCAACCGAACTGAGGGTAGGCCAGGAAGGTAGGGTTATAATAGGCATAGTGAACCACGAGCACAGGAACGTAACCTACTATGTCCAGATATGGCTCGTCAACCTGACGTGGGACAGCACGACCAACACGACGATAATATACGAGATGTACCCCATGCCGGGCTGGTTCAACGTCACCTTACCCGACGTTCCCGTCAACATCGAGGGCAACTGGACGCCCCAGTTCGAGACCAACTACACCCTCAGCATCGATAAACCCGGCCAGTGGCAGGTCTGGTTCCTCCTCTTCAAGGATGAACCGCCAGAGCTCCCGCCGGCACCGTTGGACGGGAACTACGCTGAAACCGATGCCAAGAACCTCATCCTTGAGGCGATAAACGGCACGGTGCAGAGCCTCAAGCTCAACGTGAAGGTGACCTCCTGAGCCCTATTTCTTACTATTTTGAGAGAAAATTTTATAAGTCCATCCCACGTAATCACTAGTTGAATACTATCGCTGGTGGTGGAAATGAGACGTAGAGAAGTTGTGCTGAGTGCGGCCCTTCTGCTGCTGGTTGCGCTCGCGGGGCTCTCCAGCTCCCTATTCACGGACATAGCCCTCTCTGAGAACAACGAGATCTCCTCCGGAAAGTTCGATATAGGAATAAGCAAAGACGGAGAGAGGTTCTACAACGGCCTCAAGCTCTTCGACTTCTCGGATTTAATGCCTGGCGACGAGAAAACCGTAACCTTTTACGTGAAAAACCGCGGGGACCTCGAGGTTTCGAGGATTACTATGACCATTTACGTTAACGACCTGGAGGACGGTGCCCTCTCCCCCGCCGAGAAGGAAGTCGACAACACCACAGAGAGAGGCGAACTGAGCGGCTACCTCGTGATAACGGGCCTCTCGGTACAGCACGGAGGCACAACCACCGACCTGACGGAGGTGGCGGGCAGAACACTGAGGGAACTTGACGGGAAGGAGATAGAGCTCTTCAAAGGCTCCCTGGGAGAGGGTGAGGTGCTAAAGATCGTCATGAGGATAAGGTTCTCACCAGAAGCGGGCAACGAGTGCCAGACCGACAGGGTGGAGGTGGACATGAAGATAAACGCAGAGCAGTGAGCTTTTAAACTCTCCTCATCCTTCAACATTTATCCGTATAACAAAAATCAAACCAGAAATATGGAATAGAGAACTGCTAAAATCTAAATCACTCCGTTAAGGCTATCCCGTTTCGAGAATCGTGATTTTATCCCCAGGGCTAAATCCGTTGGTATCCTGTGAAGTCAATTTCGCAACGTCAATTACAGTGTCGTCATCCTCTTCCCATTTCCCCACAATGTATTTGGTGTTCTGGTATTTGAGAAACAGATTCGGATACACCTCTTCAACGAAGTAGTACACAGCAGCAAGGGTGGCATCGACATTCGTACCTTCGATTATTAAAACCGGAGTGTTGTAATATTCGACAGCTTGTATGACGAACAGCCCATCTTCCACATTCCACCAAGCATCAGCATGTGAGACTGAGTACATTCCAGTGGGTGTTCTCACGGAATAAGAATCCAAATACACAGGGACAACGTGCTCCTCCACCAAGCGCAACGTGCAGGGGTTAACGGCTTTTCCTCCAACGAGTACAGTGGGATATCCTATCCGGTCTGGGCTCAGAGGGCATGAATCACCGTCCTTTTCAACCGGTACCGGTACAGCATTTCCGAGTAATGATAGGGCGTATTCCCCTACCTCATCTCTGTTTCCTCCTGCGATTATCCAAGCAATCCCCCCGACATCCTGTAGACTGTTCTCAAAGGCTCCTAACCCAATGGGCCGGTAATCCGGAATGTATACGTAGAGCTGATCCGAAGAAAGTATAAGGTACGTTGGTGATTTAATGTTCGGGTCTTTTAGATATCCTCCACAAACCTTGAGCAAGTTGTTCATGGCAAACGTGTAGTATACCGACCTCTCCACCCGGGGCGTGTAAATAGCAGATACCGGAGATTCTTGGCAGACGTTAACCAGTTCCGGAGTCCAGATGGTATCATAATTGTATATGCCCGGGATCCTAATGGTGTTCAACACACTAATTATGATCAGGATTCCAAGGAGGAGAGACAGCACAGATCTCATTCTGACAGAATTTTTGGGAGTTATATCCCCCATAATCGAATATGCCACAATTGGAGACGCAAATACAACAAAATACTGGAGTGTTCGTACCAGCCAATTATGAAACCCCCATATGCTGCTTCCTTTTGGCATGAAAAACGAAATAATGAGGAGAGCTACTCCTATTGGGATCCACAGCACGGACAGGATGTCAAAGTCCGTCATTGTGTTTTCTCTTATCTTCATGAAGAATCCTCTCAAAAAGAACAGTGCAAAAAACAGGTTCCCCATCTGGAAGAACACTACGGCTGCGGTTGAATTATTGTAAACCCGAGTGTATATCTGAGCACCTAGTTCAAACTGAACGTAAAAGACAACAAGAACCGCCACCCCAACCACTATCCAGAGCAGATATCTCCGAAAAACATTCACCTCTGCATCAACAAGTTTGAGTAGGGGCACCTTAAGGGAATCCAAGTTAATCGGATTATGACTGCTAAAATATTTCGCCATGAGATACACAATGGCAAGAAACATCCCCATAACAAAAGTCGAGGCAACATAGAATGTCTGTACCGACATTTGAAGATTTAATACATTATTTGCAATCCATGTCATGTTCTTAAAGAGATTTGAAGAGTATGGAAACGTCACAAACACAATCCACGAAACAATTATTGAAACTGCAACAGTAAGGTACTTTTTCGCGTTTTCCCGGGGTTTATTCTCCCATAGTATTAACAAGGCAAGGTACATAACAAAAACAGCAGAATACAGAATAAAAGACAGAACGTGAGCAAAAATAAGCGCTACGTACAGTATCAAAACCCCAACGAAAAACCTAAACGTGGGGCGTCCTGTCACGATAAGAACTGCAAGGATAAGTCCAACCAGCACTCCAATCTGCTGGGGCCTTATTTGAATGACCGACCACCAATATAATGGAGTTATGAAGAGCAGTAGAATCGCCAACAGGGCATGGTTTTTGGACACACCATTCCTTTGGTAAGCAAAAAACAGGATAAGTATATACAGAACAGCTACTACAATGGAGTATCTCACTACTATACCAATCACGTCAGAAGAAAAAGAATAAACAAGATGAAGGGAAAATGGGGTTATATAGCCAGAAACTATCGAGGTCTTATACCATAGAGAATCTCCTAGGAGGGACACATAGTAGGATTCATCTATGGTCGTGAAATACCTCCCAAAGCCGATTCTTATGTAGAAAATAACTACACCAGAGAACAAGATTATCGCCAGAAGTTTGAGCCGGAAATTAGCTTTCCCATCCATGATTAAGTATGCGCTTATTGTGGAGATAACCAGCAAAAGAGTTAAAACCGCCACCTGCGTCTGCACCTCTAACCCTCCGCGAGGGGAAGACGTTTGAATATCTGATACACTTTCCCATTACTTGTTTCAACTACCACTCTTATCGTGAGCGATTCGGGCAGGTACATTATTTTGGATTCCTTGACGATGACTCTGTACCTGTCCTCTCCCAGTTTAAGCAACATCAGCCGGTATTCCTTCACAACCGTGCTGGTGTTACTCCTGTTCTCAACTATCTTAGTGACAGTGACATTTTTAGAGGTATTCATGAGAAAGCTCAAATTGCTCGGCCCAGCGTACGAGGGGGGTAAGTGCTCAAGCAGCCGCGATCCATATGAATCATTAACAATCAGGATACCTCCCCATCTCATATAATTACCTGTGATATCATATATTCCACTTAGATTGTAAGTCGTAGTTTGTTCCCACAACACAACCCTTCGGTAAGTTACATTCTCGATAAAGAATTCGAAGGATACCTGAGCCATGCTACCGGGGTTGAGTGAAATATTACCGTCCTTAATCACCATATCATTTAGGTAAACCTTGAAGGAATATTCCTCGGGGCCCTTCTCATGAGATTCGATAATGAAAACTATGCTATATGTGGTATTAGGAGTCAAATATGCCGGTACAGTAGTGCTATCAAAATAAACTTTTGAGAACCCAGGAGCCCTTTGGGAGTTTATTAATACAATGCTACCAATGACAAGAATTACCATTATAGCTAGCAGATAATGCTCCCATTTCACACTAATCCCCCGACAACTCTTTTGAAAATGGCAGAATTAAAAAGTTTCGGTAAATGAAGAGAAAAAAAGCTTGGAAAATCAACCCTCGGCCACAATGGTTATGCTGTCGCCGGCACTGAATCCACTAGTGTCTCCGAGGTCAGCACCCGGCAACGGCACGTCAGCTCCGGGCTCGGTGTCCTCCCACAGTCCAACGATGTAACGAATGCCGTTGTAGCTGTCGATGTTCGGGGAGACCTGGGTTATGAAGTAGTAGGCTCCGGCCGCGGTGCTGTCGGCATCAGTACCGTAGATGGTGACTACAAGTGCTCCACTGTTGTCCTCGAAGAGCTGTATGATGAAGTAGCCCTTGGTGGCGTTCCACCACGGAGTAGGCGGCTGCCAAGTGAAGTTGCCCTGCGGGGTGACGATGGTTATCATGCCGTCCACCACCATGTGGACCGGGGCTATGTCCTCGTAGGCCGCGGTGACCGGGTTGACGAGAGGTCCACCAACAGAGATGAGGACGTCGTTGGCGGTCAGTTGGGCGAAGTCGAACTGGTCAGCGAGCACTGACTTGGTTCTGACGTCAATCGGGACGGTGCGGGCTATGTACTGGGAAGTCGAGAATGCATCTGGCGTTCCGAGGTTGTTGAAGATAAAGTAGACCGTGTCGGCGTTGGCGATCCTCTCCGAATACATCGCGAATCCGCTGGTCTCGATGGTTCCGCGGAGCTTGACGTCGGCGGTTGAGGTGGCGAACGGGTAGACGGTCACGTAAGCGTAGCCGGTGAGGTTGCCCTTGGTGGCGACGATCATGTACTTGCTGCCGTCAACGGAGGCCGGGACGTTGCTTATGGCGTAGTGTCCGTCCTCGGCGGAGACAGCGGTGAGGACGTTGCCCTCGAAGTCGGTGGCGTTGACCCAAGTAGTGCCGTTCCATATCTTCAAGATAACGGTGGCTCCTGGCACCTGGTTTCCACTGTCATCGGTTATGTCACCTGAAATTGAACTGGTACCACCGAACTCGACAACGATGTCGTTGCTGGCTAGCCCATCGTAAGCAGCCCAGACGTCAACTGCTCCCATGAGGGTAATAAGCTCCTCCGGAGTCATATCTGGAGTGGCCTGCGTACAGACCTTAAAGATGGCGCTTCCAGTCTCGTCAGTGGTAGCGTTGGTTGGCTCGAGGTAAGCTATGGCCATATTGTCTATGTGGAAGTCCAATGTCTCATTGGCGACAGGACCGTTGAGTTCTGAGACGTTGCCAACACTGGCCAATATTTCGGCAATTATCTCTTGCTTTTCAGTGTCATTGAGGAAAGTTATATTGTTGATCCAGTCCTCGAATGGCATCCACTGAGCATCGAACTGCTCCTCAGCGTTGGTAATGCTCAACATCGCTTTAAAGGTGAAGTACTCACCGGCCTGAGTTGGTTTGAACATAGTATCGTCAAGAAGCTCTAGGGCCAGTTCATTGGGTTCAATGGTTATAATGGTTGCGCCTTCAGCGGGCTCGGCCATGAGGTCTCTCATAAAGTCCTCGTAGTGATATGTTTCCATAGTGACTCCACTAAATATAGCATTACCTTGGACCGAAGCAGACCCTGGAACTATCTGGATGAGTCCCGGAACGTTGGTAACCTGAAGGTTGTAAATGTCTTTTGTGATATTAACGAGGTTAACCTTGTACTTGGAGACGTTGACCATTATAGACCAGCCATTGTCGATCGAAGTGGCTGTAACGGTCTTGTTAAGCTCGTACCAAGTTTCGTTGACGTACTGGAGGACATTCTCCCAGGTATAGTTCTGCCCTTCCTCTACGATTGGATAGTTAATGGTGGACGGAACCGCTATGACGTACAGGTTGAAGGGCTGCTGTGGATACAGCTCGAACATTCCTTCAGAGTAGTCGGCGTTGTAGACCGGGTTGTAGACCGGGAAGTACTTCTTGACTCCGCCAATCTCGATTCCCCAGTATAGTCTAACTGGCTCTCCGGGCGGCTCAAGGGAACCTTCTTTTCTGATGTTAACATAGACGTAGGTCAAGTCAGCGGGGTTGGGCGCGTTGACCATTATAGTCTCTGTGTCGTTCTTCATTCCGTACTTACTAGCCACCATAATCTGGAAGGTTCCAGCAACTGGAGCAAAGATAGGTGCATTAACTATTGCTCCATGACCCTCTGTGATGGGTATCATCCAAGTGTAGAAACCACTTGGTATAATGCTGTTATTGCTGAACTCAAGCATAAGACAGGCCATACTGGTGATGTTGACCATATCACCCATCTCGTCAACAAATGCTATTGTAAAGTTCACGTTGTACATACTACCGGCAGTTATGTTGGACGGAGTAGCGGTTACCTCAATATGCCAGTCACGAACCTCAAGTGCCCTAGTTATTGTGGCGTTTAGGGCATTATCATGGATGACGACTGTATAGATTCCGTTCTGCTCAAGAACAACGTCTGATATAACAATGACTCCATTCTGGTAGGCAGTTGCGGTGTAATTGGTCCCGTCAATGGTGACTGTGATGTTCGGACTAGCCGCGATGGAGGTGACGTTCACCATAAGGTCAAATGGCACGTTAACGTAGGCTATCTGCGGGGACACAGTGGCGTCAAGAGCAAGCTCTATTGGGATGTCGTACGTCTGGGCGAAGTACGTGAAGTTGGTGGCCGGGTCGAAGACCATCATGATCATCTGGACGACGCCGCTCTGGTTGAAGACGAACTTCTCAGGTGCCCAACTGAAGTCTATGTCAAAGTAGTTGGATCCCTGAGAGCCCCCTCCAATTCCAAGCGTCGGAAGTGAAACCTCAAATCCCACGTTCGCAGCACTGGCCACATCCCATGGCAGGCTAAGGGTCACGTTGCCCATGAGCGGCGGGTTGGCATACCCATGTGGCAGATAGTAGAACTCTGTTGGTGTGTATTGGACAATGATGTCCCAGCTCTCGACAGGTATGCTAACTGCGGTGGAGTTTATTAGATGGCCATTGTAGTAGACATAGACGGTTCCGGTGACGTTGTCAGTTGGGTTGGTCAGCAGTATTGTAATCGCACCAGCACCGCTGGCGTTTCCGTAGTTAGTGCTGACGTCAACGTTTAGATCGTCCGCGATGAGTGGGACATTGCCAGTGGGCTCAGCACTGACGTGAAGCTCGTCGCTGATTCCCCAGTAGAGCATGTCCGGCTCGACGATTATGGTGGCATTCCAGATGATAGGCTCGATGACGTAGCTACCTGTACCAACGACGTGGCCATTATAGGTAGCCTCGACATTGTAGGTGAGGGTTCCCTGCGGGTCAACTATGGCGACAGTTATGACATCACCATTGCTGTAGGAACCAACAGAAGCTCCGTTAATGGTAACGTCGACCGGGACGCTCGGGCCGTTGACGTAAACGGTCACGTAAAGGGTGTTGTCAACGTACTGGTAGACGTCGCCGTCGGTAGTGAAGTCGAAGGTAGCATTCCATGTCTCCACTGAAACCATCGCAACGCCAACTACACTAGCATTGTATGCGTCAACAGCCTCAATGTAAATCGGATTAGTGCCGTTAACTGGGATATTGTAGTTAAATTTAACGTATCCATTCTTAACAGGCACGTAATTGATAGTGTAGACATTTCCATCAGCGTCAATTATGGTGACATTAGCCTCGGTATTAATGTCTTCATTGAATATGTAGTCCCCACTTTTAGACTTGTACTGGAGCTCGATGTTAAGGGTATTCGGTAAATACGCGTAAACTGGACTGCTGACCGGCATGGCGGTGACCTCGATGTACCGGTTGGTTATGGTAAAACTGGGCTCGATGAGCATGTAGTGGGTAACGGTCTTCCCAGTAAGAACGTCGGTGACAATGATCTTGGCGAGGCCAACACTGTTGGCGGTTATGTTTGCGAAGGTCACAAATCCATAATAACCGCCCTGTCCGGCAGCAATGGGCCCTTCAAGCGTGAGGGTCTTAGTCTCGGTGTAACCATCAGGAAGTTCAAGGGTAACATTAACGTTTCTGCTTCCTGGGAACTGGAGACTCTCTCCCACCTCGACGGTGATATCTGTGGTCTGGCCAACAGTAAGATTCGCAGGTGTTGTGCTAACGTAAATGCCCCAGTCCTTTATCGGGATAGTATAGCTAGTCCAGACCATGTAAGTGTCGTTATAAACCTTTACGAGCACATAGCCAGGTTCATTGAATTCCACATTGGTAAGAACAGTTCCACTTCCAAAGTTGTCAGTTATTGGTAGTACCGTGGTGTTCAGAAGGTTATTGTTCATGTCATAGACCTCAACAACGACGCTGGAGTTCAGGAAAATTCCCAGAGGAGTAAACTGGGCACTGATGTCAAGATCCGCTGGAATACTGACGTAGAAGACATTATCTGGGTAGATGCCATAGTTGAAAACTGTGTAGTTGCTAGTAACGTTCCAAGCTTTGACAGGGATGTCCATGGTCGTGCTAACATGATATGTAGTGTCATTTATGACAACCGTAATCGTACCGACCTCATTTGGGGTTATGTTAACTTCAAATGAGCCAAAATTATTGACGACATCGAATGTTCCATTAGCGATCTCATTACCGTTGAGAAGTATCTTGTAGTCCGGTGTCGAGTTAATAACAGCCGTAAGATTGTATTGGACTTCAACATTGAGAGTAGCCGGCACATTTACATAGAACACATCGTCATTCTGGCTCCCACCGGTATAATATACGGTATAGTCACTTACATAAATGTTCCACGGAGCTCCAGTTATTGTGAAGTCACCATAGAGTTCTTCCCAATGTGTGGCAAATGTAATTGTAACATCGGCCGGATCTACGATGAGGTTTTTAATGACAATCTCAGCAGTACCGTTTATCATGGTAGTAGTGTTTGAACCACCTACCACGTCACTAGTAACTACTACACTTGCAGTGTCGTTAACCCCCACTATGCCAAAAGCAAAGACAGCAGTGAGATTCATATACAGATCAAATGGCACATACTTGTACGGAGTATGGTCGTCAGTAGCAGAGGGTACGACTTTGTATGTGTAATCAAGACCCCAGTCATATATAGTGAGAGCACTGTTGTTAACGTAAGTGTATCCTCCTGCAGTGGATGCTACTTTCACCACATCAGACGCGTTCACACCACCACTAAGCTCAACGAATGCACTACCATGGTTATTCTGGATAAGTGTGGGATCAGTCTTATCAGTAATGTTTACGATAATCTGCAGAACCTTTGGACCACTATCGTCCGGAAGAGTTATGTTGACAATCTGGCTGGATGGAACCGTTATCAAAGAGCTATTAACGAGCTGTGGGTCGTAGGTAACATTGACTGTCATATTGAAAGGTATGTACTCAAGAGCCTTGTCATTGAGCCAGTCTGTTCCATTGTAGTACGGAACACTGCTCTGTATGTCCTGAAGGACTACTGTAAATGGATACCTAACGTTGAATTCAAAAATGGTGCCAGTATAAGGAATGTTGCCGTTGGCAATATCGTACTCATAAACAACAAGGGTGACCCTTTCAACATCCTGAGGTACTTTTGAGTAAGATGGATCAATGTCCCCGGGATCAGTTGAGTTTATGAGAACCGTGTTGGAGCCTGTTGAAATGGGCTTAACTCTGCTGTAAACGCTTTCATTATGACCATCCTGGTATATGTAATACAATGTCACATTTGCAAATGTCTGCTGGGTTGCGTTAATGGTTATGTTGACAAAGTATTCAAAACCTGCGAATAATACCCAGCCTCCATAGTTCGTATCCGCACTAATTCCTGTAATGTAGCCCGCTGCCTTAACGGGGGTCATAAAGCCTGGTGCAAAGCTTGGCACTACTGATGCCAGAATCAAAAATGCCAACACCAGGCCAAAAATTTGGGCTTTCTTGCATTTATTCATACCACTTCACCCACCTTTGGTTCTGTCAATAGAGAGACGGCCTCGTAGGCCACTGAAGTATTAAGCAAATACATGATATAAATTTTTCGTTAGTAAAGTATCAACTTGATATAGTTGTATTACTGTGCACTTGTGTATATATGGACATAAAATAAACTATAAAAAATGACAAAAACAACTGTATATACCAGTAGCAAGCATTAGTTTTAAAATATAACAAGAGATAGTAATGCAAAATGTAACATAAACAACGTTAGAGTGTACAAGGGCACACATATTGAACAAATTCATACTATTGATAGTTAAACAATTTATAAAATGATTTCAAATGTTCATCACGATTTATGGATATAGCAAACTTTGAGACTTGACAGTCAAAAAGTCCACACAACAAAATTTTTAGATGATATAGAAATACTGGAATTATGAATCCCAAAAAGACAAAAACCACCTCTTTGTCCATAAGACAAAGGAATACCTCCTGAAAGGTATCGTCGAGATTACCCGCAGAAATCCCGGAGAACCCATATTCAACGAGCCATGGGATCACCTCATAATACTTGATGATTGCAGGTTCGACGTATTCAAGCAAGAGTTCCTAGAGAGAAACCTGCCTGGCGAGCTCAAATCAAAATTCTCGCTCGGTTCATGGACTGGCGAGTTCCTGGTAAAGAACTTTTATGATGAACAATACGATGATATAGTTTACATAACTGCAAACCCCTTCGTAGACAGATACCTTCGCGGGAAGTTCCATAGAATTGTATCGGTATGGAAAAAGCACTGGGATGAAAAGTACAGCACGGTGCCGCCCAGCGCTGTATACCTCGAGACGATAAAAGCAATGGAGAAATACCCAGACAAACGCTTAATAATTCACTTCCTCCAGCCCCATCACCCATATTTCACCCTTAGGAACTTTAAGGACGATGCAATGACCCTCATCAAGAACTCCGTTGAAGAGGGTGACTTTTCTCTGCGGGGATTCCCAAGGGAACCCCCTCACAAGATATACCTCTCGGAGATATATGCCTACTTCAGTCTTCATCGTCTTATCAAGGCATACGTGGAAAACCTCCGCATAGTCATCCCCTATGTGGAGCTACTACTCCACAAACTCCGTGGTAGAACGGTTGTCACGGCAGACCACGGAGAGCTCTTCGGCGAGATCGTTACTCCACTTCTCCCGATAAGGGTCTACGGCCACGGTATAGGCAGGATTCCCAGCCTGACTTTAGTGCCGTGGTGGGTGGTTGATGAAGGAGACAAATCAAAACTGCGTCCCATTAGAGATATCAAAAAGGATATAACCAAAATAGAACGTCGTTTTGGCTTCAGATCTTTTACCAAAGAGACCATCAGACTGAAGCGGGTGATCTCAACTCTAAAGCTCAAGGGGAAGATCTGATCCTGTGTTGTGTAAACTTCCGTGAGAGAATGGCCATTTTCCTAAGCCGTTTGGGATTGCTCATCAGGGTCTCAAGGGCCTCCTCCAATGACTCAATCTTAATAGTTTTCATAATAGTTCCAGTTTTGCCATCCAGAACAAACACCTTCGAACCCACATTCGGAGAAATAACAACAGGAACGCCAAATGCTTGAGCCTCCACAACCACCATCCCAAAGGACTCGAAAGAGGAGGGCAGGACAAGCATCTTGGCTGTAGAGTACACCCGGGCTAGATCATCAGGGTCGTTTATCCGCCCCAGAAACCGTACTCTCTGGGATATTCCAAGTTTAGACACAAGGGAAACGTATTCGGGTTTCATATCACCGTCCCCAACTATCCACAACTCCCATCCTGGATATCGTGATGAGACCTCAGAAAACGCCCCAAGAAGAAGATCAAGGTTCTTGAATCTGTGATACCTCCCAAGCTGGCCTACGAAAAGGATTACGTTTTTCCTCTTTACGGGAAGATTTAGGAGACAGTGCTCCATTAGACTATGAGCCATAGGAGGATATGAGATTTCCGAGTTGTACCCCTTCCTTTTCAGATATTCCCACACAGAACGGGATACTGAAGTTATCATCGCCCTCCGAAGCGTTAACCTCTCAAGCGTGGCCATGTAGATGACAGCAATGAAATCCAAGAGCCTCGCTCCCTTTTTGAGGCCGACAGTATGGTAGACTATCCTGATCGGAATGTCGTATATCCCCGAGAGAATTGCAGCCACATCAGCAGCGAACGGCACGGGAGTATGTGCAATTATTAGATCTTTATGTTTCATCCTCTTGGCTAAGGCAACAACAAACTTCAACCCGATGGGTGTGTTAGAGACTATAAGTTCCGGTTTTATCCTGCATACCCTAAATCCGTTCATATCCTCGCTGCTTTCTGAGCCTTTAGTCATGCAGAGTACTTCAACATCATGTTCTTTTGCAAGCCGTTTGGCCATGTGAAATGCATACCTTTCCAAGCCCCCACCTTCAGGATAAAAATATGGAGAGACAATCAGAATAGACTTTCTGTCTTTTTCCATTAATCGTCCCCCTTGAGGAGATATATGCTAACGAAGAACGCAAAAAACATTACCTGGATTCCAATCGTCGTGAACGTCAGTACAAGAATGGCCTCCTTCAGCTTGAACAAAGCACCGTATCCCGCGTTTTGCCACTGGAGGAAGATATGGACACCTAACATAATTCCTATAATGAACATAATCCCCCCGACCAACAAGCCCTCCTCGAGGATTGAATACCTCATAAAGAAGTTCGTGAGTCTTGTGGGTTCATCCAGCCCCTCCTTAGCCGCATAGACCTTGGCAGAGATCCCAAAGCTCAGGATCTGAACACTGAGTAGGGTAAGTGCACTGCCGAGTATCATTGTATGCAGTCTCTCTGGGTTAATGAAGTAAGTGTACCCCATAAGCAGAAGTCCCATACCCAGGAGCAGTATTCCAGGGAAGAGGAACAGATGCGATGGGGAATACAGCAACATAAGTCTCAGGTGTCTCCACCCATCTTTAAAGGAGCTGAGCTTTGATTCACCAATCCTCTGATGGTACCTGATGGGAACCTCAACTATCCTCAGATTCTTCTTTGCAGCCTCTATGACCATTTCACTCGCAAACTCCATCCCCCTACATTTCAGGGGCAGTTGATCAAGTACATCCTTTCTTATGGCTCTCATACCACAGTGAGCGTCAGATATTCCAGCTTTGAAGAGGATGTTGAGAATTTTGGTTAGAAGGGGATTCCCAATATATTTGTGAAGCCAGGGCATGGCGCCCTTATCCATCTTCCCCCTCAGCCGGGTACCTATTACAAAGTCTGCCTCCCCCTCTAGGAGGGGCTTCAAGATATTTGGAATATCCTCTGGGTCATAGCTACCATCGGGATCCATCATTATAATGAACTTTCCATCTGCATGTTTGAACCCAGTTAGGTATGCATCGCCATAGCCAATACCTTCCTGCTTAATAACCTTCGCACCGAGCTGTTCGGCTATTTCAGGGGTTTTATCGACACTCTTATCCACAACAATAATCTCGTATGGTACCTCCAGCCTCTCCAGCACACCCCTGATACGGGGCAGCATTATCGATATAGCCCTTTCCTCATTTCTTGTAGGTAAAACAACCGTCACCTCAGGTTTCATGCAGCACACCCTTGTAGTATCTTTCCAACTTCTTAGAGATATTATCCCAGTCGTATTTCCTTGCAAGTGAGATAGACTGTCGTCTCATCTTGTAAGAATTTTCCCACGCTAATAAGATTTTCTGTGCAAAATCTTCCGGCGTAGGAGTGCTTACATAACCATTCTTTCCAGGCAATATCAGTTCTTTTGATGCATTTAAGGGAGCATCCACGGTAACTACTGGAATTCCAGAGGCATTTGCTTCAAGAACGACCATGCCGAATCCTTCTCTCATAGAAGGGAAAGCTAAGAGCCTAGAAGATTTAAGTATCGCTATAACTTCCTCAAAATCCTCCAAGAACCCCAGAAATTCTACATTTTTCTGTAGCCCTTGCCTTCTTGTGAAAGTTTCTAATTCTTTTTTCTGGGGCCCATCCCCAATTATTCCAACTCTGAATGTGGGATACTCAGTCCGTATCGGCTTTATCGCTCTTAGTAGCAACATCACATTTTTATGTTCTACGAGCCTGCCAACGAATACTGCATCATATCTCTTCTCCCGATGAGGAGGTACCTTTTTTATGGCTTTGAAGTCAATACCATTAGGTATTAACTCAAATCTCCCCGCTCGTACTTTACACAACCTCTGCAAAGTGTGTTTTGAAACCACGACATGATTCTCTGTCAGTTTTAGCATGTTATCTTCTACTAATCTCCCAATTCTTGACCCAGCAGGAAGGTATTCTCCCCAATATTCTCCCCAATACTCATGCCACGTTATTACAAAATTACCTGAATCGGCAAATTTGAATTTTGCCGAATAACTGGGCAAGTAAGGGAACTCCTGGCAGTCCACAATGTCGTAAGAGTTTACTTTTTTCATCAATAGTCTCCAAGAAAACATTATTGCCTCCTTGGGATCCCGCTTGTTACCTTTGTAGAAGTGAACGGGCCTTCCAACGCCATGGATAATTATACCTTCACGTTCTAGTTGCTTATTAGAACCCCACCAATTGAAGGAGTACCAGTGCACCTCATGCCTTTTTGCAAGTCTCTTTCCAATTTCATACAGCCTACGTTCCACGCCCCCTTTGATTTCTGGATATAACGCATCATAAACAAATGCAATCTTCATAATCCTGCTCTCCCCTCCCTTTGCTTTTGGGTTATGGCTTTAAAATTATCTACCCCTGAACGTTTTATGATGCCCCTATTTTTTAACATTAAACTTTGTGAAGATAGAGAATAACACAATGCTTTTAATATTCTCAGAAAAGGTACTGCTATGGGGGATTCAAGTGAGAACAGTTACACTAGAATTCATTCTGAGCGTTATCAAAAACCTGCTTAAACCAAAGTATGCCCTCCCTATTTTAACTAGCATCGCCATCGCTATTCGCTTAATACCCTTTAGATTAAGCTATCTTCTTGGCTATGACACATATTTTCATATGGCATACGTTAAGTATTCCCTTAAACTTGGGGAGTGGGTGAACTTTTTCCCGTACGCCAAAGCTCCTTGGGGCATGCTTGTAAATAACTTTCATCCACTTGGCCTCTGGATGACCCCGGCTTATGTATACAGGATCTTATCGATTTTTGGAATCTCACTCTACGATTCATTCAGGATAACACCTGTCATTTTTGGCGTTTTAACCATTATATTCGTGTATCTGTCTGTCTGGAAGCTGTATGGCAGAGAAGAAGCATTTTTAAGCGCGTTGTTTTTATCCATCTCCTTTGGACACGTCTTCCGTTCAATAGCTGGATATTATCGGGGGGACAACTATCTGCTTTTCTGGTACAGTCTCGCTCTCTTGGGAATTAGCCTTGCTCTCTCACGCCGGAATGAAGGAGAAAGCTGGAAAAAGAGGAGACTGCTACTCTATCTAGTACCAGCATTAGCATCAGGCCTGGCAAGTATATTTTGGAGTGCATATTACCTAATATTCGTGTTCCTCCTTGGAAACGCTATATTTCTATCCATAGGTGCACTGTTACTCCAGAAGTCTCGTATGTTAGTTGACTCAGTAGCCATCGTTGTATCTACTCTCTTCGGAGCCCTATTGGCGAATTTTCTTGGGGAGTACTTTTACTATGGAATGTTTGGATGGAATCGTCCTCTAGGTATCGAAACTGCACAGAAGCTCGGATTTCACCTTGAGACCATTAAGGATGCTTTCTTACTGGCTTACATAAGATATGCAGTTCCACTAGCCCTTGCATTTATCGTGCTTTTGTTCATAATATCTAAAGTCATACGAAGTAGGACGCATCGTGTCGGGATTATAGTTGTACTCCTCATATTGGCGTTAGTTTTGATGGTGAAGTACTACGGATTCATAGAAGGCACTTTTTTAAGTTTTATAAAGCACTTCAGCGGGGAATCCATCACAGAAACGCGGCAACCGTCCCTCCGGGATGTGTGGATCTCCTACGGTTCAGTAATCATTGCAGCTTTGTTCTTTCTTTTACGACTCAGACCCTCAAAGATTGCCATTGAAGACTTCGTTGTGCTCGGATTTGTGTTGCCAAGTATACCTATGATATACACTTGGACTAGATTCCTCTTTATAGGTTCCCCTGCGGTCGCCATACTCGGCGGAGTTGGGTTATGGAACCTTGTAAGGGAGATCCATAAGTTGAACATCCGCAGTCATCCAGTTATAGCTGGTATTCTCATAGTCCTTGTCACTGTTCCCACCGCATGGGTAGGCGTACAGAACACACTCAACGTAAAACCATTTATGAATGCTGAATGGGAGAAAGCCCTAATCTATCTCAGCGAGCATTCCAACGGAAACGATATTGTTCTCACCTGGTGGGATCAAGGATATTGGGTTACCTACTACTCCTGGAGAGCCCCAGTTACTCAAGGGGTTCCAAACGAGTTCGTAGCTAGGTATTACATGGGTCTGGCCAGCGAAGAGGAGCTTATGAATCTGGGCGTGGATTACATCATAGTATCATACGACACCGTTTTAAAGTTCCCGGCAGTGCTGGAGACGGCTGGAGTTCCTCCCAAGGACTACCCGATGGTGCCCATTCCACTCGTGGAGCAGGTTGGAGGAGCGTTCCTCTTCGAAAGAGAGGGGTACTCCATATCGGCCAGAACCAGGAGCAGCAGCTGGGAGGTAGTGGTAACGGTAGGGGGGAGCAGGTTCTCCCCCAGGAAAGCCTTCGTTGAAGACACTGCAGGGGTCAGGGAGGTGAACGTCACAGGGATCCAGAAGGCAGATGCCTACGTGTACCTCAACCTGAACTACGGCTACGCGGTGCTGATGAACGGCAGGGCATTCAACACGACCCTCGCCAGGCTGATGTTCACGGAGAGGGCACCAAACTACCGCCTGGTTTACTCGGACAGAGGATACATAAAGATTTTCAGATTCGAACACCCCAACGTGGCGGTCCTCAGGGATGGGGACAAAATCGTGCTGAGGTTTACCAATGCCACGGGGACAGATCTGGTAATCGAAGGATTTTTAGACAACGGGACGAGAGTGTTCAGGAGATGCTACGATGTCAGTGGGATGAGTGAGTTCACGCTTCCTGAGCAGCTGAACGGAAGCGTTGTTGTGAGGTATTCACACGAGATTAAAGGGAGAGTCCTTGATAGGGGAGTTTTTAGGGTTAATACCCCCAGCCACTAGCCAGTGAAACAGACATCACCAAGAAATGCCCTGGTATTACCATCATTGCATACACAGTTGACTGGTAATCGTTTACCAGTATCAGGACTCCATACCCCGAGATACAATTCATAGCATCCATTTGAGGGGACTTTCAATAAGTACACTTCCATTACAGGAGTGCCCATCTGCCAAGTACTCGTGGGGCACTTCCCAGCACATGGGGGATGATCCTGCTGAAATTCAATGCTGTTATTTTTGACAAAATGAACGAAAACAGTATAGTCCTGTTTAATGGGGGCAAGAGGTAGCCAGATATAGCACACAACCATAGAGTTATTTAATCCCCCTATCCTGACCATTGACATGTTGATAAGCCTTATTTTCCGGTCAAAATCGACCGTTCTATTTAATGAGAACACAATATCGCTCGTAGAATGAAGGTCAAACACGTACATGCCATCTACAAAGGTAGAATTATAATGTGAAAACAGATAGCAGGCTAGCTCAGAGTATTTCGGGTTTTTGAAAAGGGCATCGTTTGCAATGAAGTATCTGTATCTATTGGGAGATTGAAGCTTAGTAATTAGGTCATCAAGATTCCACACAAGTTCAACACGCCGTTCGGAATAGAACGTTGAAGAGTAACTATGAATTCCCGTACCGGGAATCACCAGAACGCCCTCATCAGGAGACGTCATGGACTTTATTCTTTTCCCCCATTTGTATTCTACGGGATAATCCCATCTGTCCCGGATGGAAACCACATAGGTAGCCTGAGCTGCAAAAAGCACGAGAATTAGGAATATCACAATTCCCTTTAATACCCTTTCAGAAGATTTTTTTCGGATTCCCAGCCAAAATAGTCCCATCATCAAAAGCACGCCAATTACGAGCAGAATCCCGTATTTGGGAACATAAGGATATATCAAGTTCTTTGAATATCCAAATAACAGGTATATAGGGACAAAAATAGCAAACGATACCTTAAGTGATTCCGTATCAAGCAACCTCTCTTTGTCAGGAAGAGACAAGGCAATCCACGTAACAAAAGTTAAGACAAACCACACAAGAACAACTACAAACTCGACAACATAATCAATGCGTACCTTGTAGACCACAGCTAAAATCTCAAGAGTAAACACAGACTCAATAAGAGTCACGAACAAAAGGCCCAAAGATACCAGAGAGAGATGAATCCCTTTAGAGACAGACACCCACCTGTTGGGCAGTTCTGCAAAAAGAACAATGCCCCTTCCAGAGGAAAGCACCATTGCAGGAACGAGCTGGTAGAGCCAGAAATCATGTATCCACGCCCCTTGTTTAAACACAAAGATGCTCACAAGCCCATGGAAAAAAAGAGGTAGTATATATCCATCCCTAACGGGCCTCCGGATAACATAGTATCCTGCCCAGAAAACCGTGAACAGCAGGATTATAGAGGTAAACAGGTTAAGTGCCCTCTTAAGCTCAAGGACCAAAAATTGTAAAATGGTGAATGTATAGCGAGCTCCTGGACGATCAAATCCGTGGTAAACTTTAATCCCTGTCCTGGTGAGAAAGCCATGGTATAACTCCACGATCTGTTCACGACCTCCCACCATAAACACAAAGAGGAGGTAAGACGCGAAAGCTAATAGCGCAGTTCCAAACAGTACTACCAACACCCTGTGTTTGTCTGGCCGATCTGAGAGAACAGCATGAATTCCAATTCCCAACACGATGATATATGCCTGCCAGTCGAACCAAGTACCCACGAAAAGGGAGAGTCCCATGTATACTAGATACCTAGATTTGGGGTGTTCAGACCACAGGATATAGAAATACAGTGTGAGGAGAACAAAAGGGATCGCCGAATAATCGGGAGCCACGATTCTATCATAATACGCGGTCATGGGCAGTAACGCGAAGATTAGAGATGAAACATAGGCAACTGTGTCTCCCCAAAGGCGCTTTGAAATCTTATAAACCATAACAAGGGTAACCAGGGATAATACTATCTCAGCCAATCTAACGCTGGCTTCGGTTATCCCAAAGAGCCGGAAAAACAGAGATACCCATATACTGATGAGAGGAGGATGGTGAAAATAGTACTCATACCCACCGTTATAAACATAATACGGTGTCGATATTAAACCCAGCTTGGTATTTAAGTAACCATACCAGACATAATTTTTAGCATAAACCGCATACTGACAGTTAATGTATCGGAAATACTCAGTAAACGGCCTATTGAGATCTCTAATCCTAACCAAAAGTGCCAAGATGAAGATCGAAGGGAATATCAACGTATTTGTAGAGACCTTATGAGCGAGGCCTCCTAAATGAACCCCAGTATCCTTCCCCATCAGATTCACACTCCCCAACGTAAAAGAAATGAGAATATATAAATTTTTTGAAGGCCAAAATACTTTTTAGGTCTTCACTATCTCAAGTGTAGGTGTCCATAATGATCGGACTCATCTTCGACATGGACGGCGTGATATACCGGGGCAATAAGCCCATAGATGGCACGCGAGAGGTAGTAAACTTCCTGAAAGAAAGGGACATCCCCTTCGCCTTCCTCACCAACAACTCCACCAGGAATGCCCAGATGTACCGCGAGAAGCTCCTCAGGATGGGAATAGACGTTGAAGAAGAGCGTATCATCACCTCCGGCTACGCCACCGCCAGGTACCTCCAGACCCACTTTAAGGAAGGCCCCATCTTTGTCATTGGCGGGAAAGGACTCCAAGAGGAAGTAGTGAGGATGGGCTGGCCCGTGATGGGCCTCGAGGAAGCAAGGGAAAGGTGGAGGGATATCAAATACGTCGTGGTCGGCCTCGACCCTGAGTTAACCTACGAGAAGCTGAAGTACGGAACGCTGGCAATAAGGAACGGAGCGAAGTTCATAGGAACCAATCCGGACACAACGTATCCCTCCGAGGAAGGTCTTTATCCAGGAGCGGGGTCGATTATAGCGGCGCTGAAGGCATCGACAGATGCTGATCCCCTCATAATAGGCAAGCCCAACGAACCCGCTTACGAGGTCGTCAGGGAGAAGCTCGGTGACGTCGACGAGATATGGATGGTGGGCGACAGGCTCGACACGGACATAGCCTTCGCCAGGAGATTTGGCATGAAGGCAATAATGGTCCTGACAGGCGTCAGCACGCTGAAAGACGTTGAGAAGAGCGAGGTAAAACCCGACCTAATCCTCCCGAGCATTAAGGAGCTGCTCGAATACCTGAAGGTTAAGCTGGAGGCTTCAGAATGAACCTTCGTGAGCTGCTCGAAAGACTCATCTGGCAGGAGAACGAGCTCTACAACCTGTACAAGCTCGGCGAAACGTTCGCCACCTACGAAAGGCCCGAGTTCGTTGAGACCTTCCGCATCATAGCGGAGGAGGAGCTCAGGCACAGGAAGACCCTCGAAGGGATGCTCTCCGGGGGGACTCTGAAAGGCACGGCCGTTATAGACTACCTAGACTCACTTTCGCTGGAGCCCATGCTGAGCGACGAAAGGGTTGAGCCCGAGAGCCTCGAGGAGTTGATACTTGAGGCGTTGATAAGGGAGAAACACGCCTACGAGCTCTATACGAAGCTATCTGAAATCCTAAAGGACTCTCTCAGCCAGATTTTTAGGATGATGGCAAGTGAGGAGCTCAAACACGCCTACAGGCTCAGGCTGGTCTACGAAGGGCTTTGACGTTTGGATAATTTGTCCGACATTTACCTTTTCTACCTTCTTACCCTGCAGGCAAATTTAGAGGCATAAATTTGTCACCCCGGCAAAGGCTACCGGGGTAAGGTATATGTAGGGTGACAGCCACAAAGCCGTGCTGATGCTTCTACTAACAGGGGCAACGATAAACAACTGTACGTCAGGGGTGTTTATATGGCCGTTGAAAAAGTGATGAAAAGGGACGGCAGGATTGTCCCATTTGATAAAGAGCGTATAAAATGGGCTATCCAAAGGGCAATGCTTGAAGTCGGTGTCCGTGACGAGAAGCTTCTCAACAGGGTCGTTAGAAGGGTCGTCAAAAGGGTGAACGAGCTCTACGACGGGCAGGTGCCTCACATAGAGAACATCCAGGATATAGTCGAGCTCGAGCTGATGAGAGTTGGTCTCTTCGACGTCGCCAAGGCCTACATCCTCTACCGTAAGAAGAAGGCCGAGATCAGGGAGGAAAAGAAGAAGATACTCAACAAAGACAAGCTCGACGAGATAGACAAGCGCTTCTCCATCAATGCCCTCCGCGTTTTGGCTTCTCGCTACCTTATCAGGAACGAGAAAGGAGAAATAATTGAGAGCCCGAGGGAGCTCTTTGAGAGGGTTGCGACTCTGGTGGTCATCCCTGATCTGCTCTACGATGAGAGGGTCTTCGACAGGGAAGGAAACCACGAGCAGGACCTAAGTAATGTCGAGAAATACATGGAGAAGCTCGACGAGTACGATAGAAAACTCTCAATCGGCAGGTTCAAGCTCAACAAGTACCACTTCGAAAGGCTCCTCAACCTCTACCGCGAGCTCGCCCAGAAGGGCCAGATGAAGGTCTCCATAGACGAAGTCATCGGGATGCTCGAGAACGGAGCCTTTGACAAGTACGAGGACGAAATAGAGGAGTACTTCCGCCTGATGACGAGCCAGACCTTCATGCCGAACACGCCGGCCCTCATAAACTCAGGAAGGCCGCTCGGGATGCTCTCAGCGTGCTTCGTCGTTCCGATAGAGGACGACATGGAGAGCATAATGAAGGCAGCACACGATGTAGCAATGATACAGAAGATGGGTGGCGGTACCGGTTTGAACTTCTCCAAACTCCGCCCGGAGGGTGATTTAGTCGGAACCACCACTGGAGCGGCATCTGGCCCTGTCAGCTTCATGCACCTCATCGATGCCGTCAGCGACGTGATAAAGCAGGGTGGAGTGAGAAGAGGCGCGAACATGGGCATCCTCGAAGTCTGGCACCCTGACATCGAGAAGTTCATCCACGCCAAAGAGAAGAACATCGGAACGAACGTTTTAGCAAACTTCAACATCAGCGTGGGCATATGGTCCGACTTCTGGGAAGCTCTGAGAGAAGGCAAGCGCTATCCGCTCATCAACCCAAGGACTGGCGAGAAGGTCAAGGAGATTGACCCGAAGAGCCTCTTCGAGGAGTTAGCATTTATGGCCTGGGCCAAGGCCGATCCGGGAGTTATATTCTTCGATGTCATCAACAGGAGGAACGTCTTAGAGCCCGCAAAAGGTGAAAAGATACGCGCGACCAACCCCTGCGGAGAAGAGCCCCTCTATGAGTACGAATCCTGTAATTTAGCCAGCATAAACCTCGCCAAATTCGTCAAGTACGATGAAGAAGGCAAGCCCTACTTCGATTGGGACGAGTACGCCTATGTAATCCAGAAGGTCGCCAAGTACCTCGACAACGCAATCGACGTCAACAAGTTCCCGCTCCCTGAGATAGACTACAACACCAAGCTGACGAGGAGGATAGGCGTCGGAATGATGGGCCTGGCCGATGCCCTCTTCAAGCTCGGCATAGCCTACAACAGCAAGGAAGGCTACGACTTCATGAGAAAGGCAACAGAGTACCTTACCTTCTACGCCTACAAGTACAGCGTCGAAGCAGCTAAAAAGCGCGGACCCTTCCCGCTCTACGAGAAGACGAGGTACAAGGATGGCGAGCTTCCGGTCGAGGGCTACTACCACAGGGAGGTCTGGACACTCCCATGGGACGAGCTGGTTGAGGAGATCAAGAAGTACGGCGTCAGGAACGGAATGGTGACCACCTGTCCGCCCACCGGCTCGGTCAGCATGATAGCCGATACCTCCAGCGGCATAGAACCCATCTTTGCCCTCGTCTACAAGAAGAGCGTCACCGTTGGCGAGTTTTACTACGTTGACCCTGTCTTCGAGGCTGAGCTGAAGAAGCGCGGTCTCTGGAGCGACGAGCTGCTGAGGAAGATAAGCGATAACTACGGAAGTGTCCAGGGCCTCGAAGAAATCCCCGAGGACATGCAGCGCGTTTTCGTCACCTCGATGGACATACACTGGCTCGACCACATACTGGCTCAGGCCAACATCCAGCTCTGGCTCACCGATTCAGCGAGCAAGACAATCAACATGCCGAACGACGCCACCGTCGAGGACGTTAAAGCTGCATACCTCCTCGCATACAAGCTCGGCTGCAAGGGCATAACCGTCTATCGCGACGGCTCGCTCAGCGTTCAGGTCTACAGCGTCGAGGGAGAAAAGAGGCAGCGCGTCAAGGCCAAGCCAAGCGCTTACGCTGTCGAGAAGCTCAAGGCCGTCGTTGAGGCCGAGCCATGGCTGACCAAGTTCATCAACATCGAAGGCATACTCAACGGCACCAACGGCAAGAAAAAGGAGGAAGCCCCAGCACCCAATTTTTCCCTGAGCATGACAAAGACCCTTAAACCCGAAGCCCACGAGCATCCACATCATAGGGAGCCGCCGGAGATTCCCGAGGAGAAGATAAAAGAGCTCTTAGGGGTCACTTACTGTCCAGTCTGCTATGAGAAGGACGGAAAGCTCGTTGAGCTGAAAATGGAGAGTGGTTGCGCCACCTGTCCTGTCTGTGGCTGGAGCAAGTGCGTCATTGGATGAATTCTCCCCTTTTTTCTTATGCTTTGACATCTCTCTGTTAACGGAGGCTTTTTAAGTCTATATATTTAACTTCTTGCCATCAGACGAAAGCCTTAAATTGAAGGCCTTTCCAACCTGCGCTATTCGGAGGTGTTAACATGGACAAGATTTACCTTACCTGGTGGCAGATTGACAGGGCGGTCTTCGCGCTCGCCGAAGAGCTGAGGAAGAAGTTCATGCCCGACGTCATAGTCGGCGTCGCTAGGGGCGGCCTCATTCCCGCTGTAATGCTCAGCCACATCCTTGGCGACGTTGACGTCGAGATCATAGCCGTCAAGTTCTACAAGGATATAGAGGAGCACATGGAGAAACCAGTAGTGACAATACCGCTGCATGGTTCGCTGAATGGAAAGAGGGTCGTCATCGTCGACGACGTCAGCGACACAGGTAAGACTCTTGAGGTAGTCATAGAGGAAGTCAAGAAGGCTGGCGCTAGGGAGGTAAAGGTCGCCTGCCTCAGCATGAAGCCCTGGACTAAGGTCGTTCCTGACTTCTATGTCTTCAGGACCGACCAGTGGATAGTCTTCCCTTGGGAAGAGTTCCCTGTTGTTGTGAGGGAGTGAGGTTTCTTTTTTTACTTCCAGATAAAAAGTCAGATTCCATAGCCAAAGAGTTTTAAGCTTTCACTTCCAAGAACTTCAACGGGTGGTTTTAGTGAAAAAACTACACGCAATCCTAATTCTGGCCGTGCTTACTTTTTCGTTGTTTTTCGTCAACGCGGCGCCAGGAACCCCAGAGACCACAGGGAACGGTTCTACTCCAGCACAGAAATACTCCCTGGGAGCCCTGTACGTCTCTCCGGAGGAATACGCAAGAGTTACGGGATTCGAGCCCAAGCAGCTAACGCCGCAGAAGTACCTAGAGCTCATTAAGAACGCTCCAGGATATCCTGGAAGGACGAACTCACTTAGGAAAGCCCTGAAGAACCTGGCCTACCCAAATGCATTTTCACTGGACAGCCTGCCTGCGAAGGTCGTAAACGGCCTTTACCTACCGCCGGTAGGGAGCCAGGGTGCTGTGGGTTCGTGTGTTGGATGGGCGTCCACGTACTATACCTGGACATACATGATTAACTGGTTCCGAGGCAATCCCACGCCGTCCACGGACGGGGAGATAATGAACCCCATCTTCACCTACAACCTGATAAACGATGGAACCGACAGCGGCAGCTACATGCTGGACGCGATGAATCTAATCTCGACGATCGGAGCCGTTCCCCTGAACATGTTCCCCCTGTTCGTCTACGGGCCCTATGGAGACCCCGACAACTACGCCTGGCTATGGCCTAACGACACCCAATGGCTCAGTGCCCCCTACAACCGCGGGGTCGATGGAATGGCCTCCCCCATAGGCTACCCCTGGGACATATACATGCTCGATCTTACGAACAGCACCCAGTTCAATTACCTGAAGGGACTGCTCGCCTACGGCTACATCGCGTACACCGGGATCAACGTATACGGCGAGTTCTACGGATTTAACTCCACCAACAACATATACGCCCTCAACCAGAACCGCGGGAACTACGAGGGCGGCCACGCCGTGACAATAGTCGGATACGATGACACAAAGCAAACTCCCGACGGCCAGGGAGCCTTTCTGCTCCTGAACTCCTGGGGGGAAGACTGGGGCGACAAGGGCTATTTCTGGCTCACCTACCAGGCCGCCCAGGACCCCAACCACGAGATAAGTCAGGGCTATGCCTTCGTGATGGTACCGAAATATCCCCAACCGTACCAGCCCAAGGTTCTCGCGGGCTTCAAAATCAATCACCCGCTCAGGGGAGAGATAATCGGCGGGGTGTGGAACCAAGAGTCCAGTGGAATAGAGATAGGAATTGGAAACCCCGACTCTCCCACGTGGAGCAGACGGTACCTCAACTTCTACATGGGCTACCGTGCCACTCCCCAGGATCTCGCCAATTACCAGGCCCACCCCTTCCCGAACAGCACCATCTTCCTGGACGTCACGGACGCGATCGAGGCCGCGTCGGCGATTGCCGACTCCTCTGTGGTGCCCGTATACATCAAGGTTAGGGACAAGTACCAGGACGGAGTCACCGGAAACCTGGAGTACTTCGAGGTTAGGATTCCAGTGCTCAACCGGACCATATGGACAGGCGTCAACTCACAGATTCCCGAGGGGAGCGACCTCGTGGTCTCACTCGACATTCCCCTAGCGGACTACATCTCCCCGACCCCATCGGACATGGACACCCTTGCCCAGTCATGGCTTTACGTCAGGACAAAGAGCCTCGTCGATGTGAACTACGCCAAGCTCGTGCTGACCAACCTCGGCAAGGACAGGGGCATCGAGTGGTACCAGGTCGGCCAGCCGCAGGCCATCGAGGGCACCGACTGGATCGTCACCGTCCTCGACATAAGCATCATCGACCAGAGGGCCATTATCACAGTTAAAAACGCCGCCACTGGGGTTGAAAGCGACCCAATAGTACTTGAAAAGAGCGTGCCCGTCTATCTGTACCAGGTCAACGGCTCACTCCAGTACGGAACCACCTATCCCGGTCGGGCTGACCTCGTGCTGACCCTGGTGGACACGTTCATAGGCATCAACAACAATCCCTACGCGACGATACAGGCCGTGACGGACAGAGAGACCGAGACGTACTGGATGTGGGGAGGGCAGAACGATTTCAAGGTTAACGCCACAGGACTCGAACCAGGCAACTACACCTACCAGGTTCTCCTGAACCTGACCAATGGGAACGAAATAAAGCTGCCCGAGAGGAGGGTAACCCTCCTGGGAGAACCCGTAGCAACCCTCAAGATCCTCTCCAGGCCCTCGAACGCCAGCGTCTACATCGACGGGAACTACAGGGGAATGACCCCGTTAACCCTGGAAATTCCGGCGGGGAACCACACCATTGCACTCGCGAGAACGGGATACGAAACTTACACCACAACAGTAACGCTTGGATTCCAGGAGAGCAGGGTGATCGACGTGGTGCTAACCCCATCAGGTGACTACGCCCTCTTCCCCATCGGGGACTACCCCAGCTCGGTGGGGAACGCGAGCAGGTTGTTCTTCGTGTTCAACAACCTCGGCACCCCCGACGCTTTCTCGACGGCCCTTTACGTCTCACCGACCGTGTCTTCCGGAGCCAACGTCAGAAGGACGGCCAGACTGGCCAGCACGTTTGACCTCGGGGAGGTTTCCCCGGGGGACACCGTGGTCTCCGTCGGTGGACCCCTCGTCAATCCAATAACCGCAAGATACGATAACGTTTCAATGGTTCACATGGAAATCTTCGGGGGAACCATAACGATAGTAACGCCCCAGGGCAACGTCACATGGACCGCTCCGAAACCGTGGTGGAACGTCACGCAGGGATACTTCGTCATCCAGAGCTTCGCGGATAGGAGCTTAAACGCAACGGTGTTCACGATCTACGGTACCGACGCTGACAGCACCGCGGCCGGAACGTACTACTTCCTGACAAAGATTTACCCGAACATAGAGAGTTACAGGAACGTCCAGTACATCGTCGGCCTCTGGCAGGACACCGAGCCGGGGGCAGATATTCCACTGCCCGGAGCGGATCAGGGAGACACCAGCGGCTTTAGTGCGGGCGACAGTATAACAATAGTATTTATGGGATGATCAACATTTTTCTTTCTTTTGTTTTGAGGTACCAACACGTCATCTTAAGCTTATGAAATTCTCCCAAGGTCTACCTATTGTTCCAATCACTCAGGAAAACTGATTTAACTTCCCAATTCTTTCTGGTATCAGGTGGTGTTATGAGGGCGTTCATAGCCATTGAAGTTGGTGACAAGGTGAGGGACAACCTCCTGAAAGCTCAGGAAAGGATTGGAAATAAAGCGGCGAAGATAAAGTTCGTTGAGAGGGAGAACTTCCACGTCACGCTCAAGTTCCTCGGCGAGATCGACGAGGCAACCGCCGAAGAAGTGAAGAGGGCTTTGGCAGAAATAGCGAAGAAGCACAAAAAGCACAGGGTCAGGGTCAAGGGAATCGGCCTCTTCCCAAACCCGAACTACGTCCGCGTCATCTGGGCTGGAATAGAGAACGACGAGGGCATTAAGGCCATAGCAAACGACGTTGAACGCGAGATGAGGAGGCTGGGCTTCAAGAAGGACAAAGACTTCGTCGCCCACATCACAATCGGTCGCGTCAAGTTCGTGAGGGACAAGCTGGAACTGGCGATGGCGCTGAAGGATCTGGCAAACGAGGACTTCGGAGAGTTTGAGGTCGACGCTATAGAACTGAAGAAAAGCACGCTCACCCCCAAGGGCCCGATTTACGAGACCGTGGCGAGGTTTGAACTGGCGGAGTGATGGTAATGGTTCAAGAAGTTATTGGGGAAGTCCTCGTCAGGATCAGGCCGAACGAAGAGGAGAGGGCTTTTATTGAAGGCCTGATGCGAGAGATCGAGAACATAGCCCGTGGAAGGGCTGAAGAGCTTGGCCTTGACATTAAACCTTATTTTGTTGGTTCCCTCGCCAAGGACACTTACCTAGCCGGCGACCACGACGTTGACCTCTTCATGGCCTTTCCCCTCGACACTCCCCTCGAAGAGCTCCGCGGGAAGGGCCTCGAGCTTGGTAAGGCCATAGCGGAGAGGCTCGATAGCTACGAAGTTGCCTACGCGGAGCACCCCTACGTGAGAGCCCGCTATAAAGGGGTCAAGGTTGATATAGTCCCCTGCTACGACGTCGACAGCTGGAAGGACGTCAGAACGGCAGTTGATCGCTCCATACTCCACACGAAGTGGGTGCTTGAAAACCTCCACGGCAGAAACGACGATGTCAGGCTTTTGAAGCGCTTCCTCAAGGGAATAAACGCCTACGGCAGCGAGATTTACGTGAGGGGCTTTTCGGGCTACCTTGCCGAAATCCTGATTATCAAGTACGGCTCATTCCTGGATGTTCTGGAGAAGGCCGACTTCATGCTGAGGCAGAAGATAATAGACCCTGCCGGCTGGCTCAAGAGTGAACCAGAAATAGCCATGAAGACCATTAAGAGGGAAGCTGAAGGGGACAAGCCGCTCATCGTCATAGACCCCGTTGACCCGAGGAGGAACGTCGCCGCAAATCTGGGCTGGGAGAAGTTCGGGAGGTTCTACTTCAAGGCCCATCAATTTCTGGAAGAGCCCCTCGTAGAGTTCTTCTTCCCGACGGAGAGCACGGGAGAGAACTACCTCGGAGAGCTCAGAAGAAAGAGAACACACCTCGTCACGCTCCTCTTCAAAAAGCCCCAGCTTGTTGATGACCTGATCCTCCCGCAGCTGGAGAGGAGTGCCAGAGGCTTCGAGAAAGCGTTGAGAAGGGAGAACTTCAGGGTTCTCGGCTGGGACTACGGCTACGTTGGGGAGGAAGCGTTCATCATGCTGGAGCTGGACAGAATAGTGCGCGAGAAGATAACCATAAAGCCCGGCCCGGAGTTCTTCACTGAGAGGGGCTGGGACTTCTACCGGAAGAACGAGAGGGTCTGGCTGATTGGAAAGAGGCTGTACGCGGAGAAGAGGGTTAAGGAGAGCATCGTCGACGTCATTGTAGAGCTCCTGGAGAAGAATCAAGTTGCCTTGGGCAAGCAGGTAAGAGAGTTCATCCACTCCGCTGATATTCTGGTGGATTACGTTCCAGGGGAGCTCAAGAGAGAGGCATACCTCTTCCTGAGCAGGAAAAAGTGGAATTTGAAGGGCTAAGGCGGAAGTTGTCGTTCATCGAACAGCTTTTCAATCTTCTCCAGTATTCGTTTCAACTTCAAGTACTCCTCTCCATTCAGGGTTCCAAATATCAGCTCCAGTATGAAAGAGTCCCCTCCAGAGGATTTGGACTCCTTCATTCAGCACCACCTTTGTGATAGGGAGCGGTTTTCTTTTGCCAGCATCTTTCCAATCTCCGCAATGATTGCTTGCGTCAATAAAGAAAATTTGAAGTCAGAATATTCAGTCTCTGTGCTCGCACCACTCCTGATTCTCCCAGTGGCCGTGCCTCTCGCCCGGAATGTGGCCGGTGTCGGCAACGGCCCACTCGAGGTTGTAGGATCCGATCAGGGCCTTAAGCTCGCCCTTCATGTCCCTCCCTCCGACGTAGAGTGCGGCCCTCGTCACCACGTTGTAGCCGCTGTTAGGTACCTCTGGCTTCAGCGCGCTATTCCACGCTTTCTCGCTTGTTTCCCAGCCTTCGAGAGCCGGTAATGAGCCGAAGTTCCAAAGGTGGTAGAGTCTACCGAAGTTCAGGAGCTTCAGGTAGGCCTCGACGAAGATGTTTCTCCCCTCGTCGTTGAAGTACTCCATAAGCTCAATGAGGGCCTTAGCCATTACCGAGACGTTGCCGAAAGCCACGCGCGTGTCGAGGTTCTCCCAGAATCTCGGGCAGGAGTGATTTGCCAGAAGCATGAGGTAATAAATCCTTCCGAGCTTCAGGGCCTTCTTCTCGCCGTTCGCTGGCTCGAGGACGTAGTCCATTGAAGTTTCAATGCCGAAGTAGTCATAGTAATCCTTGAAGAAAATCCTCGCATATCTCACGAGGAACTCCTCGACGTTGGCGTTGAAATCCTTCAAACCTTCAAGCACGCCCAATCTCACAGTCCTATTTAGCTCCTCAAAAAGGCGCGTGAAAGCGACCTTCCAGAGCTGACTTATCCTCCTCCCCTCCACCTCACGGGCAAAGACCTTTCCATCGGCCCTTCTGTAGCCCAGCCACCTCGAATCGCTCGTCTTTCCGTCGAGGCTTAAGTCGAAGTAGTCGCTCCAGGCAGAGTAGTCCCTGACGCCCATCTCAAACTCGCATTCTCCCTCGAGGCGCTTGAACTCATCAGTGAGCTTTTTCTTAACGAACTCCATGGCAGAAACTCTCTCGACACCATTCCCTTCGAGGCCCTCCATCCATGCTGTAAACCTGTCGAGCTGGGCCGGATTTCCGAGGAGGCTCTCAAGGTCGCTGGCAGTAAAAACTAAGTACGGAACTCCCAGGCTCTCCTTATAGTCGTCCCACCGTCTGAGGGTTCCCTCTATCAGTTCCGAGACGTTGAGGGTGTTAAAAGCGAAGGCGTCGCTCAGTCCCCACTCGCGACCGAAGACAAAGGAGTTAGAATAGCGATTGCAGGAGTATTTGGCCTGAGGAAAGTCGTAGAGGAGCTGCCTCTCGTCGAGGAGGAAGACGAGCCTTTTATCCGTTGAGGACTCGACTATCTCGGCGCTCCCCCGTGTTATGACAGCCTCGGGAAGCCAGTAGCCAACGACGGGCTTGCTCCCTGTAAGTGGGGCGTAGAAGTCAAAGGAAACCCTCGCCAGAATCCGCTGCTCGAACTCGTCGAGGTGCGGGACGATTGGATGGAAGGGTGTGGTCGGAACAGCATCAAACTTCTCCAAGAGGGAAACCGTCTCCTCGAAGGTCTTCCTGTGGTAGCGGAGGAGCATTAGAACGGTGAACGGCTCAATGTCTATGCTTATTCCCTTCATTCGCGAGAGTGTATCGGCTATGTGTTCGTAGGAGTAGAGCATTGCCCTCGTCCAGTTCTCCCCCCTGACTTCCTCCCCGCGGATTTTTATGGCAACAGAACTCCTTCGCTCCTCATACTCTATCGGCTTACTTCCATCGCCGTTCTTAACATAAACTATGTCGCCCGGCTGGTAGGCGTGAAAATGGTGTGCGTACTTCATAAAACACTTCTTGAACATGGTCTCACCAAGAGTGATACATCATTTCTCTTTATTGACCTTTCGGAGGTGCATTTCTACCCATATATGGCCGATAAGTTAATAAAGCTGTGCATTGAAATTAGACCGGTGGGAGAATGGAACGTGAGTTCCGGAAGATTCTGGGCGAAGATCTGGCTAATTACCTTGAGCTTCTTCGAGCCAAGTTAGCCTTTGCCGAAGAGCTCTATGGCGTTAAGATGAACTACGTCCCGCTCATAACCGAGGGGGAAATAGTAATCCTCGACAAGAACGACGGCAAGATTAAGTGGCTAAAAACCAAGAGACCGCTCACTCTCGAAGAATTCGAGCGACTGGCCGGGAAAATAAAGGAAAATCTCGAATCTGGTTACGTCGAGATGCTCCTTGCAATGAACATGTCCTGCGTCCATGGGCCAGGGGAGTGATCAAGCTTTTTCGACTTCTATCTTGAGTGGTGTCAAGTTGAGGAGATTGTCGCTGATGGGACAGCGCTCGTCCACCTTTTCAATCCACTCTTTAAGCTTCTCCTCATCTGCATCAGCCTTGACCTTTATCTTTACACTTATCTCCTTGAAGCCAGCCCTGCCACCGTTTCCAGTCATGAACTTCTCAGGATTAAAGATGCCCTTTACCTCAACGGTTAGACTTTCGATGTTTATTCCCATGTCCTTGGCAACGAGGGTTCCGACTATGTTGAGGCATCCCGCCAAGGCAGCGAGCTGGTAGTCTAGCGGACATGGGTACTCCCCACCAAGCTTGTCTATGAGGATTTCAAAACCCTCGGCCCTGACCCTCATCTTGGTTGGAGAGAGCCTTTCTCCCACGGCCTTTATCTCCAAGTCTTTGTATTCAGGCATTCAAATCACCCAAAAACTTATTATACACAAGAGTTTAAAAGAAACTCCCAAACTGAAAGTTTAAAACAATGAGCTAACCCCCATAAATCACTGGAAGAACCTTAACAACGTCACCATCCTTCAAGACACGACTATGATCGACCTTTCTTTCGTTCACAAGTATATGGTGTTCAACGGCGCTTATCCCCAGTTCCCGCAGAAGCTCACCTACGGTTGTTCTTTCCTCAAGCTCAAGCTCCATCCGCGGTGAGAAGCGAAGGGCCACCTCGCCGTAGAGAATCAGTATGACCTTCATTGAACCACCTCCGAAAAATAAAGGTTAGAGGCCGAGGCGCTTCCTTATACGCTTAACCTCGCGCTTCGCTTCACCTATGCCAAGCTCTTCAAGGACTTCCTCCTTCGGGATGCCGTGCTCGTCGTAGCCGACCTCATCGTAGTATTGTCTCACCTTCGCACGTATCTCCTCTCTGCTTGGGGCCTTGCCTTTAACAGGGCCACTCGGCAGGGGTTCGTAGAAGCGCTGTGGATTGTCGTCGTCTCTCCTTGGATCCCAGTAAACGTCAGGTCCGCCGAGGAGAAGGAGTATTCTCTGGAGATGGATTATTCTCAGACCGGTCTCGTTGAACCACTTCTCCGGTGTCAGATCGAAGCCCGTGATGGCGTTTCCAAACTCCAGTATTCTCTCAAAGCCCGGTCTGGTGGTGAACATGCAGATGACGGCCGAGTCGTAGAAAGCATTCACCAGCTCGCCCTCGTAGCTCCTCGCGGGAAGTCCTGCCGTCGCTGTGTGGTCGCCGCCCTGAACGGAAACGGCGTAGCTTATGTCTCTGGTGTAGTCGAGGTCGCTCCTTATCCCGTGCGCTCCGATGCCTATGCCCTTGACGTGGACGGCGTACTTCATGGCATCAACGCCTTTCATCTCGGAAATCTTGAGCGCGGCCCTGTAGGTTCCTTCCGCGAGGATTTCACCTATCCCTTCCCTCTCGACTATCAGTTCAAGGAGCCTCGCAAAGGCCTTCTCATCGCCCCACTCAAGCCTGAAGCCGATGTCCTCCTCCGTGAGGATGCCCCTCTGATAGAGCTCGGCAGCAAAGCCGAGGACGTTGCCGGCGTTTATGCCATCCAAACCCAGCTCATCCACGAGGTATGAGAGGTAGACTATCTTCTCAGGCTCGAAGATGCCGAGGTTGGTTCCCATGTAGGCCATCAGCTCGTAGTCAGGGGCATCTGTGATGGCTCCCTTATACGGCCCGTAGCGGAGGTAGGAAATCTTCATGCAGTTGACGGGACAGCCGTAGTCTGCCCAATACTTCTTGACCCATGTCCTGAGCTCGAAGTTAACTACACTTATCCTCTCGTCGTCGTGATACTCCTCCTGCCAGTTCCTCACCGGCTGGCTCGAGCGATCCTTTCCGACGCTGTAACCGCCAGATCCGGTTCCCCACTGCCTGAATGTCGTGAGGGTTAACAGTTCGCGCTGGAACTCCCGGAGCATGGCCTTGAACTTCGTTGAATCGTGAACTTCAGGCAGAGGTCCGTTACCCTTCACGAGGACTGCTTTAAGGTTCTTGCTGCCCATCACCGCTCCAAAGCCACCGTAGCCAGCGGCGTGCATCATCTTCGCCATTATCGCAGCGAAGCGGACTTTGTTCTCCCCACCCCTCCCGATGTACATCATGGCTGGCTCCTTGGGGACACCCCTGAGCTTCGCCCTTTTCCTCAGCTCGTCATGAACTTCCTTAAGGAGTGTCTTGTGAAGCTCAACACCACCCATTCCCCAGTACTTCGAGGCGTCGCGTATCTCGATGGTTTCATCGTTTATGAATAGGTATACCGGCTCTTTTGCCCTCCCGCGGATTATTATTCCGTCATAGCCAGAGGCTTTGAGCTCGATTCCGATCTCGCTGCTCAGGACGCTGCCAACGATACCGTTGCTCTCAGGGGACTTTGCAACGACAGAGGTTTTGATACCCGGATAGTAGCCGGTCAGCGGGCCCGTGAGGATGAGTAGAAGGTTCTCCTCACCAAGTGGATCAATATCTTCCCATCTCTCTCCCAGCTCCTTCCAGAGGAGGTAAGTCCCCAGTCCCCTGCCACCGTAGAACCGCAGCATCTCCTCGTCGAGCTCAACGAATTTCACTGTCTCGGTGCTAAGATCAACGTCTATCAGCTTTCCAGCGTATCCCTTCATGTTATCACCCCAACAACTCCCCGTACATCTTTCTCGAGAGTTCCTCGCTCTTCTCCACAGGGTCTTTGGCGAACGTCCTGTAGATCGAGCGGTAGTCACCCTTCACGAGGGTTAGGGCGTCGTGACCAGCCTCGTGGCATACCTCGACGCATTTCGGGTTTCCGCCACAGAGGTCGCAGATGACCACGCTTCTCTTACCGGGGAGAATCCTTGGGACGTTACCGGGGCAGGCAAGGAAACAGGCGCCGCACTCGGTGCAGTTGTCTTCGTTCACGAGAACCGCTCCAGTTCTCTCATTCACGCCCAAGGCATCAAAGTTGCATGCCTCAACGCATGGATAATCAGGACACTGAACGCAGGTGTGCGGGACGTTAACTCCGGGCAGAAGCTCGTATATTCTTATGCGCGAAGCTTCCGGCCATATTATCCCCTCGTGCTCCAGTGAGCAAGCTATTTCGCAGAGTCTGCAGCCGCTGCACTTGTCAGGCGTTATCAGAATCCATATCCTCTCTTTGGTAGCATCGTCACTCATCGGGAACACCTAGTACCATAGTTGGAATTCAGACTATATAACCCTTATGAAAACGCACAGACGTGAGTCTATGCGGGGAAGTTCTTATAAATTAAAGGGGACAACACACGGCGATGAACCGCTCCGAACTAATACTATTAGGCATCACGGCGATATGGGGCTTCACGTTTCCAGCTATGAAGGCGAGCCTAGATTACCTTCCCCCAATCCTGTTCCTCGCCTATCGCTTCGGAATCGCCTCGCTCCTCATGCTCATCATCTTCCGCTCTCGCGTCCTCAAAAGGGAGACACTGAAGGAGGGGTTTGTCCTAGGCCTAACCCTCTTCTTCGGCCACGGCTTCCAGATAGTGGGGCTGAAGTACACCACCGCCTCGAACTCGGCCTTCATCACGTCGCTCTACGTCGTCTTCACGCCGTTTATAGCCTACTTCATCCTCGGAGACAGGTTGGGAGGAAGGGACGTTCTTTCCCTGATCATGGCGCTGACCGGCCTTTACCTTATATCCGGGGCCAGTCTAAACTTCAACTACGGCGATCTGCTAACCGTCCTCTGCGCGATAAGCTTCGCTTTCCAGATAGTCTTAGTTCAGCGCTTTGAGAAGAAGGACTATCTCAGCTTGGCTTTCTGGCAGATACTCTGGAACTTCGTTTTCTCGTTAGCTTTTGCTCTGCTCTTTGAGTCCTTAGTTGTTCCAAGAGACCCGATGCCTTGGATGGGCATTCTCTACACGGCAATATTCGCAACGGTTGTGGCCTTCACGCTCCAAGTCAAGTACCAGAGGGACACAAAGGCCCACAGAGCAGCATTGATATATTCCGCTGAGCCTATATTCGGCCACATAGCGGCTTTCCTGACGATAGGCGAGATACTGAGCCCCAAGGGCTACCTCGGTGCGGCGCTGATTATGGCAGGCATATGGAATGAAGTTAGAAAAGAGGCCTGAGAAGTATTTACCAACAAAAAGTTAATAAATTTCAAAGCTATTCTTTGTTGGAGGTGATGGAGATGATCCACGCATACATTAAGGAAAAGGCCAGAGAGTTCCCAAAGGAGGAGAAGGAGAAGCGCTACAAGTATCTGGGCAAGGAAGTCCTCGATGTCGGAGATCCCGGACTGGACAGCATCCCCGAGTTCTACGGCATAGCCAACGCCATCTGGCGCGACTGGAAGGAGGGAGAGATAAGCACCAAGACTGCACTGGGCAGGCTCGCACTTCTCAAGCTCCTCACGTACAAGACGAAGAATAAGAAGATCCAGAACATCCCCGAAGAAGACCTCGAAGAGGTCAGGAAGTTCATAGACTACGTAATCCAGGTCATCAAGAACGAGAGCAGAAGAAAGGGCGAGCCAGAGGAAGAGAGGCAGGTGAAGACGGAGTAAGCCCCTTTCGATTTTCTAATCCTGTCTTTCGACACAAGCCAAGTAAACAAGCCTCGGGAGGACCCCCAATTCTCACCGTGCTCTTCACGTCACCCAGTTCTCCGTGAGGTTTAAATTCTCTAGAGAGATAATCATCACCGCGCCCTCCCCCTCACGCCCCTGGGAGAAGTGACCTGGGGTCGGTCGGGGAGGGCACACTTCTCTCCACTAGTCTCCAGCAAGCCAAAATCAAGAGGGAACGTCTGGAAAATGAGAGACGCGTAGCGCTTCTCATCCAAAAACCTTATAAGGAAAGTTCCCAATTTTGCCCCGATGCCAATGAGGGGGGAGTGTTTTATCCTTCGCTCTGCTCGTTTCGAGTAAGGCCCCTCACTGTTCTGAGCTAGTTAGTTCTAACTTTCCTTTCAAAGACCACAGGGAGGTTTTGAAATGATAAGGGAGCCAGAGTTTAGGGAGTATTCTCCAGGGAAGCTGGAAGAGAAAGTCGAGCGCTTTTGGAAGGAGAACAACGTCTATGAGAAGGTGAAGGCCAGCAGAGCAAACGGCCCGAAGTACTACTTCCTCGACGGGCCGCCCTACGTCAGCGGTGCCATACACCTCGGAACGGCCTGGAACAAGATAATCAAGGACATGGTGATAAGGTTCAGGACCATGCAGGGCTACAACGTTCGCAGGCAGCCGGGCTTCGACATGCACGGACTGCCGATAGAGGTCAAGGTCGAGCAGGCTCTCGGCCTGAAGACCAAGAAGGACATAGAGACCGAGATAGGCGTTGACGAGTTCATAAGGAAGTGTAAGGAGTTCGCCCTCAACAACCTCAAGGTGATGACCGAGCAGTTCAAGATGCTCGGCATATGGATGGACTGGGACAACCCCTACATGACCATAAAGAACGAGTACATAGAATCGGGCTGGTTCACGCTCAAGCGCGCCTGGGAGAAGGGCCTCCTCGAGAAGGACAAGAGGGTTCTGCACTGGTGTCCGCGCTGTGAGACGGCTCTCGCTGAACACGAGGTTCGCGGTGAGTACAAGATAAGGAAGGACCCGAGCATATACGTCAAGTTCCCGGTTGAGGGCAAAGACAACGAGTACCTTCTCATCTGGACAACCACGCCGTGGACTCTTCCGGCCAACCTCGCGGTTGCAGTTCATCCCGAATACGACTACGTCAAGGTCAGGGTCGAGACCGAGAACGGCGAGGAGTACTGGATAGTGGCCAAGGCCTTGGCTGAGAGAGTTCTCAACGAGGTCGGCGTTAAGGGCGAGATAGTCGAGGAGTTCAAGGGTGAAGACCTCGAGGGACTCCGCTACATGCACATACTCATGGAGGAGTACCCAACTCAGAAGGAGTTCCGCGAGAGGTACGAGTGGGCCCACCGCGTTATCCTCGGCGAGCACGTGACGCTTGAGGACGGTACCGGACTGGTTCACACCGCACCGGGCCACGGTGAGGAAGACTTCGAAGTCGGAAGGGAGTACGGCCTTCCGGCGTATTCACCAGTTGATGACCAGGGCAGATACGTGGAGGGCAGATGGAATGGAGTCTACGTCAAAGACGCCGACCCCGAGATCATAGAACACCTCAAGGAGAAGGGCTACCTCGTCAAGGCCGGAACGATAGAGCACAAATATCCGCACTGCTGGCGCTGTAAGACGCCGCTTATATTCCGCGCCACCGACCAGTGGTTCCTCAAGGTCAGCAAGGTCAAAGACCAGATAATCAAGGAGAACGACGAGAAGGTGACCTGGTACCCCGACTGGGTGAAGGTCAGGTACGACAACGGCGTCATGAACTCCGGAGATTGGGTCATAAGCAGACAGCGCTACTGGGGAATACCCCTGCCGATATGGCAGAGTGAGGACGGCGAAATATACGTCGTTGGAAGCTTTGAGGAGCTTGTCAAGCTTTCCGTGGCCATAGAAGTGAACGGCGAGAGGATAGACCTCCCGGAGGACTACAGCGAGAAGCTCAGGGTCATCGAAGAGAAGCTCGGCCCGGAGGACCTCCACAGGCCCTACGTGGATGCATTCATCATAAAGGTCAACGGCAAGGAGATGCGCCGCGTTAAGGACGTCGTTGACGTCTGGTTTGACAGCGGAATAGCCAGCTGGGCTTCCCTCGACTACCCGAGAAACGAGGAGCTCTTCAAGGAGCTCTGGCCGGCAGACTTCATAGTCGAGGGTGAAGACCAAGTAACCAAGTGGTTCTACTCCCAGCAGGCGGCCAGCGTTATAGCCTTCGACACAGTCCCCTACAGGAAGGTCGCCATGCACGGCTACGTCCTCGACGAAAAGGGCGACAAGATGAGCAAGAGCCTCGGCAACATCATAAGGCCGGAAGAGGTCGTCCAGAAGGAAGGAAGGGACCCCTTCAGGTTCTACATGCTCTGGGCCACCAACCCCTGGGAAAACCTCAAGTTCAGCTGGAAGGGCCTGGCTCAGGTCAAGAGGATGCTCAACATACTATGGAACGTCTACGTTTTGAGCGCCACCTACATGAGCCTGGATAACTTTGACCCGACTAGAGTCAATCCCGAGGAGCTGCCTTTCCGCGAGGAGGACAGGTGGATACTAAGCAGGGTCAACAGCCTCATAGGAGAAGTCACGGAGGGCATAGAGACCTTCAGGCTTACCAAGGCAACGAGGGCGATATACAACTTCGTCGTCGAGGACCTGAGCAGGTGGTACATCAGGCTGATCAGGAAGCGCATGTGGGTTGAAGGCGACGACCCGGACAAGTTAGCTGCCTACTACACCGTCTGGAAGGTCTTCAACGTCCTCCTGAGGCTTATGGCACCCTTCACGCCATACATAGCTGAAGAGATATACCAGAACCTCCTCAAGCCGTTCCTTGGCGTTGAGAGCGTCCACATGCTCGACTGGCCGAAGGCAGATGAGAAGACCATTGATGAAGAGCTCGAGAAGGAGATGGAAGCCGTAAGGAAGATAGTCGAGGCCGGCTCAGCGGCAAGGCAGAAGGCCAAGATAAAGCTCCGCTACCCTGTTAGGAGAATAATCATAGAGACCGAGGACGAGACCGTAAAGAGGGCTGTCGAGAGGCTTAACAGACTGCTCAGGGATCAGCTCAACGCTAAGGAGGTCGTCGTTGGAAGGGTCGAGCGTGAGCTGATAATAAAGCCGAACTTCGCGAAGGTCGGGCCGGAGTTCAAGGGCGACGCCAGACTCGTCTCCCAGTGGATAGCCGAGCACGGCAGGGAGCTCTACCAGGCCGGCGAGATGGACGTCGAGATAGAGGGCAAGACCTTCCACCTCACAAAGGAGCACCTGACCATAGAGGAGAAGCTCCCGGACTTCTTCGTTGCTGAGGACTTCGACGGCGGAAGGGTCTTCGTGGACAAGACCCTCACCAGGGAGCTCCTCGCTGAGGGCCTCGCGAGGGAGTTCGTCAGGAGAATACAGGAGATGAGGAAGAGGCTCGACCTCGACGTCAACGACAGGATAGTTGTCACCATAGAGACCACCGACGAGAATCGCGAACTGCTCCAGGAGAACCTTGACTACATAGAGAGGGAGACGAGGGCAACTGAGGTCATCTTCGGCGAGGCCAAGGGCTACGTGGTTGAGTGGCCCGAAGTTCAGGCGAAGATAGGGATTGAAGAGGTTTGAGCCTTCTCACTTTTCCAAAATTTCATTCTTCGTCTTCTCTTGAATTCCCCAACTGAGTGAGTATCCAAGAGTTTATCCAGTCTTCAACTTCCTTGAGCTCCTTCTTGAGCCTCTCGACTTCCTCTTCACTCATTGTTCCAAATGCTATCATAAGCACGTGAAGATTGCCAGCTCTCTTTGGAGCATGTTTTCTACCTTCATCCATGTCCGTGAATAGTGCTTGGCGTAATTAACGCTTTCCCTCAACCAAACAGCAGTCCCCAAGCAACCCACAGCTGGCCGAGGACGATGAGTGTCAGGATTAATGCCGTCCCCTTTCCGATTCTCCTTGGCCCGTAGAAGCCGACCAGCCCAAAGAGGAAGTTCAGCGCCGAAAGCTCGAAGAGAGCATTCACAACCTGGCCGTTTCTTCCGAAGGCGATTAGCTTCATGATGTAGTGGGGAGCAGAGATATCGCCAGCGTGAAGTGCGATGAGCCTGACCGCCAGGAGAATCCCGGTGAGAACGAGGTTGTACTCGACGACAAAATCTATGAGGCCCCTGTGCGGTTCTTTATCTGTGAAAATCCGGTAGAGGGAGAGTGGAAATACCACCACCCAGATGACCATCGAGATAAGCAGGACGAAGAACGAAAAGATCAACGCAAACATTGCCAGGGCATTAATCACTCCCCACAGGGGGTTCTCTGTCAGCAACACGGCCGTGGAAAACAGTCCCCAGAAAACGAGGGCACTTGCGATGGTATCAAAGATTTCCTTGGCAGGGTAGAGCTTCCCGTGGGTTTTCTCGATTATTTCGGGGAGCCTTCTGATGTCCCCTCGCGAATAGCCGTAGCGTTCGAGGGTCTTTCCAACGAAACACAGGGCCCCGAGGAGAAATATGGGCAGGAGAACGAAAACCGAAAGGACGTTCGGAAGCGAGAGGTTTTTCTCCTTCCCGGGAACGAGGCCCCAGATGGCAACCCAGAAGACGATAACGAACAGCCACGGGAGGAGGTAGTCCTTGATGAAGACCCGCATGGCCGTTAATATCCAGCAGGGTAAATAACTTTTTCGGAACCCTTACAACTTATGCCCCCGTAAGTTACTTACGTCCCCAGAACCAGCAACATCGGATAGTACAAGGAGAAAGGGAAAGCTCAGGGCAACGGAATCCTCTCCACCTCAATCCTGTCCCACGTGGGGTACTCCTCGACGATGAAGAACCTCACGTCTCCTTCAATCGCCTCGGCCAGCTCGACGGCGACCTCCTCAGGCATCTCTATCCTGCCCTTCTCGCGGTTTACGTAAAGCCACTCCCCGGGAACCTCTGCCTCCTCCACGAGGAGGGTGTAGAGCTCGTCTAAATCCTCGTACTCAGCTATTCCAAAGCGGAGTGTTCCGTCCTCCGTTATCTCCATATACGGCTTAGCCACGTTTTTAGCCATTCTTCTCAGCCTGTTCCTGAGCTGGACGGCATCCTTGAGCTTGGAGGTGCAGAGATGGTAGCTCAGTGAGGTGTTCTCCTCGCCCCAGCGGAGGATTTCGAGGCCAAGTTCTAAGCTTCCCTTAATCGCCGAACTCTCGTCGCTGATGGGCCGGTACCCCTTATCCAGGAGGTTCCTCAGGTTGGTCTCGCTGAACTCCAGCTCGTTGATGTTGAGGAACTTCGCTCCAAGTCCGTCCAAAAACTCCGCGAACCACTTAATCCTCTCGCCCTGACCCGGAACGGCGGGAACCTCTCCTCCAACGTCCCAGTCGAAGTCGAATGCGTTCTTTATGTTCTCAATCTCCACCCTGAAGAGCCTTGAGTTCGGGTTGAAGAGATCCGGATGGAAGCGGATTTCATCTAAACCAGCGTCGTAGAGCTTTTCGAGGGCCTTTTTCGTTGTGAGTGCTCCGGTCGTGTAGAGGTGGACATGGAACTTTTCCCCGAACTGCTCCTTCAGGGCTCGAATATATTCGGCTGTTCTGTCTAATCTTGCCAGCGGATCTCCGCCGGTGACCCCTGCTCCCCTCGCCTCCTGAATTTTGGCCTCTTCAATAATGTCATCTATCCTCTTAACCGGCCTCTCGTTGGCGTAAACGACATCCTCCCTCCTCCAAGGGCTCAGCGGGCAGTAGAAGCAGTCCCTCGGGCATGCACCCGTGGTGAAGAGGACGAGCTTCTCTCCCCTAACGCACATCTGACAGCCCTTCGGCAGTTCTCTCACGGCGTATGAAAAGTAAGGGGTCTCCCACATCCAAATCCCTCCAGCTCTCGCTAACACAACCAGAGGAGCAGGCCTTAAAAAGGTTGGTAGCCAAAAATGGGAAGGTGTGAAAATGAAGGAAAGACCCAAGACACTGCCGCCGACACTAAGGGATAAGCACCGCTATATTGCCTTTCAGGTCATCGGTGAGAGAACCTTCACAAAGGACGAGATAAAGAGGGCCATCTGGGAGGCAAGCCTCTCGACCCTTGGGACGCTCGGCTCCGCTCGGGCCAAGCCCTGGTTCATAAAGTTCAACGAGAAGAGTCAGACCGGTATAGTCCGTGTTGATAGAAAGCACGTGGAGGAGCTCCGCTTCGCCCTGGCGCTCGTCACCCACATAAACGGTTCTAAGGCAATTTTCAGGACTCTCGGCGTTTCTGGGACGATAAAGAGACTGAAGAGAAAGTTTCTGAGTGAATTCGGATGGAAATAAAATCAGCGAAGGAATGAAACCGCCTTGTCAACCCTCCCCTCGTAAACCCTCACATATCGCTCGCACGCTTTCTCCCAGCTGAAGTCCTCCCTGGCCCGCTTTTTCCCGTTCTCTCTGAGTCTCTCCAGAGTCTCATCGTCGAGCTCCTTGGCCCATATCATCGCCCTCGCTAGGGCAAAAGCATCCCTTGGAGAAACGAGCATCCCTGTCGCACGCTCTGGATCACTGCTGAGGCCTATTATCGTGTCCTTTAATCCCCCAACAGCGGAAGCTATTGGAACGGCACCAAGGCACATTGCCTCGAGCTGAACCAGACCGAAAGGCTCGAAGTACGACGGGATTACAACAAAGTCCACGGAACCGTAGAGCTCCCTAACGACCTCTCTGCTGAGAAGTTTGGTAATTGTCCTCACGTTCTCAGGGAAACGGTTTTCCATGGCCCTTGCCCACGCTCCCAGCTCCGGATCCCCCTTGCCGATGATGATGAACCTCATTTCACTGAAAGAGGGGTCAGTAGAGAGGAGCTCTATCGCATACAGCAGGGTGTCCACACCCTTCTGTGCCTTATCAAAACGCCCTATGAACATAAAGGTCTTTCCGTCGCTTAATCCAAGGTCCTCAAGAATCCTCCTCCTGCGCTCTTCCCTAGGAAGATCTCCCGTCTCTATCAGCTCCTCGTTCCAGAAGGAGCAGTCTATACCGTTGAAGATGTGCGTAACTTTGCCCTCGAAGAGCCCGAAGAAGTCCCATTCCTCCCATAGGTAGCTCCTGCTGACGGTCGTTACTGCGTCGGCTATGTAAGCCGCGGTATGTTCGGGGTCGATGTCCGGGTAGGGGACGAGCTCACTGAGGTGGGCTTCGTGGAAATAGTGGGCGGGAACCTTGGCCTTGTTGAGCCTGTGGACGGTGAAGACACTCCTCAGGCCAAAGTACTTCCTAAGGAGGCCAAGAGCGAAGACCGTGTGCCAGTCGTGGGCGTGGACAACGTCAGGCTTGAATTCGCCGATAAGCTCGTTCAAGAGCCCAACGCTGGCCTTGCCGAAAAGAACGGATTTTTTGAGCAGGCCGTTCCAACCCGGGCCATAAACGTCAGAGCTGTCAAGAACACCACCGCCAAGAGAATAAACCACGACACCATTCTGCTCTCTCTTTTTTACAGTTACCTCCACTCTCTCCCCAAAGGCTGAAACCCTAAAGGCTGTGAAAGGCTCGCCAAGGTCTTTTCCGTGGCTCGGGGTAAAAACAGCCACTTCATGGCCCAGATTCGAGAGGCCCTCGGCTATGCTGGTTACGGCTTCGGCCAAGCCCCCAACTTTCACGGGCAGGTACTCAAATCCCAATATCAGAATCCGCATTGCGGCCATCTCCTTTTAAAATAGGGAAAGAGCGAAAAATCACTCCAGAAGGATGAACTTCTCGCCCTCAACGTCCTCGAAGTAGCTCCCGATTCCGCCAACCTTCCATTCCTTGCCACTAGCCTTGACCGTAACGTTGGCCATAAGCGGCGTGTACTCGTACTCAACTATTTCCCCGTCAAGGGTCACGGGCTCCTTCGTCTCGACGAGCCTGCCGATGACTTCAGCCCTCCTGGGAAGCTCTGTAAACTTCAAGACAGTTATGAGAGTTCTGATGTTCACAAACGATAGTGGCTTGGGCAGCTTACCGTAGTTAAGGGGCTTTATGATCTCACTGTTGTCGAGGTATATGGTGTAGAACCAGTGCATGTAGTTCTGGATGATCTTTGGACTCTTGGCCCAGAAGGAGTAGAACTTCTCGCGCCTCTTGTCTCTCGGCAGAGCACCGAAGAAGAGCGCATAGTCGATGTCCCCGATTATCCAGCTGGCCATGAGCCAGGGGGCGCCGCCGGTTTTCGCCAGGATGATGTTGTCGGCGTTAAGCCACTCCGGAATCTCCTCGAAGTTGCTAATTATGACGAATATTATGTCTTTCCGGCGCTTTATCTCATCCTTCAAAAGGCGAAGGAACTCAAACGGAGCGTTTATCAGAACCTCGTGTTTGGCTGTCCTGATGACGTACTCCGCTCTCTCAACAGTGTTCTCAAAGCCTTGAATCGTCCATATCTCAGGCAGTTCCTCTCCGTGAACCTGGCGGTAGAGCTCAAGGAAGGCTGCCTTCAGGTTCTCCAAGTCCTCTATGAACTCCTCCTTTATCTTCTCAAGGACAACTTCAGGATTGACCGGTTTGTAGAGTCTCGGGGCGCCGTGCATCACGTCAACGAACCCCTTTCTGTGAAGGGAGCTCAGAACGTCATAAACCCTCGTGTGGGGGATTCCACTCTCCTTTGTTATGTCCGTGGCCTTGCTGGGGCCAAGCTTGAGGAGGGTTATGTAAGCTAAGCTCTCGTATTTAGTCAAGCCGAGCTTCTGGAGCTTTTCGATAATTTCCTCTTCCTTCATTTTCAGACCTCCAACTTTTTAAGTTCACTAGCATTAGTTTAATCATCACTAGTGATACCTGGTGGGAAAGGTGTATAAAACTTTCGGATTCGAGTCAAACGAATACTTTGGCCGGATCGCAAAGGTTGAATTTTCAGTCCCGTCCAGGGGAAGCTACGCCTACCTCGTCGGGAGCTTCAACGCCTTCAACGAGGGCAGCTTCCGGATGAGGGAAGAGAACGGAAGATGGCGTGCCACTGTTGAACTCCCCGAGGGGGTCTGGCACTACGGCTTCTCAATTGACGGAAAATACGCTCCAGACCCAGAGAATCCAGAGAAGAGGGCTTACAGGCGGTTCTCATACAAATTCGAGAGGGAAACCAGCGTTGCCAGAATATCCGCCGGAGACGACTTCTATCACGAACCCGCGCTCGCTTACTTGTACTCCTTTGCCGACAGAACCCATGTCCTGCTGAGGACTGTGAAGGGAAAAGCAATCTCCACTTACCTCATCACCGATGAGCGTATAGAGATGAGAAAGAAGGCAAGCGACGAGCTCTTCGACTACTTCGAGGCCGTTCTTCCAAGAACCGAGGAGCTGAGCTACGGCTTCGAGATAGAGACCGGAGAAGGAACAATCGAATACGGTAACTTCACCGCCGAACCGAGAGAGCTCCAAGTCCCAAGATGGATATTCAATCGGGTATTCTACCAGATAATGCCCGATAGGTTCGAAAGAGACATGATCAAAAAGCCAAGAGGAAGGATAATCGAAACCGGTCTGGGGCACCACGGTGGCGATTTAGCCGGAATCGTGAAGAGGCTCGGCCACCTTGAGGGGCTCGGTGTGAATGCACTCTATCTGACCCCAATCTTCGAGTCCATGACGTACCATGGCTACGACATAGTTGATTACTTCAAGGTCGCGGGGAAGTTCGGAGGTAACGAGGCCTTCGGAGAGCTCGCCCGGGAGCTGAAAAGGAGGGACATAAAACTGATTCTCGACGGCGTCTTCCACCACACGAGCTTTTTCCACTCATACTTTCAGGACGTCGTGAAGAAGGGCGGAGAGAGCAGGTACCGGGACTTCTACAGAATCCTGAAGTTCCCGGTGGTGTCGAAGGACTTCCTTCGGGTTCTCGACTCGAACGAACCGCCGGAGCGAAAGTACAAGGGGCTGAAGGAGCTCCATCAGAACTATGAGAACTTCTTCTCGGTGTGGCTCATGCCCCGTCTGAACCACGACAATCCACAGGTTAGGGAGTTCATAGTCAGTGTAATGAAACACTGGCTCGAAGAAGGTGCCGATGGCTGGCGACTGGATGTCGCCCACGGCGTCCCGCCAGAGCTGTGGCGCGAGGTCAGGGAAAGAATGCCGGAAGACGCGTATCTGGTAGGAGAAGTGATGGACGACGCAAGACTCTGGCTCTTCGACAAGTTCCACGGAACGATGAACTATCCCCTGTACGAGGCCATTCTAAGGTTCTTCGTGCGTGGAGAGATAAGTGCCGAAGAGTTCCTCAACTGGCTCGAGCTCCTGAGCACCTATTATGGGCCCGCTGAATACTCCATGTACAACTTCCTTGACAACCACGACGTTGAGCGCTTCCTCGACCTCGTCGGTGACGAGCGGAGATACCTCTGCGCTCTCGCTTTCCTGATGACATATAAGGGGATTCCAGCGCTTTTCTACGGTGACGAAATAGGACTGAGGGGAATAGGTGCTTCTGGGATGGAAAGCTCAAGGACTCCAATGAAATGGGGGAAAGAGACGTGGAACACCAAGATACTCAGAGTGACAAAAGCGCTGATACGGCTGAGAAGGAAGAGCAAAGCCTTACAGCTGGGAGAATTCAGGCCACTGGAGTTCAAAGGTGGCCTGCTCCTCTACGAGAGAGTTTACCAGAACGAAGGAGTTCTGGTGGGGATAAACTACTCAGACGTTCCCACAGCCATTCAGATTCCTGAAGCTTACCGTCCTGCAGCGGATGGAGTGTCCTTCCTCAAGATGAAACCCTGGTCCTTTGTCGCCCTCGCCTCAACCATCTGATGCCACGTTTTTTCACCAGCGTTCCGGGTTGTACACACAATGCAAACTTGAACAGGGAAGCGCAAGGTATATATATCACTGACGATGATACTATAACACCCAAAGCGAATACGGGTGATAAAGCTATGAAGAAAGGACTGTTTACCCTACTTTTGATTGGAGTTTTGATTTTTAGCGTCGTGGCCAGCGGCTGTATAGGCGGCGGTGAAACTACCAGCCCCACCACCACTCAGCCAACAACCACCCCGAGCGAGACCACAACGACTACCAGCCCAACAGAAACAACTACCACTCCAGAGATCGAGTGCGGCAGCGGAAAAATAGTCATATGGCACGCCATGCAACCGAACGAGCTCGAGGTCTTCCAGAGCCTCGCAGAGGAGTACATGGCCATGTGCCCGAACGTTGAGATAGTCTTCGAGCAGAAGCCGGATCTTGAGAGTGCCCTCAAAGCCGCAATTCCGACCGGCCAGGGTCCGGACCTCTTCATATGGGCCCACGACTGGATTGGAAAGTTCGCCGATGCTGGCCTTCTCGAGCCGATTGACGACTACGTTACCGACGACATTCTGAACCAGTTCGCCCCGATGGCTCAGGATGCTATGCAGTACAAGGGTCACTTCTACGCCATGCCCTTCGCTGCCGAGACCGTTGCAATCATCTACAACAAGGATATGGTAAGCGAGCCGCCCAAGACCTTCGACGAGATGAAGGCGATAATGGAGCAGTACTACGACCCGGACAACGATAAGTACGGCATAGCCTACCCAGTTAACGCTTACTTCATCTCTGCCTGGGCTCAGGCCTTTGGAGGCTACTACTTCAACGACCAGACCGAGATGCCCGGTCTCGACCAGCCTGAGACCATAGAGGGCTTCGAGTTCTTCTTCCAGAACGTCTGGCCATACATGGCCCCAACCGCTGACTACAACACCCAGCAGAGCATCTTCCTCGAGGGCCGTGCTCCGATGATGGTCAACGGTCCGTGGAGCATTGCCAGCGTCAAGGACGCTGGAATCAACTTCGGCATCGTCCCGCTCCCGCCGATAATCAAGGACGGTAAGGAGTACTGGCCGAGACCCTATGGTGGAGTCAAGAACATCTACTTCGCCAAGGGCATAAATAACAAAGAGACCGCCTGGTACTTCGTCAAGTGGTTCACCACCAATCCAGAGGCCATAAAGGAGCTCTCCCTCCAGCTCGGATACATCCCGGTCCTTTCACCGGTTCTTGAGGACCCAGAAATCCAAGCTGACCCCGTTATCTACGGCTTCGGTCAGGCAGTCCAGCACGCATACCTCATGCCAAAGAGCCCGAAGATGGGCGCCGTTTGGGGCGGTGTTGACGGAGCCATCAACGAGATACTCCAGGACCCGGCCACCGCTGACATACCCGCCATACTCCAGAAGTACCAGCAGGAGATCCTGAACAACCTCGGGGGCTGAAGCCCTTTCCCTTTTCCTACCTTTTTGGAGGGATTGGGATGAAGAAGATCACCACAATTGCTCTGTTCCTCATTCTTCCAGGGATGGCGGCGTTTCTGCTCTTCAACCTGTGGCCGATAATCTACTCGATTTACCTTGCCTTCACCAACGCCCAGCTCGGCAACTTTCCAATCCAGGCGCCGGATGCAGAGCCCTTCAAGTTCGTTGGTTTAGAGAACTTCAGGTGGATACTGAGCGACGAAAAGTTCAGAAGCGCCTTTATGTGGACCTGGATATTCGTCGCAACGAGCGTTACCCTCAAGGTTCTTGTAGGAACTTTCCTCAGCCTGCTCTACAACAGCAAATACGTCAAGGGCAAGATGGTCTACAGGTCGCTCCTGATAATCCCATGGGCCCTACCGCTCCTCTTCTCGGTCACCGTTTGGAGGTTTATGTTTGATCCGGTTTTTGGTCCGATTAATCAGATTCTCAAATCGATCGGCGTGAGTACCCTTCCCAACTGGACGAACGATCCTTTCTGGGGCCTTGTAGCTCTCAACATAATCGAGGTCTGGCTGGCCTATCCGTTTATGATAACCGTCATCACGGCGGCGCTTCAGTCCGTTCCGGACACGCTCGTGGAAGCGGCAATAATAGACGGTGCCAACTACTGGCAGAGACTCAGGCACGTCGTTCTCCCGATAGTCGGCAAGCCAATAGCCTTCGCCACAATACTCACCAGTGCAGCCAGCTTCCAGTACTTCATGGTGCCATACATTTACAACGCTGGCCTATTCGAGGACAAGTTCATACTGCTCTACGGCTTCAGGAAGGCCTTTGGGGCGAGTCCCCACTACGGAAGGGCAGCGGCGGTGATGATAATAGCGACCCTCGTGCTGGCGGTTTACATGTACGTCAACGTTAGGATAACCAAGCTCCAGGAGGGTGCCAAGGGATGATGGGCCAAAAGAAAAAGGAGATAATCAAGAGCTTCCTCCTCACCCTCGCGGCCATTTTCATAATGTTTATCATCCTCTTCCCAGTGTACTATATATTCACCGTGTCGATAAAACCAGCCGCAACGCTCGCAACAACAAAAATCGAGCTCATACCAAGGAACGTTACGCTCGATGCCTACAGGGAAGTGCTCTTTGGATTCAAAGGAAGCAAGATAAGCAAAAACTTCACTGGAACCATTGAAGGACAGGCCAAAATCGAGGACGGCAAGCTCTATCTCACTGATGGAAAGATAACAGGAGCCATCAAGTATGGACCGTTCACAGGACTGAAGTTTGAAATACCTGTCTCTGGCATCATCTTCGACGTTTCCACGACAGAGAACTTTCAGGGGACGCTCAAGGGAGAGATAGAGGGACTGTTTGTCCTCACCAGGATGAACGATGATGGCAGCATAGGATTCGGAATAGTCAGGGAGGTTGAGCTGACGAGTGGTGATGTCAACGGCGTTTCAGTTTCCGGCCCGATGGAGAAGTACGTCGTGATCAGAAACACAGGTAAGGCCGAGTTCACAGCGGTCGGAAAGTTCCTCAACTCGGTGTTCTTCGGCTACCTGAAGAACAGCCTCCTGCTGGCCACGCTAACAGTCCTCTTGTCAATGATCTTCGTCGTTCCAGCGGCCTACGCATTCTCAAGGATGCAGTTCTTCAGCAGAGATCACATTCTTTACTTCTACCTGATGTTCACGCAGGTTGCAGGGGGTCTTGGCATAGCCGGGTTGATAGCCCTCTATGGTATGATAGTCAAGCTCGGCCTATACGACAAGCTGCCGGTGCTGTCCTTCATCTATGCTGCCGGAAGCGTTCCCTTCAACACCTGGCTCCTCAAGGGATACATCGACTCCATAAGTCCCGACTTCGACGAGGCGGCACTGGTAGATGGTGCAAGCTACCTGCAGATTATAAGGTACGTCCTCCTGCCAATGGCCCTGCCAGGAATAGCCACGGTAGCCATATTCGCCTTCATCGGCGGCTGGACGGAGTTCATCCTCGCGAGCCTGCTACTGACGGAGAAAAACCAGCCACTCTCGGTGTGGATATACCTCCTCATGGGCGGTATCGGCAGGGGAATAGATTGGAGCTACTTCGCGGCAGCGGCGCTGCTCTTCGCGCTGCCAGTGTTCGTGATGTTCATGCTCGCTCAGAACTACATAAGGAGCGGTCTAACCGTTGGAGGTTTAAAGGAGTGAGGTGATAATATGAGAAAGGTCCTTTCCCTATTTGTGGCCTTTTTAATGCTCGGAAGCCTCCTGGCAGTTCAGCCGAGCGTGACGGCTGAAGAGCCCAAGCCCCTGAACGTGATAATAGTCTGGCACCAGCACCAGCCCTACTACTACGACCCAATACAGGACATCTACACGAGGCCGTGGGTCAGGCTCCACGCGGCCAACAACTACTGGAAGATGGCCTATTACCTGAGTCAGTATCCTGAGGTTCACGCTACCATAGACCTCTCGGGCTCGCTCATAGCCCAGCTGGCTGACTATATGAACGGCGCCAAGGACAACTACCAGATAATCACTGAGAAGATAGCCAACGGCGAGCCGCTCACCGTTGACGAGAAGTGGTTCATGCTCCAGGCCCCGGGTGGATTCTTCGACCACACGATTCCGTGGAACGGTGAGCCGATAACCGACCCGAACGGCAACCCCATAAGGGACTTCTGGAACCGCTACACCGAGCTGAAGAACAAGATGATGCAGGCCAAGGCCAAGTATGCCAACCTGCCGCTCGAGGAGCAGAAAATAGCCGTTACCAACGAGTTCACAGAGCAGGACTACATCGACCTCGCCGTTCTGTTCAACCTCGCTTGGATAGACTACGGCTACATAATGAGCCATCCAGAGCTGAAGGCCCTCTACGACAAGGTTGATGAAGGCGGCTACACGAGGGAAGACGTTAAGACAGTTCTGGACGCCCAGATGTGGCTCCTCAACCACACCTTCGAGGAGCACGAGGCTATTAACCTCCTCCTCGGCAACGGCAACGTGGAAGTTACCGTCGTTCCCTATGCCCACCCGATAGGCCCAATCCTCAATGACTTCGGCTGGGAGAGCGACTTCAACGACCAGGTGAAGAAGGCCGACGAGCTCTACAAGGAGTACCTTGGCGGCGGCCAGGTTGAGCCGGTTGGAGGATGGGCCGCTGAGAGCGCTCTCAACGACAAGACCCTCGAGATACTTGCCGGCAACGGCTGGACCTGGGTCATGACCGACCAGCTCGTGCTCCAGAAGCTCGGCATAGAGGGAACTGTTGAGAACTACCACAAGCCCTGGGTAGCTGAGTTCGACGAAAAGAAGATATACCTCTTCCCGAGGGACCACGCGCTGAGCGACCGCGTTGGATTTACCTACGGTGGAATGAACCAGTACGATGCCGTTGAGGACTTCATAAACGAGCTTCTCAAGCTCCAGAAGCAGAACTACGATGGTTCTCTCGTTTACGTCATAACCCTCGACGGAGAGAACCCGTGGGAGCACTACCCCTACGACGGAAAGCTCTTCCTTGAGACGCTCTATAAGAGGCTCACCGAGCTCCAGGAGCAGGGGCTCATAAGAACCCTCACCCCGAGCGAGTACATCCAGCTCTACGGAGACCAGGCAAACAAGCTCACACCCCAGATGATGGAGCGCCTTGACCTGACCGGCGACAAAGTTGAGGCCCTCAAGAAGGCCCAGAGCCTCGGGGATCTCTACGACATGGTGGGCGTTAAGGAAGAAATGCAGTGGCCCGAGTCGAGCTGGATTGATGGGACCCTCTCAACGTGGATAGGCGAGCCCCAGGAGAACTACGGCTGGTACTGGCTCTACTTAGCGAGAAAGGCCCTTATGGAGCACAAGGATGAAATGAGCCAGACCTACTGGGAGAAAGCTTATGAGTATCTCCTCCGTGCTGAGGCCAGTGACTGGTTCTGGTGGTACGGAAGCGACCAGAGCAGCGGGCAGGACTACACCTTTGACCGCTACCTCAAGACCTACCTCTACGAGATGTACAGGTTAGCTGGCCTCGAACCACCGGGCTACCTCTATGGAAACTTCTTCCCCGATGGAGAACCTTACACAGTTAGAGCCCTCGACGGCCTCGGAGAGGGCCAGGTCAAGAACTACTCGAGCATGTCCTCCCTCGCTGAAGGTGTAAGCGTATACTTCGACGGCGACGGAATTCACTTCATAGTTAAAGGAGAGCTCAACGAGTTTGAGATAAGCATATACGAGAAGGGCGAGCGCGTTGGCAACACCTTCACAATCCTCCAGGACAAGCCGACTGAGCTCAGGTACTCGATGTTCCCGTTCTCAAAGGACAGCGTCGGGCTGATGATAACCAAGCATATAGTTTACAAGGACAACAAGGCGGAGGTTTACCAGGCTACCAACTACGAGGATAGCGAGAAGATCGGCGATGCTGTGGTTAAGACGGTAAATGGTAGAGTGGAGATCATCGTCCCCTTCGAATACATCAAGACCCCCGAGGACTTCTACTTCGCGGTCTCCACAGTCAAGGACGGAGAGCTTGAGGTTATAACCACTCCGATTGAGCTGAAGCTCCCCACGGAGGTTAAAGGAGTAACCCTCGTGGACATCGCCGACCCTGAGGGCGATGACTACGGTCCAGGAACCTACACCTACCCAACCGACAAGGTCTTCGTGGAGGGTGCCTTTGACCTGCTCAGGTTCAGAATGCTCGAGCAGACCGATGCTTACGTGATGGAGTTCTACTTCAAGGATCTCGGCGGCAACCCATGGAATGGACCGAACGGCTTCAGCCTGCAGATAATCGAGGTTTATCTTGACTTCAAAGAGGGAGGAAACAGCTCGGCAATAAAGATGTTCCCGGACGGACCGGGAGCAAACGTCAACCTCGACCCAGAGCACCCGTGGGATGTGGCGTTGAGAATAGCCGGCTGGGATTATGGAAACCTCATAGTCCTGCCGAACGGAACCGTCTACCAAGGCGAGATGCAGATAAGCGCCGACCCAGTTAAGAGCGCGATAATCGTAAAGATCCCGAAGAAGTACATCCAGATAAACGAGGACTACGGATTCTGGGGAGACGTTCTCGTTGGTTCACAGGACGGCTACGGTCCGGACAAGTGGAGACCAGTTGCAGTTGAGGCGGAACAGTGGAAACTCGGAGGAGCTGACCCACAGGCGGTAATCAACAACGTCGCACCAAGGGTCGTTGATGAGCTCGTCCCAGAGGGCTTTAAGCCAACCCAGGAAGAACAGCTCAGCTCCTATGATGCCAACGAGATAAAACTCGCCACCGTTAAGGCTATTCCACTCCTCAAGCAGGGCATAACCATGCTCGACCCGGAGGGTGACGACCACGGTCCGGGAACCTACACCTATCCGACCGACAAGGTCTTCGTGCCAGGTCACCTCGACCTGCTCAAGTTTAAGATGATTGAAGGCGACGACGCCTGGACGCTGGAGTTCTACTTTAAGGACCTCGGTGGCAACCCGTGGAACGGGCCGAACGGCTTCAGCCTGCAGATAATCGAGGTCTACTTCGACTTCACAGACGGAGGAAACACCAGCGCCATCAAGATGTTCCCCGACGGTCCAGGAAGCAACGTCCAGCTCGATCCGGGACATCCATGGGATCTGGCGCTTAGAATAGCGGGCTGGGACTACGGAAACCTGATAGTGCTCCCGGACGGAACCGTTTACCAGGGTGAAATGCAGATTTCAGCCGACCCAGTAAAGAACGCCATAATAGTCAAGGTTCCCAAGAAGTACCTGAGCGTCACTGACTACGGGCTCTACACTGCGGTGCTCGTAGGCTCTCAGGACGGCTACGGTCCGGACAAGTGGAGACCAGTTGCAGTTGAGGCGGAACAGTGGAAACTCGGAGGAGCTGATCCAAACGCTGTCATAGACAACCTCGCCCCGAGAGTGGTTGACATGCTCGTCCCAGAAGGGCTCAAACCAACACAGGAGGAGCAGCTGAGTTCCTACGACCTAGAAAAGAAGACCCTCGCGACGGTTCTCATGATACCGCTCGTCGAGGGAACTGGTGGCGAGGAAGTGACTCCTACTGAGACACCCACTGAGACTCCGAGCGAAACAACGACCACTCCAAGCGAGACCACAACAACGCCGCAGGAGACCACAACAACTCCAGCCGAGACCACCACTAGCACAACCACTCCAGGTGAAGAGGGAGGAATCTGCGGTCCGGCGGTTTTGCTTGGACTGGCTTTAACCCCGCTCCTGCTTAGGAGGAGAAGGTAACCCTCCTTCCAAATTTTTTGAGGTGATACCATGGCCGAAGTAAAGCTCATTGGGGTTTGGAAGCAGTTCGGGAACTTCACAGCCGTCAAGGACATGAACCTGGAGATCAAACACGGCGAGTTTATGATACTCCTCGGGCCGAGCGGCTGTGGAAAGACGACGACTCTCAGAATGATAGCCGGCCTTGAGGAGCCCACAAAGGGACAAATCTACATCGGCGACAAACTCGTCGCCGACCCGGAAAAGGGAATCCTCGCTCCACCAAAAGACCGTGATATAGCCATGGTCTTCCAGAGCTACGCTCTCTACCCGCATATGACGGTCTACGACAACATAGCCTTCCCCCTCAAGCTCAGGAAAGTCCCCAAGCAGGAGATAGATCGGCATGTAAGGGAAGTCGCCGAGATGCTTGGCCTTACGGAACTCCTCAAGAGGAAGCCGAGGGAGTTAAGCGGCGGCCAGAGGCAGAGGGTAGCCCTCGGAAGGGCCATCGTAAGAAAGCCGCAGGTCTTCCTCATGGACGAGCCGCTCAGCAACCTCGACGCGAAGCTTAGGGTGAAAATGCGCGCCGAGCTCAAAAGGCTCCAGAGACAGCTTGGAGTCACAACAATATACGTCACCCACGACCAGGTCGAAGCAATGACCATGGGAGATAGGATTGCGGTCATAAACCAAGGCGTTCTCCAGCAGATTGGCACGCCAGACGAGGTATATGACAGGCCAGCAAACACCTTCGTCGGCAGCTTCATAGGCAGTCCGCCGATGAACTTCATAGACGCATCAATAGTGGAAGATGAGAGAGGCGTCTGGGCCGACTTCGGAGAGTTCAGGCTCAAACTCCTCGACGACCAGGGAGAGGTTCTCAGGGAGAAGAACCTGATAGGAAAGGAAGCCATCTTTGGAATCCGCCCGGAGGACATCTACGACGCAATGTTCGCACAGATCAAAATACCCGGAGAGAACATGACTAGGGCCATGGTGGAGATTATCGAAAACCTCGGAAGCGAGAAGATAGTCCACCTCCGCGTCGGAGATATAACCTTCCTGGGCGCCTTCCGCTCCGAATCCAAGGTTAAGGAAGGCCAGGAAGTTGACGTTGTCTTTGACATGAGAAAGGCTCACGTCTTCGACAAAGGAAGCGGAAAAGCCGTCTTCTGAAGTTTTTTAAATCCTTATTTCTATTTTCTCCCATGCCAATTGAAGACTTCGCAGATTTCTTGGCGGGAAGGGTTCCGAGAGGGAAAATAGTCGAACTCGGTATAGGTTTCCAGTTCAAAGTGGCCTTAAAGCTGAAAGAGATGGGCTACGATGTTCTTGCAATTGACTGGAATCCAGCCTCCGTTGAAAAAGCAAGGGAGCTTGGGATAAACGCTATCAGGGATGACATCTTCAACCCAAGGCCGGAACTGTACAGGGATGCCAAAGCCTTGTACTCCGTAAGACCAACGCCCGAAATAGTCCAGCCGATTCTCGAGCTCGGGAAGAAGCTTGGACTCCCAGTTTACATCCTTCCCCTCAGTGGTGACACAATGCCCGGTAACCTGAAGCTTATCAACCACAAGGGATTGGCCATATACATGGCTAAAACTATTTAAAGTCGCTCCCAAGTAGTCATGGTGGTGTTATGAAGCTCTTCGGAACGGCTGGAATTAGAGGCACTTTATGGGAAAAGGTCACACCAGACCTAGCGCTGAACGTTGGGAGAGCCCTCGGAACGTACATCAGGAAGGGAAAAGTGGCCGTCGCAAGAGACGGAAGGACTTCAAGCATAATGCTCGAGAACGCGCTCGTTTCTGGACTTTTAAGTTCAGGCATGGAGGTAATCCAGTTTGGGCTGATACCAACGCCAACATTGGCATGGGGCACCAACCGCTATGGCGACGCTGGAGTCATGATAACAGCCAGCCACAACCCGCCCACGGACAACGGAATAAAGGTCTTCAACGGTGACGGAACCGAGTTCTACCTCGAGCAAGAGGCAGAGCTGGAAAGGATAATCTTCTCGGGGGAGTATAAGAAAGTGGACTGGGACGGGATAAGGAAGGTTCGTCAGAGGGACATCGTCGACGAGTACATCGGCACAGTCTTGGACTTCGTCGACCATGAGACTAGTCTGAAAGTCCTCTACGACGGTGCGAACGGCGCCGGAAGCGTCGTTGCTCCCTATCTGCTTCGCGAGATGGGGGCGAAAGTGATAAGCATCAACGCCCACATTGACGGCCACTTCCCGGGCAGAAAGCCCGAGCCGAGGTACGATAACATAGCATACCTCGGAAATCTTGTGAGGGAGCTTGGTGTTGACTTAGCTATAGCCCAGGACGGCGACGCCGACAGAATAGCGGTCTTCGATGAAAAAGGCAACTACATCGACGAAGACACACTGATAGCGCTCTTCGCTAAGCTCTATGTCGAGGAGCACGGGGGCGGAGTCATCGTTACATCGATAAACACCGGCTCGCGTATCGATGAAGTCGTCGAAAACGGTGGTGGAAGGGTCTACCGCGTTCCCCTCGGTCAGCCGCACGACGGCATAAAGAAGTACAACGCGATTTTTGCCGCCGAGCCGTGGAAGTTCATCCACCCAAGATTCGGCCTATGGATAGACAGCTTCGTCACGATGGGCCTGCTCATCAAGCTCATCGACGAACGCGGAAAACCCCTATCCGAAATAATCCGCGAGGAGATACCCACCTACTACCTCACCAAGAAGAACGTGAAGTGTCCGGACAGGTACAAAAAGACCGTCCTCGAAGTCGCAAGGCACGTTCTTGAGGAAAAGCTCAGGAGCGAGATAAAGGAAATACTAACCATCTCTGGCTTCCGCTTTAACCTCAAAGATGGCTCTTGGGTTCTCGTAAGACCGAGCGGAACTGAACCGAAGATAAGAGTAGTCGTGGAAGGCCCGACGGAAAAGAAGCGCGACGAACTCTTCGAGCTGGCTTACAACACTGTCAGAAGGGCAGTGGAAGAGGCAATGAAAAAGAAAGAGTGAAGCTAAACGAATCTAGCAGGTCTGAGCGTCCGCACCGCTATTTCGTTTTTATCCACCATTACTTTGAAGCCCTCTTTGGCGACATAGGTCTTCACGCCCGTTACCGTCTCTATGTATTTTGCCTCCTTGTACGGGTTGGCGAAGTGCATCTTCATTCCGATGTGGCTCATTATGAAGACCTCGGGTTTTCCCTCCATCTTCTTAAGCATCGTAACGACATCATCGGTGCTCAGGTGGTAGGGAATCCCCATATCCCTCGGCCGGGTTACGGCAGCTATAATGAGCCTCGAACCCTCATGCCACTCAATGAGCTCATCGAAGTACGCGGTATCCGGTATATACGAGATGTCACCATATCTGGTTCTCATTCGAAAGCCTATGGTTGTCGGATCTGAGTGTCTCGTAGGGGTTATTATGAGCTCCTCCTCCCCTACCGAGATTTTGTTGCCAGGTTCAGGGGTATGTATGCTCTCAAGGACGTCCATGTGATATTTGCTGACCGCTGGGGTGTGCGTCTCGTCGCCGTAGACAACGCTTTTCGAGGCTATAAGCATGCCCCTTTTCTTCAGCGCCCCTCCTGTCATGGCTTCAATCATGACTTCGGTGTCGTTGCAGTGATCAACGTGCCTATGTGAAACGAAGACAGCATCGAGCTTCCTGGGATCGAGCTTGTAGCGCCACGAACGAACAAGAGCCCCCGGCCCAGGGTCAACGTAGATGTTCCTGCTGGCCCTGATGTGGAAGCCTCCCGTGGAGCGAAACTGTGTTATGGTTATGAATCTGCCGCCGCCACTGCCGAGGAAAGTTATCTCTATCAAATCTCCACCCCCGCGTTCTTTTGCAGACATATGGGTATCGCCATGGGGGTATATAAGACATTGCCTATCCCCAGCCAGCCACACTAGGTTATGATCAAGCTAATTCAGGGGACTTGTGGGGCATTACTGCAACATCATGACATTTTATGGTCAGTGGAACAATTCATTGAAGAGAACATCCAACTTCATAACATCAATGCATAATTATTATCAAAATTGTTCGAATACGTGCAGACATTGGCATAACATAATGTTATAATATTTAGACAATATTAGATGGTTTGATGTAAATCCAAAATCAGGGAAAATACTTTTAACATAAAACCAACGTAATTAATATGCACACACATTCTGGAGGTGCAAATATGGGACCAACCCCGTACATCCCACCCGAGAAATCGCTGCCAGAATATACCATCAAGGCTTTTGTTTTGGGTGTTGTTCTGGCAATTATAATGGGTGCAGCAAACGCCTACCTCGGCATGTACGCAGGAATGACCGTTAGCGCCAGCATTCCGGCAGCTGTTATATCGATAGCAATTCTCTTCGCGTTTAAGGACAGAAACATTTTGGAGAACAACATGGTTCAGACTGCAGCATCAGCCGGAGAGTCCCTGGCGGCGGGCATAATATTCACTCTGCCCGCCCTAGTGGTTCTCGGTTATTACACCGAGTTCCCATACTACATAGTGACACTCATAGCAGCCCTCGGTGGTTCCCTCGGTGCCCTTTTCACAGTGGTTCTGAGGAGAGCTTTTATAGTCGAAGAAAAGCTCCCGTATCCAGAGGGTACCGCCTGTGCTGAGGTCCTCATAGCGGGAGATAGGGGCGGAAGCCGCGCCAAGCCGATATTCTATGGTGGTATCTTCGGTGGACTCTACAAGCTCTTCGGAAGTGCAGGCCTGTGGTCAGGAACCGTTGAGACTGCTAAAATGGTGGGTTCAAGGGTTCTCTACATTGGAAGTGATCTCTCTGCAGCCCTCATCAGTGTCGGCTATATCGTTGGCCTGAATATTGCATTCCTCGTGTTCCTCGGTGGTGCAATCGCGTGGTTCATAGCCATTCCAATATATGCCGCTAAAACTGGCAATCCAGACGGCCTCAGTGCCATTGACCTCGCCTGGACCCTCTGGAGCACCAAGATCAGATACATGGGAGTTGGAGCGATGGTCGTCGGTGGTCTCTGGAGCCTCATAAAGCTTAGGAACCCGATAATGAGGGGCATCAAGGCTGGCCTTGAGGTCGCAAAGAGGAAGCAGTCTGGAGAGGCAATACTCAGAACCGAAGAGGACCTGCCGCTCAACTACGTCATGATGCTCATAACAGCCTTCGTCATCCCACTGTTCCTGCTGTACTTCCACATCATCGGCTCGATAGGAATAGCGGCGGTTATGGCAATAATACTGCTCATCGTTGGATTCCTCGGAAGTTCCATCGCCGGCTACCTGGCGGGTGTTGTCGGTTCATCCAACAACCCGGTTTCGGGAATCACCATCATGAGCCTGCTCTTCACGGCCTTTGTCCTCAAGGCATTTGGTCTCAGCGGTATGGAGGGCATGGCCGCAACCATACTCGTCGCGGCCGTCATATGTACCGCCGCAGCAATAGCCGGTGACACCATGCAGGACCTCGCCACGGGTTACATCGTTGGTGCAACCCCCAAGAGGCAGCAGGTATTCGAGATAATCGGTACGTTCTTCGCGGCCCTTGTCATGGCGCCGGTGCTCAACCTCCTGATCCAGGCTTACGGAATAGCGGGAACCCCAACAGCCAAGGAAAATGCCCTCCCCGCTCCACAGGCATTCCTTATGGCCAAGGTCACCGAGGGTGTCTTCACCGGAACCCTTGAGTGGACCATGGTCTACATCGGCGCTGGTATAGCCATTGTACTCATAATCCTCGACGAAATACTCGCAATGAAGGGCTCCAAGTTCAGGACTCCAGTCATGCCCGTCGCCGTCGGCATCTATCTGCCGCTTAGCCTTGGCGTGCCAATCCTTATCGGTGGAATCACCAGGCACATTGTCTCAAAGGCCAGGGGCAGCGACGAGGGGAGCCCAACCGACCCGGGAGTGCTCGGAGCAGCAGGACTCATTGCCGGAGAGGCAATAATGGGAATAATCTTCGCCGCTCTCATAGTGGCGGACGTTGCCCCGTCCATAGGCTTCAGCAGCAACATCCTCGGAATAGTGTTCCTCCTCGGCATATTGGCATGGCTCTACATGACCGGAAAGAAGGAGTGATTTTCTTCCCTCTTTTTTAACCCTTAGGGAGGTTTATGAATGGAAGAATATCTACACCTAATCCCAGAGCGCAATGAAAACATCGAACTGAGAAAAATCGAAGGAAAATACTACCTTTTAATCCCGATGGATTCGCCCCTCGATTTTCTGGCAAGAAAACTCCACGGGGACTACAGGCGAATAGAACTCGACGAAGCTGGGGCCTTCATCTGGGAGTTATGTGACGGTAGGAGAACGGTCGAAGAGATTGGAAAGCTGCTTAAAAGAAGGTTTGGAGATGAAGTAGAGCCACTTTACGAACGTCTGATAACGTTTCTTTTTGAACTTCACAAAAGGAACCTGGTTGGGTTTAAAAGAGTCGGTGAGTTAGAGTAGGTGGTGATACCCCATGAGTGAAGCCCTCAAAAAAGTCACTCAGGAGATTGAAAACCTACGTGACGATATGGTGAAAACCCTGGTGGAGCTCATCAAAATCCCGGCAATAAGCCCGAACTACGGCTACGAGGGCGAATACGATAAGGCCCAAAAGCTTCTCGAGATAATCAAGGACTGGCCCTTCGATAAGGTTGAGGTCTACAACGCCCCTGATGAGAGGGCCAAGAACGGCGTGAGGCCGAACATTCTCGCCTATTATTACGGCGAGAAAGGAGAGGACTCACCAAGGCTCTGGATTCTAACACACATTGATGTCGTCCCACCGGGAGACCTGAGCAAGTGGACAATAACCGAACCGTTTAAACCACTCGTCAGGGACGGAAAAGTCTACGGCAGGGGAAGCGAGGACAACGGACAGAGCCTGGTCGCTTCACTCTATGCAGTTAGGGCCATGATGAACCTCGGAATAAGGCCGAAGAGAACGATAATCCTAGCCTTTGTCAGCGATGAGGAGACCGGAAGCAAGTACGGCATCGAGTGGCTTATGAAGGAGCACCCAGAGCTTTTCAGGAAGGATGACCTCGTTCTCGTCCCGGACGGCGGAAATGAGGATGGAACCTTCATCGAGGTTGCAGAGAAGAGCATCCTCTGGTTCAGGGTTAAGGTCAGGGGCAAGCAGGTTCACGCGAGCATGCCCGATAAGGGGTTGAACGCCCACCGCGTTGCCCTTGATTACGCCTATCACCTGGATAAGCTCCTCCACGAGAAGTATTTCGAGAAGGATGAGCTCTTTGATCCACCGGAGAGCACCTTCGAGCCGACGATGGTGAACGGTCCGGCCGATTCACCGAACATCGCACCAGGAGAACACGAGATAGTCTTCGACTGCAGAATTCTGCCGAAGTACAGCCCGGATGAGATACTGAGCGATGCAGAGAAGCTCGCGGAAGAAGTAAAGGCAAAATACAGGAAGGAAATTGACGGGGAAGTTCTCCCAGAGATAAAGGTAGAGGTCATCCAGCGCCTCGATGCTCCAGAGCCAACCGACCCGAACAGCGAGATAGTAAAGCTCCTCCAGGCGGCCCTTAAGGAGTTCCGCGGGAAGGAGGCAAAGGTCGGTGGAATCGGTGGTGGAACCTTCGCAGCCTACTTCAGAAAGCTCGGCATTCCAGCAGTTGTGTGGGCAACACTTGATGAGATGGCCCACCAGCCCAACGAGTACGCGAAGATAGACAACATGGTTGAAGACGCCAAGGTTATGGCAGCCTTGGCGCTGCTCTGAGCGAAACTCTTTTCTTTTCCACGCTTACTTTTCTCTATGCCCACTTGGAAGGACGGAAAGCTCGGTCTTCCGATCAGCGAGGCCGTTAAGATATTCCCGGAGCTCGGAAAATACCTCGACAAGAAAGGCAGGCTGGACTTCTCGAACAGGGAGGCAAGGATACTCTACAACCGGGCTATCGCGAAGGCCGTTTTCGGTCTCGACATAGAATACCACCCGCGCGGACTTGTTACCACCCCCATTTCACGATACATCTTTCTGAAAACCTTCCTCCGCGGCGGCGAGAGAGTTCTGGAGATAGGAACCGGGCATACTGCTATGATGGCGCTCATGGCGGCGAAGCTTTTCAACTGCGACGTTACTGCAACTGAGATTGATGAGGAGTTTTTCACCTACGCCAAGGCTAACATCGGGAGGAACAATGCCAGAGTCAGGCTAATCAAAAGCGACGGCGGGATAATCCTGGGTGTAATCCCAGAAGGGGAAAAGTTCGACGTTATCTTCTCTGCCCCACCCTACTACGATAGGCCTACGAGGGGAGTTCTGACGGAGAGAGAAGGCGTCGGTGGAGGGAAATATGGAGAGGGCTTCTCAGTGAGGCTTATAGAAGAGGCGCGCGATTACCTCATCTCCCGCGGAAAGGTCGCCCTCTTCCTGCCAGATAAAAAGCCACTTATCGAGGCAATAACGGAGAAGGGGGAAGAGCTAGGTTATAAAACCAGAGATGTGAGATTCAAAGCCGGAACACGCTGGAGGCACAGTCTGATTTTAACGCTCTGAGGGACTCGGGCCCGTGGGCGTCTCATCACTCACGCCGGAATCAGAGGAGGTGCTTTCTCCTCATCGTCCCTCGATGCTCCGCTGGGCGGAGTTTCACTTCATGTCCTCCACATAGAGGAAGAGCGCCTTGAGGTATTCCGTATCTTTGGAGGCCATAAGTATCGGATGGTCTGGCGCCTGAGTTCTGTAAGGTTCGAGCATTCTGAGGAATTTGCCAGCCTTTGCTGCCGCGGCTATGACCATATCTTTGAAGGTCTGCATGTCCACATGCTGGGAGCACGAGGCAGTAACGAGTATTCCACCTTCCTTGACGAGCTGTAGACCTGCGTAGTTCACGTTGAAGTAAGCCCTGAGACCGCGCTTTAGGTCCTTTTCATGCTGGACGAAGGCGGGTGGATCGAGGATCACTATGTCGAACTTCTCACCGCGCTTTATCATTTCCTCCATGACAGGAAAGGCAGAGCCAACTATGAACTCCATCCTGTCCGCAACGCCGTTGAGCTTTGCATTTTCTTTGGCCATCTCGATGGCCCTCGGTGACTTGTCAACGGCAACTACTTTTTCGGCACCGGCGACGGCCGCATGGATAGCGAAGCCGCCAGTATAAGTAAACACATCCAGAACCTTCATCCCAGGCTTGACATACTTTTCCAGAGCTATCCTGTTCTCCCTCTGGTCGAGGAAGAAGCCTGTCTTCTGTCCGCGCATGTCCACGATAAACTTTGCCCTTCCTTCCTCTATTATCGTGCGATACTTCTCCTTGCCAAGGAGGACGCGCTCTATCTCGGGCAGGCCTTCCCTCCTGCGCGAGCGACCGGTGTTCTTTTCGAAGACGGTCTCAATTTCGGGCTCGGCTTCCATTATAGCCTCGGCCAGATCAAGCTTGAAGCGCTCCATTCCAACACTTGAAATCTGGAGAGAGGCTATCTCATTGAAACGGTCCACGATGAGACCCGGCAGGTAGTCAGCCTCACCATAGACCATTCTGTAGGCCTTATCGTAGCCGAGAACCTTCTTCCTGTACTCATTGGCCTTTTTGATTCTCTCCCGAAAGAGTTCCTTGTTTATCTCAGTATCTTTGTCCTTCGTGACGAGGCGAACCATGATATTTGAGTTGGGATTAACGAAGCCCTTCCCAAGGAATTTCTTTCCGCGCGTGTAAACCTCAACGATGTCTCCCGGCTTAACCTCGCCCTCAACGCGGATCACGCCCTTTTTAAAGACTATCATCGCGCCTTTACCTATAGCTCTCGCGGCCTGAGCGTCAACGTAAACCTTCGCCATCCCTCACCACCGTGGGAAGTTCGGCGATAGGTATATAACCCTTAGCGTCCTTAATATTTAATGGTGGTTCTATGAACTTCGATGTGGTGAAAGAGTTTCTGGAAGAAATCGGGGCGGATTGGACAGAGATAGATGGCGAAATCCACCTCGATCCCAAAATTTTCTACGAAGTCTGGAAATATATGGGAGAGCCTGACCTCGAGACGTACGTTATAGAGTATGAGGTCGTAGAGCCCGGTTCGTACAATCCGCCCGAGAAGAAGTACGTCAGCGCTAAGACCGTTAAAATCAAAAAAGCCTACTTTACTACCCTTGACGGCAAGAGGATAGTCACAGACTATGTGGAACTTCAGAAGATTCTAAAAGAGAAGTTCATCTGATCCTTCTCTTCTTATTCGATTATTATCGAAAGCATCAGCACTCCCATGCAACTCGTTCTCTTGACGCCAAGGTTTACGGCTAGAAGACCGATTAGGGTCGCCCCAGTTAAGACAAGGAGACCAAAAAAGCCGTCAAAAAAGTAGGAAAGGACAAGGAGAAAGAGAACCACAGCTATGTTGAGTGTCCTGTAGGGCATTTGAGAGACGATACTCAAAATAATATCCGCAAGGGCCTCTCCATAGGCCAGAACTACCATCGAGACAAAAAAGGCTGCAAGAAGATAAAATCGAAGGGCTTCTTCTCCAATGGGCGTCATCAGGGCGACGATGCCGTTTCTTATCCTGCCCGTTGCCAAGAAATTCGCAAAGGAGAAAAGGAAGTTTGCAGTGTTGACGGAGAAAACGATTGTAAGGAAAGAGCGCTCATCCTGTGAAAAGAAAGAGCCCAGCAAGGCCGCTTGAGAGGCCGTGAAAGCTGGAACGAGTGAAGCAACCATGCCGAGAAGTGTCCCAAGGAAGGAAAAGCCGATGAAGCTTTTTATGCTCATTTTAATGCCCCCATCTCCAGGGTTCAGGCGAGGATTCTTTGAGCCAAGCGCCACAATAAGCACAGGAAGGCCAAAGAGACCCGCGAAGAGGTGGTAGTAAGGCTGGCTGAGTGAGAGCCTAAAGGCAAAGATACCCAAGATTCCCGAAAGGAGAAAGACAAAGAGTGCGAAGAGCTTTCTCCAGCCGCGTTCCGTGAGTATCAGGGTCAAAGCAAGGAGCAGAACGAGGAGCCTGCCAAAATCTGGGCGGTATAGAGGAGCCAGAAAGAGATACAGGGTCATCAGGGGAGCAGCCATTAGTACGGAAAGAAAACTGGCCCAGAGAGCTATCCTAACTACTTCCATCGCTCTGCCCTCGAGAACGAGTCTATGTGCAGGAAGAACACTGAGGGAAGTTCCCTCATCTGGAACGCCGAAGAATGCCGATGGAATGACGTCAAGAAAAGTGTGGGTCAATCCCATGGAAAAGAGGAGCAGGTTACCGTCTACTCCCACACTTGAGAGAAAAGCAGCCAGCGTATTCACGTGGATTCCGGGGGAGATACCGCTCAGCGTTCCGCCGAGGATCCCGGCTAGCATCTCCCGGAGCAAAGGTCATCACCCGAGGCTATTTCAAAGGCCGGCATGCCGCGGTAGGTCGTGAAGATCCCATAGGCCGTGACCGTCTGATTCTCCTCCAGTGAGACTTCAAGGGATTTCCTGAGCTTTAGGAGAACCCAGCAGTTTCCATTAGTAATGTTCGCAAGCCCAAAGCCGTTTTTGTATACTTTAACCCATTCGACCCAGCCGCTCACTTTTGCGAATTCCCCCACCTCAAACGAGCAGATTTCATTGGGAAGCTCCTCCCTTGGCGTAACAATCTTGCAATTCATGCAGTAGAGGGAGGATTTCCTCCTGATGGCCTCGAGGTAAACCCTATCTCCTACCCGGGCAGAGAAGCCGTAGAGCCTCAAATCAGTACAGTTCAGCTTGAGAGAGCTCCCACTCCCAATGACAGTGCAACTTCCAACCGCCACTTCACCAATCTCAGCATGTGAAACGTCCCTGCGTCCTGCATCTCCAATAACTTGTATGTCCTCCCGAGAATCTACAATAAGGGAGAGCTTCGAGTAAAACCGCACTATCCCAACAACGCGAACCCTCTTGCCAAGCTCGAGTTTCGTTCTATAGGGGAGATACAGTACTATTTCCTCACTACCGTTCCAGAGTACTGTTTTTGAGCCGGCGTAGATAATGATTCCCTCAACGCTCCAAGGCATACGATCCTCAGGCTTCTCTGAGAATCCAAGGGTCTCGTACCTCACAGGGTAGAACTTCTTCCCGTACCAGATGCCCTCAACCCTAACTAATTCACCTTTTCTTACATCAATTGGGATTCCCAGTTTTATTTTGCCTGGAGCCAGCAGGTAATGACCGTCTGATGGCCAGTATGCCCCTTCAATTACATCAAGATGGAAAGATGGCTCTGCGGACTCTACTCTTCCCAGACGCATTCTTAACCCAGAAGTGGAATTGAATAACCTTCCCCTTATCCGGTAAACTTTACCCTCCTCAAGAGCTGTATACACTCCCACAACTGTTTCCCCATCGCTCAACACGGAAAAGGAGCCCGAAGAGTAGACACACAATCCGGTGAACTCCTGGAACTCCCGAGTGCTCTCGCCAAGTAGGGCCATGGTACCGAGAACTACGATTGATCCAATTATTAAAACAACCACTAATATTTTGTTTCTCACCATGATTTTTAGTAATAACTGAGGTTTAAAAAATTTATCCCAAAACCTGCAACGATGCAGAGGGATACAGAAAAGAGTAGGAGGTTAGTAAACCTCACCGCTCGGGTAAACAACGATACCTTCCTCGTTTATTTCAAATGGATACTTCTTCATAGAGTGCTTGGTTTCACGCATCTTTCTGATCAGGAGGTAGCGCTTGAGCTCGACCTCCTTCTCAACGAAGTCGAGAAGGATAACTCCCCTCGCAATGTACTCCTCCATACCGTACCTGCTTATCCTGCCCCTGCTTGGATCGGGAGCTTCAGTGGTTAAGATCGAAGTAACGCCCATCTCCAGGAGTATTGTGTTGAGCTGCAGGAGAACCTCCCTTATTCTGGACTCCTCTTTGAGCCTGAAGGCTATCGACGGGATAGAGTCAATGACGAGCCTCTTCGCGTTTATGGACTTAACCACGCGGTAGATGTAGCGGAGAAAGTCCTCAGCGTTGAGGTTGCCTTCAAGAACGTACTGCTCCTCCGAAGGAAGCCCTACGACGGCACTGACGCCATCAACTATAGCTATCTTTCTCTCCCGTTCATACCTCTCGAGATCCCACCCAAAAGCTCTCATTTCCCTCCTGAGATCCTGTGCTCTCTCCTCAAGGGTAACTATGACCCCTGGCTCGTTGTACAACTCAGCACCTTTATAGACGAACTGAACGCCAAAGGTTGTCTTACCGCTTCCAGTCGGACCGGTAACTAGAACGGTAGTTCCAACAGGAAATCCCCCCTCAATTAAATCATCAAAACCAGGAATCCCGCTTTTCACTCTTTTGATGGTGTATTTCGTGACCATTCAAATCACCTTTAAGAGTTCTTTACGAACTCATGTTTTTAATTTCTAATATAACATGTAGAGTCGAATAGATATAAAACTTTTGGGATGCAAGTAGCCACTTCACCCAAAACGGTGAAAAATCGAGAAGTGTTTTGAGGTTTGTAGCTTTCTCTGCTGCAAAGGCTGTAATAAAGACATGGGCATGCTTCACAGAGTTTGAATTAGTAAATCTAATTGCAAACATGCAATGTTCTTGTCAGCAGACAAAACTTTCTTGGGAAAGGAAACCGTTTTATGTTCTAACCAACACCCATTGATGAGAGGTGAGGTCATGCTGGATCCCTTTGGAAGCGAAGCCAAGAGGCTTGTCAAGGAAGAATTCGGTGGAATAAACGAATTGCTTTCAATAATTCCTTCATACATTGGAATAGAGCATGCACTGGAGAGGGTCTCGTGGATAAAATCCGGGGAGATTCCAGAAGACATCCTTGAGCTAAGCGACATCCAGGATTTACTGACATTCTATGCCCTTCTTGGTGCTCTTGCCTTTTCGCCGTACGGAATCGAGATGGAGCTCGTGAGAGAGGCCAATATTAAGATATACTCCGAGCGGATAAGGAGAGCCAGCAAAATAGAAGGAACGGCAATACCTTTGAAGATTGTTGAAAGGGATGAGATTCCCAATAGGGACAGAACAATACTCGAAAGAACCCACCACACCGAACTTCCTCCAAGCGAGAGAGAAAAGCTGAGACTGAGATACAAGACCGGGCTCAAAAAGTTCCTCGAGCTTTGGGACGGGAGCCTCAAAGAAGTCTACATCAGAAAAGGCCACGCTTACCTGACAGGGGAACAGGCGCTGAAGCTGTGGGAGGAGGCCTTTGAGAAGAACTTCGAAAAAGCGGTAAATCTGCTCTACGAGATAAGAGACGAGCTGTCCACCTACTACCTCCAGCTCTATGAGAAGCTGAGCGAGATAGCCAGGGAGTACTTTAAGGAAAGACTCGAGAGGATGGGTTCTGCAGAGGCCCAACCGCTTCGCTTTGAGCTGTTCCCCCCATGCGTTAAAATCGCCCTTGGCGGCGTCCCCGCTGGTTTGAGGAACTACGCGATAACCGTCCTCCTGACGAGCTTCCTGAGCTATGCGAGGCTCTGCCCCAACCCACCGCGGAGAGACGTCAGGGTCAGGGACTGCGTTCAGGATTTAAGCGTAATCGAGAAGGAGATATTTCCCATTATCATAGAGGCAGGAAACAGGTGCAGCCCACCGCTATTCGAAGATCAGCCTCACGAGATCAAAAACATCTGGTACCACCTCGGCTTCGGCTTAACAGACAAACCAACGCTCGAGGACAGCGGGAACTCTACATGGTACTTCCCTCCCAACTGCTCCAAAATAAGGGCCAATGCTCCCCAGCTCTGCAAGCCCGACAGACACTGCAGGAACATCAAGAACCCACTGACGTACTACCTGAGACGGCTCTACCTGGAGAACAGAAAGAAAGGGGAGCGCGAAGAGGGTGGTGGAAGTGGCTGAGCTATTTAGGGAGGTCACCAAAGAAGAGAGAGTCCTCTACTACAAAGCCGAATGGAACGCAAAGAAGCTACCAAGGTTCCTAGTTGAGAAGCTGGAAAACAGGGAGTTCGGCTTTGACCACACAGGGGAAGGGCCAAGCGATAGGAAAAACGTCTTCATGGACGTCAGAGATCTGGAGGACTACATCAAGGCCACGGCCCCCTATGCGATTTACTCGAGCGTTGCACTGTACGAGGATCCAAAAGGGATGAGCGGCTGGCTCGGTGCGGAGCTGGTGTTCGACATAGACGCCAAGGACTTGCCCCTGAGAAGGTGCGGACACATTCACGAGCACGGAAAGGTGTGTCCAATTTGTCTGGGTGACGCGAAGGAGCTCGCAAGAGACACCCTGGTGATTTTAAAGGAGGACTTCGGTTTTGAGGATGTTCACGTGGTCTATTCCGGGAGGGGTTATCACATAAGAGTTCTCGATGACTGGGCCATCCAGCTTGACTCGAAATCAAGAGAGAAGATTTTAGCCTATATTTCGGCGGCCGAAGAGGTAACTTTCGAAGACATCCAGAGCAGGAAGATAATGCTCTCCTCGGGCTACTTCAGGGTCTTTCGCCTTCGCTTCGGCTACTTCATCGCCCGCGCCAACGAGAATCACCTGCTTAACATCGGGCTGAGAAAAGGGCAGGTGAAGAAGATACTCGAGAGCCGCGATGAGATATACGAGGGCTTCGTCAGAAAGGGTCTTTTAACGGCCTTTCCACAGGGGATAGGATATAAAACACTGGCGAGGCTGTTCGCCCTCTCCAGCACTTTCTCAAAGGCCTACTTTGACGGGAGAGTCACGGTTGACGTCAAGAGAATCCTCCGCGTTCCATCCAGCCTGCACTCAAAAGTTGGACTGGTAGCGACATACATCGGCTCAGACGAGAGAAAGCTCGAGAAGTTCAATCCCTTCCGCGATGCGGTTCCAAAGTTCAGGGAGGAAGAAGTCAAAGAGGCCTACGAAGAGTGGCTCGAGCTTCACGGGGATGAGCTGTGAACGGAAGACTGAAAATAATTGTCTCAATGCTCATATGGGGAAGCGTGGGCATCTTCGCGCGTTTTTCCAACCTCTCAGGACTAGGGGTAGCCTTCTTCAGGGTCTCATTAGGCGCGCTGCTACTCTTTCTAACCTTCGGAACCGGGAAGATGGCATGGCTCAGAGAAGTCAAGAGATCCCTGAAAGAGAAGACGAAGCCCCTCATCGCACTCGGAGTTGCCTTGGCCCTCAACTGGGTATTTCTCTTCACAGCCTTCAACTACACCACGATAGCGAAGGCCGTGCTCGTTTACTACCTCGCTCCGGTCATCGCCACCATAATATCATGGCGCTTCCTAGGAGAGAGGTTAACCCCAAAAAGGTGGGCCCTCATAGGTTTGGCCTTCCTCGGCTTGCTCCTCATAATGAGCGGGGAAAAGCTAAACTTCAACGACAGAGACTTTCTGGGAGTAATCTTCGCACTAACGGCAGCGTTTTTCTATGCCCTCATCCCGAATCTCGGAAGGTTCCTGAGGGATGTTGAGGGCTCGGTTCTAACTTTCCTCCAGCTGGCGATAGCATCACTGGTTCTTGCGCCGTTTATGGTAGTTTCAGGCATTGGAGACCCGGTCTGGTGGGCTATCATAATTCTTGTCGTCATTCATACTGCCCTCGCGCTCTTCTTATACATGGATGGCCTGAAAGATGTTGAGGTCAACGAAGTGGCCATATTGAGCTATCTAGACCCTATGAGCGCCGTGGTTTACGCGTTCCTAATTTTCGGTGAAGTTCCAGAGCTCAGAACAGTCATAGGCGGTGCGCTGATTCTTCTGGCATCGATGCTAGACGTTTGGGCGAGGGGGTCGTAGCCCGCCTTCTGTGTCAAGGGGGCATTCGACTGAGCGGCCTACCACGGGACTCCCACCGGGAATTCATCGTCCCTTCTTCGGCCTTGCACCCCGCGGGACGGCCGTTTCACCGCTCCCTGACAGGTCGTCTGCGGGTTAGCTCGGGAGCCGTCGCCGGCCCCTTCGCCGCTTTCATCCCCATCCCTGCCAGGACGTGTCGTTTCTGCGCCGTTGCCCTCCCTCTCGGGAGGTGCCTTACGGCACCGCGGCCCCGGTGCGGTGGGCGGAACTTCCTCGGGAGTGCCCCGAGAGCCCCCGACCCCCTCGCCAAGAAGAGTTATGAAAAAGGGATAAAAAGGTTTGGTACACCCAGATCACTTCTTCGGAAGCTCCCTGTTTTCCGGGAATCTCGGCTCCTTTGGCCTTCTGAACCTTCCAAGGGGCGAGCGCCTCTTGGGTTTAGGCCTGACACGCTTCTTGGATTTTTCTCCAGCTCTCATGTAGTAGAAAGCACCTGCTATGAAGAGCAGGAAGACCATTATAACGAGAACTATCCACCAGATTGAGGAACCGTTGCCCCCAGAGGTCGTCGTGGTGTTCGACGGACTAGTTGTCGTTGCTGTGGTCGTGGTTGGGGGAGCCGGCGGCTGGAGGTAGAGCTCACCCTTTGAGGTGCTGGTTTCATCCATTGAAACGAGCGTAAACTCGTATTCAACAACCTCCCCAAGGGGGAGCTTGAACTTGAGGGCTATTTCATTAACACCAGCCTTAAGTGTTTCCTGCAGAGAATCCTTGTAGAGAACCTTACCCCCACTTGTTATCCTGTACGTGAGGATAACGTCAACACCATCCTCACCGGGATTGAGAACCGTGACCTTGAACAGTACTTCCTCATCCGAGAGGCGCTCATAGGTTACGTTTCTGATCACTGCCGGAGCTAGGACTGTATAAGAAACGTTGCCCTCGCCGATTAATCTGCCGTTGAAGGTCAGCTTTATGAAGGCAGTTATGGAGCCCGAAACGTTCGTGAGGAGAGGTACGTCCAGAACATCCGTGCCTCCCTGAATGGTTACCGGAGTTGTCACCTTCAATATGGGGGTCTCATCCCGATACGTCTCCACTGTTAGATTCACGCCTATCGCCCTTTCCGAAAGAACGGTGAGGTAAGCTCTGTTCTCCTCCCCGAGCTTTACTTCATCCGCCTGGAGGGAAAGGCCAACGAGCCTAACTCCAAACTTAACCTGGAACTCCCGGGAATACCTGTAACTATCACCATCGTATTGAATGGAGTACTCAAGCCGGTAGATGCCCTCTGGGACTTCATAGCCCACAGGGATTTCAAACTTGACGAGGTTATCGCCCGGGGCCATCTCCAGCGTTCTATTTTCGAAGAAGTAGACTATCCCGTTTCCGGTGAACGAAACGGAGGCATTAATCGTAACTGCAGAGTGACCAATGTTGATAACGTGGGAAAAAACAACAAGGTTTTCACCGTTCAGGATGTATGGGGAGCCGGGTCTTTCCTTGACGTAGGCCTCAGCTACTTCAAAACGGAGCGGTTCAGATATAACGTTGAGGGGAACCTTGGCGTGGACTATGTACATGGAGCCACCGGCAGTGAATGCCCAGAACTTGAGGTAGAGGGTGTAAGTTCCCCCCTCAACGCTGCCGTTGCAGGAAATGTTGTAAGAGAGGGAATATGTCTTCTGGGGCGACCAGTCGCTGAATATCCTCGGGCTCACTGTAAGATTGAATCCCTGGACAATGTTTCCTTCCGAATCTTCAACCCAGAAGCTCTGGTAGCTGACCACCTTGAAGCTGAATCCACCTACGTTGGTAAGCTGAATTGTCCCGGTGCTGTAGTCTCCCCTGAGAACGGATATTGTATCGTTAGTCGTGAAGCTCACGAACTGAGCGGAGGAGCCGGGTAGGGTTGAGATAACCAGCAGTAAGGCAATCAACGTGACCATTGCCTTCCTCATGCGTTCCCACCATTGGTAGTTGTACTTTGTCCATATAAAGGCTACTCCCCATAAAAAAGAAGCAGTAGCCCCATAAGAACCAGACCAACAAAAAAAGTCACCGCAAGCCTGTACCAGAGCAGCTTAGAAAAGTGTTCCCTGATTACCAATGCGAGGATGAGGAGCATGAACCCGTAAAAGATCGTGAAGATTCCGAGGGCCACGTTAAGCTTAACTCCGAGGAGAAGGAGAACACCCAGCAGTGCCCCGGCTAACACCGTCACATGAGGAACCGTAAAGAGGAGATAGTCCCGAAGAACCTTTGTGTCCTCGTTCATACCTATCACTCCGCTATGAATGCGTATGTCGTTGTCGTAGGAAGAGCTTTTCTAATTTTCGGGAGAATGTATCTTGGGTAAAGTCCTTCGCTTTTGTCCTCTAGTATATCGTATGTGCCGAGAATTTTGTCTATAACCTTGACCTCTACCCTTCCTCTAACCCGGAAGTATCCCCGGTAAGTCGTGCTTATCTCCAAGACTATTGGGACTCTCAAGGTATCCTCCTCACCGTCATCTATAAGGGAACGAAGATACTCGAGCTCAGAGCGTTTGAAGTAGTGATAGCTGCCATCGCGAAGCCGAACCTTTGGCTCATCCTCGTTAATGAGCTGGCCGAGTGTAGGTCTTGCAGAGGGCAGATGGAGGTTCACTCGGGCGATTTCCCTATTGAGAATATCTTCGGCTGTGGGCATGTTTTTGCATACACTTGACACCCAAAAACCTTTGTTTAACATAAATTTGTAGAATAATTCAAGTATTACGAACGAAATCTACAAAATTCTGTCAATCGACCCTCTACACCCCGCATTCTCGTCATAATGACAAGAAATCAACAAAAATGCTTTTATTGGATAAATTGTTCATCAAGTTGTCATTAAAACTGAACACTAGAACAGTAAATGGTGGTAAAAATGAACGAAATTGTCAAGGCGGAGGGAACAGATGAAGTCTACACCAAATCCCCAAGATTCATTCAGCTGATATTCGTGGACATCAATGGGGTTCCAAAGGGGATGGAGATACCGGCGAGCAGGTACGAGGAGGCAATAACAGATGGAATAACCTTTGATGGTTCCTCAATCCCAGGCTTTCAGGGAATAGAGGACAGCGACCTCATCTTCAAGGCAGACCCAAGCACCTACGCCGAAATTCCATGGGAGGGCATAGCCAGAGTTTACGGCTACATCTACAAGGATGAAAAGCCCTATCACGCAGACCCGAGGGGAGTTCTCAGGAAAGTCCTGGAAAGGCTCGAAAAGGAGGGGTTCACGGCCTACATCGGCCCAGAACCAGAGTTCTACTTATTCAAAAAGAACGGTTCGTGGGAACTCCACATACCAGACAGCGGAGGCTACTTCGACTTGATAACCCTCGACAAGGCAAGGAGTCTGAGGAGAGAGATAGCCCTTTACATGCCAGTGTTCGGCCTCGTTCCAGAGGTGCTCCACCACGAGGTTGGGAAGGCTCAGCACGAGATAGACTTCAGATTTGACGAGGCACTAAAGACGGCAGACAACATCGTGAGCTTTAAGTACATCGTCAAAGCTATAGCCGAGATGCGCGGACTCTACGCGACTTTCATGCCCAAACCACTCTACGGCATGCCCGGCAACGGAATGCACCTTCACATAAGCCTCTGGAAGGGCGGAGAGAACGCTTTCAAAGGTGAGGATGAGCTCAGTGAAACGGCCCTGTACTTCCTCGGGGGAATACTCAAGCACGCAAAGGCTCTAGCTGCAATCACGAACCCCACAGTGAACAGCTACAAGCGTCTGGTTCCGGGTTATGAAGCTCCAGTCTACATAAGCTGGGGCTACAGGAACAGGAGCGCACTGGTAAGGGTTCCGGCCTTCTGGGGTGACGGTGCAAGGATTGAATACCGCTGCCCGGACCCGAGCGCAAACCCATACTTCGCGTTTGCAGCGATATTGATGGCGGGACTTGATGGCATTAAGCGGAAGATCGAGCCTGATGCATACGTTGAAGAGAACGTCTACAAGATGAGTGAAAGCAGAAGAGAGGAACTTGGCATCGATACACTACCCGGAAGCCTGGGTGAAGCCCTCGAAGAGCTCAGGAAGGACAAAGTTGTCAAAGAGGCCCTCGGAAAGGCCTACGAAAACTTCATATCTTACAAAGAGCTCGAGTGGGAACGCTACGTTGAATACCTCGAATCAAAGGAGCTGCCACTGGAGACGAAAAAGGTAACGGAGTGGGAACTGGAGAGGTACTTCCACATCTAATGCACTTCCTCGAGGACAACTTCTTCAGGTTTTTCTTCCTCCTTCATGTGAATGAGCATCGAGCCGCCTATGATAAGGGCTGCCCCTGCGAGTTGTTTTATGGTAAGGGTTTCCTCAAATAGCAGAAAGGCCAAAATTATGGCAACGACTGGCTCTATCGTAGCTACTATTGAGGCCCTGCTGACCTCTATCTCCTTTAGAGCACGGTTGTATAGTATGTATCCAAGGAAAGTCGGGAAGAACGCGAGCGCGAAGAGGTAGGGAACTGCTCCCGCTGGAACGCCGAAGTCCGCGAACGGTAAAAGGTAAATCATACCAAAAAGCAGAGTGTAGAAGAGTGCCTTTTCAGGCTCTTCCTTTCTGACGGCTAACTTGGCGAGAACGCCGTAGAGTGCGTAGGTGAAGCCTGTGAGAAGGCCGAAAATAAGGGCCTTCGTAGAGAACCGGACATCGCCCCAGTTAACGAGGAGAACCCCAGTCATTACCATTGTCAGCGCGATAACCTTCTCTCTCTTGAGAGGCTCTCTAAAAATCAGACTGCCCAAGATTATTGAATAGATTGGCGCAGTATAGAGGAGCAGAACTGCAAAAGAAACCGAGGAAATCGTGACCGTATAAAAGTAGAGGGTATAGAACAGGAAGATGCTGAAAAAACCGTAAGAGGCGTAGAACTTTAGGCGAGAACGCTCTATGGAGAAGCTACCTCGAAAGGATAGATAGACTGCCAGGAGAATAAGTGCAAAGAGAACGCGGTAAAAAACCATTGTAAACGGACTGAGCCCAAAGCCATCAAGATACTTGGCGAAGATGCCCAGTGTCCCCCACATTGAGGCAGCAAGAAAAACGAAAAGATAGCCTTTCTTCATGGACTCACCTCAGAATTCAGGGCCCAATGGAAGGCGTCTTTTGTGCTCGCTCCTTTTGACAAGCAGTTCAACGTATTCAACTTTCTCCAACGGAATTCCAAGCTCCTCGGCAATCTCCCCTTTAGGCATCTTGAGGTCGATGAGACGCCAGAGAATTTCATCGAGCAGTCTGTAGCTTATTCCCAGTTCGTCCTCGTCAGTCTGGCCTTCCCAGAGACCTGCAGTTGGCTTCTTTTGGATAATTCTTTCTGGAACACCCAAGCTCTTGGCCAGCTCCCAAACTTCAGTCTTGTAGATGTTTATGAGCGGTGCGTAGTCACTTGCACCATCACCCCACTTGGTGAAATAACCCGTCAAAAGCTCACTCCTATTGCTGGTTCCAAGGACGAGGTAGTTTCTAGAGTTGGCGTGAGCATAGAGGAGAATCATCCTTGTTCTGGCCATGATGTTCCCCTTGCTTTTAACATCGAGCTCTCCAACGGCTTTTTCAAACTCATCCACGATGGGCCTTATGTTTATGAGCTTATACTCGATTCCAAGGTTCTCGCAGACGAGTTTTGCATCCTCAACGTCGCCGTTCTCATAGTAGGGCATTATTAAGCCGAGGACCTTCTCCCTGCCAAGAGCTTTAACAGCTAGATAAGCTGTGGTAGCACTATCTATGCCTCCGCTTACTCCTACAACGACACCATTTGCCCTTGCTTCTTCTACTTTCCCTTGAATAAAAGAAACGATTCTCTCAATCACAGCATCGTAGTCCAAACTCCTCATCTCTTACCCTCCTTCACATCCCTTAGGAAGTGGGTGTAACCTATAAAAGCCATAACCGTCCCCACGAGCATGAGCACGAAGGCTATGAGAGAATATATAGCATAGGGATAGTCTTTCGCACTGACGGTGTAGGTATAGTTGACGGTTCCATTAAAAACATCTATCACTGGCCTGGTCGTGGGTATTATCTTCACGGTCCCATTTAGCTGGGTGTATTTTTCTGTAGTGTTTCCCTGTATTACGGAGAAAGTCGAATTGGACGAAGAGATGATAAGAGTGCGGTTGTAATAGACGTAGCTCTTTTCAAAGTCCTCATCTCCAAGAAAATGCCTGCCCTTACCAAGTGTGCCATTGGATGAGTAGGACTTATCAACCCCATAAAGCCCCATAGCAGAAATTATCAATGCCAAGAGGAGCATTATCAGGCCGGCCCTCAGAAAAGGATACTCAAGCGCCTCTCTCAGTGTTCCCATGGATCTCACCTAAAAGAAAATGTTGAAGAGAAGTCAGTACTTGCCAACGAGGTGGCACTCCGCGAAGTGGTTGTGTTCGTACTCGACGAGCTGCGGATGCTTGACATCACAGAGTCCCTTCTGAGCGTAGATGCACCTCGGGTGGAATCTGCATCCCGGTGGAATCTCGGCGGCGTTTGGAACTTCACCCTTAATTGGAAGCTCCTTGATGACGTTCCTCCTCTCTGGCTTCGGCTCTGGGACTGCAGCGAGGAGTGCCCGAGTGTACGGGTGAAGCGGGTTGTCAATGACTTTCTCAGCGGGACCCATCTCCACGATCCTTCCCAGGTACATGACTGCAATGTAGTCGGCGAAGTATCTGGCCGTTGAGAGGTCGTGGGTGATGTAGAGGTAGGTAACGCCCATCTTCTCCTTGAGCTCCTTCATTAGTTCGAGGATCTCTGCCCTAATGGACACGTCAAGCATCGAAACAGGCTCGTCGGCAACTATGAACGTCGGGTTCAATATGAGCGCCCTAGCGATGGCGACACGCTGTCTCTGACCGCCAGAGAGCATGTGTGGGAACCTTCCTACGTAGTCCTCCGGCGGGGTTATCTTGACCATCTCAAGAGCCTTGTAGATGAGTTCCTCACGTTCGGCCTTGGTTTCGCCAATGCCGTGTATGAGGAGCGGCTCCTCGAGAATGTCGAATATCCTGAAACGCGGATTCATCGAGCTGAACGGGTCCTGGAAGATTATCTGAACACGCCTCCTGTAATCCAGGATTTCCTCTTTGGTCTTAATGTTGGTAACATCCTTGCCTTCAAGGTATATCTTACCCTCTGTTGGCTCGAGGAGCTTGACTATGAGCTTACCAGTGGTTGACTTACCACAGCCGCTCTCACCAACGAGAGCAAAGACCTCCTGCTTTTCGATCTCGAAGCTTATGCCGTCGACAGCCCTCACGTACCTCTGAGGCTCACCTTTGAGGGTGCTGATGAATCCTCTCTTGATTGGGAAGTGCTTCTTAAGGTTTTCAACTTTGAGTACCGGCTCCGCCATCTCTCACACCTCACAGCAACCAGCATGCGGCGTAGTGATCCTTATCAATCTCCTTCAGCTCAGGCTCCTGCTCCTTACAAACCTGCATCGCGTACGGACACCTCGGGTGGAAGCGGCATCCTTTTGGTGGTGTGATGAGATTGGGTGGCTGTCCCGGAATGAACTCAAGTCTCTCAACGTCTTCGTGAAGCCTCGGTATAGCAGCGAGGAGCTTCTGGGTGTATGGGTGAGCCGGCTCGTAGTAAATCTTCTCGCTGTCACCTATCTCGATGATCTTACCGGCGTACATTATCGCAACGCGGTCGCTGATCTCAGCGAGAATGCTAAGGTCATGTGTGATGAATATCATCGACAGTCCGAGCTCCTTCTTGAGCTTCTTCATGAGGTTTATGATCTGTGCCTGCACAACGACGTCAAGTGCCGTTGTCGGCTCGTCGGCTATAACCACATCAGGCTCGAGGAGCAGGGCGGTGGCGATGATGACACGCTGCTTCATACCGCCTGAAAGCTCGTGCGGATAGCGATAGACGATGTCAGGTGGGAGGCCAACGAGCTCAAGATACTTCTGGGCCCTGTCGAGGGCATCGTCCTTGTCCATACCCTTATGGAGTATAAGGGGCTCAGTCATCTGATAACCAATGGTGTAAACTGGGTTGAGGGCGTTCATTGCACCCTGGAATATCATGGATATCTTCTGCCAGCGTATCTCCTTCCTGAGCACGTCCTCCGGAAGACCAACTATCTCCCTCCCGTCTATCTTGATGCTACCGCTGACTATCTTTCCTGGAGAAGTGGGCATTCCCATTAAAGTAAAACCAAGGGAGGACTTGCCGCATCCACTTTCACCGGCAAGTCCCAGCACTTCACCCTTCTTGAGGTTGAAGGTGATGTTGTCCACGGCCTTGACGACACCTTTGCTGGTGAAGTAATACATCTTGAGATCTTTAACTTCGAGCACGTTCTTAGCCATTTATATCACCTCACAGCCTCCTGAGCCTCGGGTTGAGTATCTTGTCGAGGGCCGTACCTATAAGCACGAAGGTAAGGCCAACCACAGCGATTCCAAGTCCCGGCGGAATGACCCACCACCAGTAACCCTTAGTCGTTGCCGCCTGATTCTGCGCCGCGTTAAGTATCTGACCCCAAGTAACGGCCGTCGGATCACCGATACCAAGGAAGCTCAGTGAGGCCTCAGCGATAACCGCACCTGGAACGCTAAGGGCTATAACGGCGAACGCATACGGGAGCAGCTGTGGGAGGATGTGCTTGAAGATTATCCTACCATTGCCAGCACCAAGGGCCTTAGCTGCCTCAATGTAAGTCTGCTCCTTGATCTGGAGTGCCATACTCCTCGAAATCCTTGCGATTCCCATCCATCCGAAGATTACCAACAGCGCCACTATGAACCAGAGGGTAATGTGTCCGGCAGTGGCACCTATGAGGATAAGTATAGGCAGACTCGGAATGGAGGCGAATATCTCGTTGATACGCATCATGAACTCGTCGGCGTTTCCACCGAGGTAGGCACTGGTAACTCCATAGATAAGGCCTATAATAGTCTGAAGGATGGAAACTAGTATACCAATGGTTATTGAGACTCTGCTACCCCAGATCAGGCCAGCCCAAAGATCCCTGCCAAGGTAATCTGTTCCCATAGTTCCATAGGTTCTTCCGAGGAATGTTATTTTGATGTTATCATAGTTAACTTCATTAACCGGCCTAGGCTGATGTATAACAATCTCAAGTTTATATGTTCCCCAAAGGGGCTTTGGATTTTCTATGACCTCATCTGGGCCAGTGGCTCCAGTGAGATCTGCAAAGAGTGGAGCAATCATATCGTTGATGAGTATTGTCTGGAGCGGGACATCAAGAGGAGTGATATTTTGGCCAGTGGTTTTATAGACGAGCCACATATAGATCATTTTTGATATTTCGCTATCCCTTCCAACAGCTATTGTAACGTCACTACTCAGTTCTTTGTCTTTTACAAGCAATACTTTATCGCCATCTGGACGAATAAGGTAAACTGATATTGTGGGAACACCGATTGGGCTATTCAATGTGACATTGAAACCGTTTATGATGATACCTTGGGGCCCATAATAGTAATTCTCTGGAACATTGTAATTTACTGTTATTATGGTATCTTTGTCTTGAGTAACCACATTAACGTCAGGATCGTTCAAAGTATACACCAAATGAGGCATCAGCTTCTGAGATGTAAACATATTATACCAAGTAGGCGGAACATTTTTCGGGTTCTCTTCCCAGTACTGGGAGTTTCTCCACTTTGTTGGGAGATCAGGGATAGTAGTTTGAGGAGCCGTAAGTGCAACAAGCACTAGTATGACGAGGAGGACCACACCGGCTATGCCGGTCTTCTCCCTCTTGAATTCATCAAGGAATTCCTTAAATCCCTCTTTGATGTCAACCCATCTCATCGTGAATCACCTCACATCTTGGCAGAAGCACCGACCTTAACACGCGGATCGAGGAATCCATACACCATGTCAGCGAGGACGACTCCCGATAGGTAGAGCACTGTGAAGAAGTACGTCAGTCCTATGAGGAGGTTGGTCTCATTCTGCTGGAGGGCAACCCAGTAAAGTCTGCCCATTCCAGGGTAGTTGAAGACAAGCTCACTGATTATTGCACCACCAAGTGAACCAAGGAGGGCGAAGATCACCATAGTCACTATTGGCGGAGCAGCAGCACGAAGGGCATGACCATAGATAATCTTGTGCTCTGGCACACCCTTAGCCCTAGCAGCCATGATGAAGTCCTCCTGGAGGGTACCAATCATGATGTTCCTGGTAGTCCATGCCCATCCACCGAAAGCTACAAAGACATACGTGAGTACTGGAAGTGCTAGCTTGTGTATCCTATCTATAAGTGTATCATTTGGTTCAAACATTGAGGACATTGGGAACAAGCCAAACTTGTATGCAAAGATAAGTATAAACATCATTCCTGTCCACCACATTGGTAGACTATACGTGAGCAACGCAAAGACTGACAATGCTCTATCGAAAACACTCCCAGCGTGCCTAGCTGCCCTAACTCCAAGGAAAAGGCCCAGTATAATCGTGATTATTGTTGCCGTTGTAAAGAGCACCACACTTCTCGGAAGGGCAACTCTAATTATTTTGGAAACGTTGTTAGTTCCGAAGATTGGCATTTTGGTTGTGCCAAAATCCAACTCGAGAGTACGAATTGCTTTGTTAATAACCTTCTCCCAGTAGGGGACATCAAGCTCATACTTTCTTCTAAGTTCTTCTATTTTAGTGGCTTTCACTTTTTCATATTCTTCTATACCTGCAGTTTGCTTAATGATTTTACCTTCGGTTTTATCCCAGTTCATAAGCTCCTCAAACATCGCGGCCTTGTTGCTTTCCTCGGCAACCTTAACGAAGAGCGCCGATATAATAAATGTCACTATCAAGAGAACAATAATTGCGTTCACAATTCTAAACGCAAGGTACTTGAGATACCCCATCCTTTCACCCCCACGTAGGTTGCTCGTGTTTGATGTATCTTTTTCAGCATTGTAAAACTGACTTTATATATCTTACTGCATCGATGTACACATTTTCACAGAATGCACAGAAAAGTTAATTCCCTCATCAGAAAGCGGCATCACAAGAACGCTAAGACAGAGTCAACAAAACAGAAACAAAAAAGAGGGAAAGAACGAAATCACTTCTTCTTGGTGAAGTACCAGGCTGCGCCGGCAATGATGATTATCACGAGGCCGACGAGGACGTAAGTGGTGGTACTGGTTCCGCTCGGAGTGGTGGTCGTAGTGGTAGTGGTGGTAGTCTCTTCGATGGTGGTCGTAGTGGTAGTGGTGGTCGTAGTGGTAGTCTCAGCCGGAGCGTAGAACTTGCCGATGTAGGTCAGGAACTCAGCAACGGTAGCAGTGTTCTTGTGTCCGTTCTCCGGGCCCTGACCGTTCGGAGTGTATCCTCCCCAGTTGGTGTAGAAGAATGCACTGTAGCCGTCAATCCACTGGCTCGGCAGTCCACCAGCACCCCATCCGCCAGTGTAGATGTTCCAGTTGTAGTTGCTTGGGGGCTCTGCAAAGACAACTCCACCTGCCTTCTGCCTGTCCCAGAGGAGCTTCTCAACCTTGAAGCCAAGCTTCTGCTCGATAAGGTCAGCGACGTAAAGGCCAATCTCCTTCCTCTCGTCCTCGATACGGATAATGAACTTGACAGTTACTGGCTCACCGTCGAAGTACCAGTAACCATCATCCTTCTTCTCAAGAGTGTGACCGTACTTGGCAACCTGCTCCTGAGCCTTCTTCATGCCCTCCTCAAAGAGCTGGAGAGCATAGTTCTCGTTTCCAGTTGAAGTGAGACCGAGAGCCTCGTAGACGACATTGATGTACTTAGCAGCTGGGTGGCTGGGTCTTATACAGCCGAGCATTGGAGCACCGCTACCCTGGTAGATGTTCTGGACGATGTAGTCCCTATTGATAAGCCAGTTCATGGCAAACCTAACTTCCCTGACGGCAAACGGGTTGAAGTAAACCTTGTCACCAACGGTAACGATCGGAGCATCCTTGTCCGGGTCATGCCAAGTGTTGAAAGTCAGCTCATTGTACGAGCTAGCACTCTTGTACAGGTTAAGGTTGGAGAGAATGTCCGAACCAAGGCCCTGGTATTTTCCAGCGGCGAAGGCGAACATACCAAGGTCGTACTCACCCTTGGCGATCTGGAGGATAACAGTCTCCTGGTTCTGGACACCCTGGTAGATTATCTCCTCAGCATAGCCCTCCTTCGGGAGGGTGTCACCAAAGACGGTCCTCTCACCGGTGAACTTCCTAAGCTCGAGGTAAAGTGCTCCTGGGTCATATTTGGTAAGGACATACGGACCGTTGCTTATGAAGATGTGGCCGTAGGTGTTGTAGAACTGGACATCGGCGTTAAGCCTGTCCTTGGCGGCGTTCCAGTCAATTCCTGGGAAGTTGCCCTTAGCATTGCCGTTAATTATGTCGTTAATAACCTTAACAAGGTCGTCAACGTGCTCCTTGGTAAGGAGGTCGAGCCAGAGGACGCCCTCACCACTGCTGCTGAAGGAGTAGGTCTTGTCAATGCCATAGTCCTTGCTCCTAGCGACAAGCTCACCCATTGCCCAGTAGAGCTCCCACGGCATGCTCGGGTAATAGACATAGAAGCTAGCAGTCATGTCATCAGCAAGTGGGTGCTTGTAAGTACCGTAAACCACATAACCATCATCAGTCCACTGGAATCCATAAACCTGGGTGAACCTGCTGGCAGTTCCAGAGAGACCGGGGTCATAGTACCTGTCGTCCGGAGTGTCCTGGTAGGCCCACGTGTAAAGGAAGGCAATATAGTTCTTTATGTCGTTGATGTCACCCTTTACGCCGTTGTGCCACTCCCCAACGTCACACTTAACGGTAATCTTAACAGGAACAGACTCACCAGCGTGAGCGGCAATCCAGCCCTGGGTCTGGTTGTAAATAACGGCATCCTCAGGAACGGTGAACTCGCCCTTCTCAAGGGTCCACGTACACCTGTACGGAGCGTAAACACCATCAAAGTTCGTCGAACCACCATAGTCAGTTATGAGGTTCATAACCCTGTTGGAGTAGACACTGGTTATACCTCCAATCGGGTTAATGGCATCCATGAAGAGGGCACCCGTAGAGGCGAACTGGGCGATCTTGAGCTTCTTGTCCGGAGTCTCAGCCGTCATGACGTTCCAGCGGGTTCCGATACCAACGTTCGGGTCGGCGAGTATCTTGGTAACCCTCTGCTTGTTGGCCGGATAGAACTCCCAGTTCTCGACTATGAATACCCTTGGGCTCTCAAAGATACCAAGACCAAGGGCTATCTTAGCGAGATCCCAGAACTGGTCTGGGGACTCAACAGTGTAAGTCTTGCCATCTTTCTCATAGGAGAATTCTGCAGTAAGGTGCGTAAGATCGTCCTCTGTCCACTGGAGTATGTCTCCCAGCTTGTCGGGAGTGGTGTAGTAGGTGGTTCCGAGAGCCTCAAGGCCGTACTTGATGAGTTCCTCGTCGGTATAGGCACTCACTGGATTCACAAAAAACAAACTAAACAGCATCAAGCCCATAACAAACAATCCCAAAGCCTTCTTCATATTCCACTGCCTCCTTCACTTTTTGGCAATGTTGCCATATGTGGTGTACAATGGCATGACAATATACATTGAAAGCCTATTTAAGGGTTACGTTCTTGTAAAAGTATTCCCGATGAAAAAAAGCATTCCTGGCTGAGATCACCAGTTTTAAAGTTTTTGTTACTTTATTTTTTATTTGCGTCTTCTGGAGACAGTTTTATTAAAAACAAATAGTTAAAACAAGATAAATCACAAAAAAAAGATTTCACAATTATGGGGAAACCCGAAAAAATCGTTAGCTACCTTTTAGACAGTCATGGAAATGGGCGATAGGGCAAAAAACTTAAAATCCTTAGGTCTTCATCCCCGTGCGGGCACTATGTATGACCTAGTTCTAAAAGGAAAGCTTCTGAAAGATGGAAAACTGATAGAAGGAAACATAGGGATTCTCGATGGTAGAATCTCCCGAATTTCCCGCAGTGACTTGAGGGGAGAAGAGGTGTTACAGATTGACCGGGGGAGGATTGTCCTTCCCGGATTGATAGATGTTCACGTCCACCTCAGGGACTTCAGGCAGAAATCAAAGGAGACCATCAGAACAGGAACAATGGCAGCCCTACACGGCGGGATAACCACAGTTTTTGACATGCCCAACACGGACCCACCGATAACTAACTCGGAGACCTTTGAGTTCCGCCAGGCTACGCTCAGGGGAAAATCCTACGCGGACTATTTCCTAAGTTTCCTCATCGCCGGGAATTGCGAAGAGGCAAAAAAAGTACAGGCAGGCTTCTACAAAATATTCATGGGCGCCTCTACAGGGGGCATATATTCTGAGGACTTTGAGAGTGACTACGCCTGTGCGCCCGGTATAGTCAGCGTTCATGCCGAAGACGCAAGAATAATTCGGGAAAAACCAGAGAGACCACCGGAGGCTGAAGTCAGGGCAATAAAAGAAGCTCTCGAAGCAGCGGAAAGGCTGAAGAAGCCTCTCAATATCTGCCACGTCTCGACAGCCGATGGCATGAAGCTAATCACGAAGAAAAACCTTCCGTGGGTAAGTTTTGAGGTGACACCTCATCACCTCTTTCTCACGAGAAAGGACTACGAGAGGAACCCGCTTTTCAAAGTTTACCCTCCTCTGAGAAGGGAAAGTGACAGAGCGTTCATGTGGAAGAACTTCAGCAAGATCCCACTCATAGCAAGCGACCATGCACCCCACACCCAGGAGGATAAAGAAAACGGGGCAGCTGGAATTCCAGGACTTGAAACCGAAGTTGCCTTACTTCTCGATGCTACGAACAGAGGGATGATCAGTCTTAAGGACATCGTCGAGAAGATGCACACTAATCCTATTAGAATATTTGGAATAAGAAACAAAGGCCTGGAGATTGGGAAGGACGCGGATTTCACTATCATTGATATGAAAGAGGAATGGGTCGTAAAGCCAGAGGAGTTCTACACCAAAGCAAGATGGAGTCCATGGGAGGGTAAAAAGCTTAGAGGAAAGGTCGTGATGACCGTTCTCCGTGGTAGCGTTGTTATGGAGGAAGATGAAATCATAGGAAAGCCGCGGGGGGTTAAGATCAATGCTGGAAAGGGTTAAGCTCAAAGAAGTTTGGAAAGTTGCTAGGGACGTGAAGGCATTTAGATTTGAGAGAGACTTTGATTTCAAAGCGGGCCAGTTCATCATGGCGTGGCTTCCTGGGGTTGGGGAAAAGCCCTTCAGCCTGGCGGATAGGGACCTTATAGTAGTCAAGCGCGTTGGGCCATTTACGAGCAGGCTCTTTGAGCTGGACGAAGGAGATTACATCTGGCTCCGCGGCCCATATGGCAACGGCTTCGAGCCAAAGGGGGAAAAAATAGCCCTCGTCGGCGGCGGCATAGGCCTCCCACCGCTCTACGCATTCGCCAAGCAGAACGCAGGGAAGTTCGAAAAAATCACGCTCATCTACGGTGCCAAAACAAAGGAAGATCTGGCACTCATGGACATCGAGAGATACGTCGATGAAATCATGGTAACCACCGACGACGGCTCGGCTGGAAGAAAAGGCTTTCCGACAGATGTTCTCGCAGAGAGGAAGGAAGAATTCGACCAAATCTACGCCTGCGGCCCGGAGCCTATGCTAAAAGCCGTATTACGGATCATGGACTACAGAAACGTCCAAGTTTCCGCGGAGAGGTACATGAAGTGCGGCATAGGAGTATGCGGCAACTGTGCACTGGGACCATATCTCGTTTGTAAAGATGGTCCTGTCTTCGACGGCTCAAAGCTCATGGAACTTCTTTGACCAATCATATTTTTAAACTCCTTTTCTCCTCCACCCTCGGTGAGAACCGTGAAATATTCGTGGGAAGAATTCGCGAGAAAAATGGGTGTTGAGCCTCAGATTCTGGAGAACGAAGAGGCGAGACTGTTAAAGAGGTTCGTTGACGATCTGGTCTATCCGTCCCACTGTCAGTTCTGTCAGGGACTGGATCTGAGCAATCCCAATCCGGTTCATCATCCAAGCTACGAGCTTACTCCAGCATGCAACCACGACTGCATATTCTGCTATTCAAACGTGGCAGTAAAGCTTGGAAAGGCACCGAAGCCGGGCTATTACGGCTGGGAAAACCCAAAGGCAATAACGGTTTCACAGTACGGGGAGCCACTGTTTTCACCTAGGATAGTGGAAGTCAACAGAATGCTCCGCGAGAGGTTTCCGGAGGCCAGACTTGATCTACAGACCAACGGTTCCCTCTTAACGGAAGAGCTCTGGCAGAAACTGGACTTTGACCTCGTTATGATAAGCCTCGACGCGGCCACCAGGGAGAAGCACCTGGCCATAACCAACGCTGACACCTTCGACAACGTCGTCAACGCGCTCAGAATAGTTGGGAGAGATAAATCCGTCCGCTCCATCGTTAGGACGATATTCATGCCGGGAATAAACGACGAGGACATACCGAAGATAGCCGAATTAGCAGCTTCACTTGGCGTGGACGAGATGATGCTCCAGCCGCTAACGGTGCACGAGCTGAACGTTGAGCGGCTGAGAAAAGCAGGTCTTGACTTTGAGAGGGCAGAAAGTATCCGGGAGTACCTCAAGGCCGCAATGAAGGCGAAGGAATATATAGATGTCCGCATAAGCGGCTGTCAGCTGGCGATATATCGGACAATGGATCCTCTGACGCTTTTCAGCGCGAGAAGGATTGCAAGGGATGTTGCCCCTCTTGTGAAGCGGAAGCGGCTTCTTTAGTTACCACTCGTAAGTTTTAAGTATTTTTATTTTCCAAGACACCCTTCGGTGAGCGCCATGCTCCATGAGATTCTTGCGTAGTTTTTTCTGCTGGGATTTCTCCTGATTAACGTTATGGTTATATTTATCAGGCTCTCTGATAGCATAGCCGGAATGACGTGGAGAAAGCTGCTCAGGCTTGAGATACCCGAAAACGAAAAGAAGAACCTGGAAAAGTTTTATACCATTGTCTGGATAACAGTTGGGACTTGGGCCTTCTGGCAGCTGAAGAACGCTAGCTGGATTGCAGCAATATTCGGCTTCATTGCCTTCAGAAACAGGCAAACATAACGAGAACTCTCGTTTATGGCCTCCACGATACCCCGGCTCATAGAACAGTACACCGATGATAGTAGAGTTCTGGCCCTCGTTGGAAAGACTACTGGCTGTCCATTCTCACTGAGACTATTTTTGTGGTAGCTTTCGCTTTGGTGTACAAGACCCTTTCTGTGACGCTCAACCCCAACGGGATGAGTGCCAACAGCTTCATCATACTCCTCTGGCTGAGTGGCTTGGCTTTTGGAGTACTCTTCGGGCGGCTCATAACTAGGAACAACCAAGGAATACTCCTAAGAAACGCAATGATAACTGTGGGCTTCTTCACGGGCAGAACAGGAAGGCAAAAAGTCAAGAAGGTTGGGGAAATGCCCGGTCAAAGCTTCCCGGGAAGGAACTCCTCAAAGGGGAAAATTCTTCAGGAGGTAGTTTTTTAAACTGCCCTTCTTTCTCCCCATCATGCTCAAGTGCTCACTCTGCATCCACGACGAGAGAACGGCAAAGATAGATATCCTCGACGGAAAGCCGATATGTAGGGAGTGTCAGGTCCACCTGAGGCACCCCTTCAACAGAGAGGCCATAAGGCAAGAGCTCGATGATTTAATGAAAAAGGTCGATAAAGCCATTCTCGCCTTTTCAGGCGGTAAAGACAGCACAGTGGCTCTCTATCTTGCCAAAGAAGTCTACAAGGTTCCAGAACTTGAGGCTGTCATGATAGATCACGGACTCATGGCGGAAGAGGCAATAGAAAACGCTAAAAGGATAGCCGAGCACCTCAACGTCCCTTTCAGAATTCTGCGCTACGACTATTCCGACATCTTCAGGGAAGCTCTGTTAAAGGCGGAGTCACCCTGCAGGCGCTGCTCCAAGAGGACTATGGAGAGGCTCAGAAAATATGCCCTCAAAAAGGGCTACCACTACATAATCACTGGGCACGAGCTTCCCTTCGGACATCATCCCTACAGGCTCATGAGCGGCGGTGTGATGCAGATAAGACTGCTAAGCCTGATGCCAGAGAGCGAGAGGCTTGAGATACTCAAAAATCTCCCATTCAAGCTCCCCGAACTTACAGGATACACCACCAACTGCCTCGTCTTAGGACCAGCTCTGGAGCGCTACTGGGAGAAGCACGGCCACAGCTTCGAGCACAGAAGGATAGCTGCCCTTGTCCGCTATGGCCTGCTGGATAAGGAGAAAGCCGAGAGGGAAGTGGCGAAGCCCAAAGTGCCTGAGAAGCAGAGGAAGCTCGTGTACTCCAAGCTTGGACTTGATATGCCAATACTAGAGTAATGCTTTAATTCATGTGAAGATTTTATTTTATCCTCAATTTATGGGGGAACAAATTACTCCTATGTCGCAAACGTTTATAAAGTGTTACATTGGACTAAAGCCTGTGAAAGTAGCCACAAGTCGTGAAGAAAAAGAGGGGATAGCATCACGAAAGGTAAGTTTTCAGAATGTTCAGAGCTGTTCTCAGAACGTCCTCTGGTGGGAGTTTAAATCCACCTCCCCTTGCCAGCATCTCGCCCCCACCTCCGCCACCACCAACCTTGGCAAGGACTTCCTTAAGGAGCTCGTTCATCGATATCCCTTCCACGTCCCTGTTCTTGGCGAAGATTACGTAGTTCTTTCCTACAACGAGAGCGATTGTTCCAGGGTTCTTATCGACGAGGTAAACCACGAAGGCCTGAGCGTCCTTCATGTCGGCACTCTCAATGTGGGAGACAATCCTCACTCCACCAATCTCCTCGGCCCTATCGAGCAAAGCCTTTGCCTTCCACTCCCACAGTTCTTTCCTTAGATTATCCTTTTCCTCCTCGAGTTTATCAAGCTCCGCTTTGAGATCCTTCACACGCTCAACGAGGGGGCGGTTCTTGTTGGGCATCTCATCGAGACTCTCCCAGTAGTCAGCTAGGAGCTTGTTAAGGTATTTGAGGGCCCGGTTTCCAGCCACAAACTCTATGCGCCAGAGTTTCTTGCTCTTTCTGTAGAAACGGAGCACCTTAATGAGACCTATCTCGGAGGTGTTCCTCACGTGAGTTCCGCCACAGGGGGTTCTATCAATGTCGCCAATCATCACTATCCTTACCCTGTCGGTAACCTTGCTCACGTGCTTACGGAGAGTCCGGGCTATATCGTCAGGAAGGTCCTTGAACTCCTCAACCGTTACGGGAATAGCCTCCCAGACGATACTGTTTGCCTCTATCTCGGCCCTTGTTATCATCTCCCAGTCAAGCTCGCCGTTGACCTCTATCTTGTTGTAGTCATCAAAGATTTGAAAGCCAGTAGTGTCAAGGCCGTATAGATTCTTCAGAACAGCCGAGAGAATGTGCTGGCCGGTGTGGTTCTTCATGTTCTCGTAGCGCCAATCCCAGTCAAGGACGAGTCTGACCCTTTCCCCAGCCTCAGGGAGGCGACCTTCAAGCTTTCCCTCATGCCATATCCTGTCCCTCTCGTAGACCCTGTCCACCAAGACCCTGAAGCCGTTCCCCTCTATAACTCCTCTGTCCGAGGGCTGGCCTCCGCCCTCAGGATAGAAGATAGTCCTGTCAAGGGCGAGCCTAATAACACCGTTTCCCTGCTCGACAGCCTGAACAACGGCCTCGGATCCTTTCAGGTAGGGATACAAGTAAAAAAGGCGCTCTGTCATCACCATCACCCGCTTAGACCCCCATTGGAGCGCTCCATCTGCTCCTTTGCGTACTCACTAACCATCATCCTGAGCAGGGAAGCGAGCTCCTTGCTGTACTTGTCCTGCATGTCCGAGAATTTCCTCAGCGCAAGGGCGATACCGTTAAGGCGCTTGATGTCGTTTACAATCTCCTCCTGCTCGCGGGAAATCTCATCAAGGACGGAACTTATCTCCACTATGGTTTCAATGTCCCTGCCGAGTATCTCAGTGCCCTCCTTGATCCGATCCATCACAGCGAGGGCATCGCGAAGCGTGTCGAGCTGACCCATGACGCGGGCGTTGAAGTCCTTTATCTCCTTAGCAAGGTTCATAGTCTGAACGGCCATCTTCCGAATCTCATCCGCCACAACTGCGAAGCCCCTGCCAGCTTCCCCTGCCCTCGCGGCTTCAATCGAAGCATTTAGGGCCACCAAGTTGGTCTGCTTTGCAACACTTGCTATGGAGTCGCTTATGCGAGATATGTACTCAAGATTTTCAACGAGGGTGTTGAACTCTTTGGCAAACACCTCAAAGCGCTGGAAAAATGGTAAAAACTCCGTCTGAAAGCGCTCAAGCTCTTTCATCACCTGAGAGAGCTTTTCAATATTCTCGATAATTACCATGTTATTCTCAAGAAACTGCCCGCTGATCTGATCCGCAAGCTCGTCGATAATCTTGCTGGACTCCCTGCTGGAAGTCTTTATCCTGACCGACTGGGCCAGTGCACTCGATGCCTTCTCGATGCTCCTGATGTTCATGGTAACCACCTCAGCGCATTACATCGATGCCCACTTTAAGGTTCTCAAGGAAATCAAAGAATCTCTTGACGTGCTGTTTGGGTATAATGGCCCCATGCTGAGGCAGTATGGCTTCCACATCTAAATAGCGAACGCGGCCGAGCCAGAGCTTTATCGCAGCGCTAGTGGGCATAAGCCGCTCGTGTACCGGCCTCATCGCCTGAATGTGTCTTTCCATGTTTTCAACCACTATGTAAGGCTCATCCAGGAGGGCTATACCTATATCGCCCGTGAACAGGAACTTGCTCCTGTGGTCGTATATCGTGAAGTGGCCAGGACTGTGAAGGAAGTGCGCAGGGATGAACTCAAGGATAGTTGCCCCAAAGTGGATAGCCTCTCCCTCATCTGGAAGCTGGTAGGTCACTGAATCGGCGTCTTCGAAACCGAAATGCGGGAGGAACCTTGTCCAGAGCCAGTGGACGATTATCTTAGAATTACTGACCTCCCTCCATAGAGGAAGGCTCCCCGCTACATCAGGATCCTGATGGCAAATGTATACATACTCTATGTCCCTCGGGTCGATGTACTTGGAGACGTTGGCGAGAACCTTTGAAAATATCTTGTACCCTCCAGGATCTATGAGGATGCCCCTGCCCCTGCTGACGATGAGATAGCTGTTGACGTCGACGTCATCACCACCTTCCTGGGTTCCAAGATAAACCACAAGGTGCTCGTCGTCCCTGTAGAGGACGTGATCCTTCCTCGGGTCGAGACCTGGCTCTATAAGGTACTCACCCATCTTCGCCACCAAAAAGGCATTACGAGAAGGCATATTTAAGCGATTTGCCTACACAATCACATACATAAACTCAAAGAAGAAAAAGTCCAAACGGCAAATCAATCCTCCTAGCTCCTAGCCTCGATGAGAGCCTTAACGCGCTTAAGTCTGAAGAAGTTCTCGCGCTCCATCTCGTCGAGACGCTGCTTGATGAACTTGACGGTAGCCTCCATTCTCGGAATAATGATGTATTCAAGCGCATTGACACGCCTCTTAGTGACCTCAATCTCTCTGGCGAGCCTCTTAAGGGTCTCCTCGACTTCAGCTAGACGGACGGCTAGATCAAGCACCTCCTCGAACTTCTCCGCGGCCAAGTCAACCCTTGGCGAGCTGGAGACAAAGGCGTACCCTCTCTCGCTGGTGCTCCTTCTGAAGGATTCCGCCTCTATAAGGGGAACTGAAACTCCCATGACGTTCCTCTTTTTGATATCAACTTCCTTGTTGGGCTCAACGCTCAGGCTTATCTCCTTAAGGCGAAGCATTCCGACGTCTATCTCCGCCATCTGGAGTGCCTTGAAGGCCTCCTCCATCTTCCTGCCAAGCTCTTCCCTGAGGCTTAGGGCCTCGTCGTAGATGGTAAAGAACTCCATGATAAGGGCGTCCTGCTTGTCCTTGAGGAGCTTGTGGCCCTTCTTGGCTAACTTAATGCGCCTCTTGAGGTTCAGGAGCTCCATACGGGTCGGCTTGACGTTGAGCAGCTCTGCCATCTTGACCACCTAAAGGTTGAAGGGAGGTCAGCCCTCCCTCTTTCTGTACTTGGGGTGGTACTTGAGGATGTACTCCTTCCTGACACGCTTCAGCTCGCTCTCCGGAAGCTCAGCAAGGAGCTCCCAACCGAGGTCAAGGGTCTCTTCGATGCTTCTGTCTTCGTCGTAGCGCTGGGCGATAAACTCTCTCTCAAAGCGGTCGGCGAACTTGAGGTACTTCCTGTCGGTCTCGCTAAGGGCTTCCTCACCAACGACTGCGACGAGATCCCTGAGGGATCTACCTTCGGCATAGGCGGCGTAGAGCTGCTGGCTGAGCTGCGGATGGTCGTCCCTGGTCCTGCCCTTACCGATACCGTCCTTCATCAGACGGCTGAGGCTCGGAAGGACATCGATTGGTGGATAGATACCTTTCCTGTAGAGCTCTCTGCTGAGAACTATCTGGCCCTCGGTGATGTAACCGGTGAGGTCTGGAATCGGGTGGGTGATATCATCGTCGGGCATGGTGAGGATAGGCATCTGGGTAATGCTTCCCTTCTTGCCCCTCACACGACCGGCACGCTCGTAGATGGTGGCTAAGTCGGTGTACATGTAACCTGGATAGCCACGCCTACCTGGAACCTCCTCACGGGCGGCGGAGATCTCACGAAGGGCCTCAGCGTAGTTGGTCATGTCCGTGAGGATAACTAGAACCTGCATGTCGTAGTCGAAGGCGAGGTACTCGGCAACGGTGAGTGCCATACGCGGGGTGATGATACGCTCGATTGCCGGGTCGTCGGCGAGATTGAGGAACAGGACTGCCCTCTCTATTGCTCCGGTCTCTTCGAAGCTCTTCTTGAAGAAGTTGGCCTCCTCGTAGGTAATACCCATCGCAGCGAAGACGACGGCGAACTGCTCCTCTTCGCCGAGAACCTTTGCCTGTCTGGCTATCTGTGCAGCCAGCATGTTGTGGGGAAGACCTGAGCCACTGAAGATGGGCAGCTTCTGGCCGCGGACGAGCGTGTTCATTCCGTCGATGGCCGAAACACCGGTCTGGATGAAGTCCCTCGGATAGGCACGGGCGACAGGGTTAAGGGGAGCACCGTGGACGTCACGCCTGTCCTCAGGAATGATTTCAGGGCCGCCGTCGATGGGCTTACCGATACCGTTGAACACCCTTCCGAGCATGTCCATGCTGACCGGAACCTTCAGCGTCTCGCCGGTGAACCTTACGCGGGTTGTCTTTATGTCGAGGTCTCTAGTTCCCTCGAAGACCTGGACGATAGCCATGTCCTGCCTTGCCTCGAGAACCTGTCCCTTCCTTTTCTCGCCACTCTCGGTCTCTATCTCAACGACCTCACCGTAGGCGACTCCCTTAACGCCCTGTACTATCATGAGCGGCCCGTAAATCTTGCTAACGGTTGAGTACTCCATTCCCGGCATGAGCATCACGCCCCATACTTCTTAAAGAGCTCCTCAAACTGAGCGTTGGTCTCGTCTATCAGTGCGGCAACCTTCTCAATCTCTGGCTCGAACTTCATACGACCTATCTTCTCCCTGACCGGGAGCTTGGCTATCTCGTCGACTGGAACGCCCCTGTCAACGGCCTCCATGGTCCTCTCGTAGAAGTTGAGGATAACCCTCATCATAGTTACCTGCTTCTTAGGCGGGCAGTAGGTGTCGACCTCGTCGAAGGCATCCTGCTGGAGGTAATCCTCACGAAGCATCCTGGCGACTATGAGGACGGCCTTCTCCCTGTCCGGCAGAGCATCCGGACCGACAATCCTGACAATCTCCTGGAGCTCGGCCTCTTTCTGAAGAAGCTCCATAGCCCTATCCCTCATTGCCCTCCACTCAGGGTCAACGTTCTTGTGCCACCAGTCCTGGATGGAGTCGATGTAGAGCGAGTAACTCCTCAGCCAGTTGATTGCCGGGAAGTGCCTCCTCCTGGCCAGGTCAGCATCGAGAGCCCAGAAGACCTTGACGACACGGAGGGTGTTCTGAACGACTGGCTCGCTGAAGTCTCCACCCGGCGGCGAGACTGCACCGATGACGGAAACACTTCCAATCCTCTCATCGCTTCCGAGGGTTATGACACGACCGGCACGCTCGTAGAATTCGGCGATCTTACTGGCAAGGTAGGCCGGATAACCTTCCTCACCGGGCATCTCCTCAAGACGGCCGGAAATCTCACGCAAAGCTTCAGCCCACCTGCTCGTGGAGTCGGCCATGAGAGCGACGTCATAGCCCATGTCGCGGAAGTATTCGGCGATGGTGATTCCGGTGTAGATGGAAGCCTCACGCGCAGCGACGGGCATGTTCGAGGTGTTTGCTATGAGAACGGTTCTCTCCATGAGCGGCTTTCCGGTCTTCGGATCCTTGAGCTTCGGGAACTCCTCAAGAACGTCGGTCATCTCGTTTCCGCGCTCACCGCAGCCTATGTAAACGACGACCTGGGCGTCACTCCACTTGGCAAGCTGGTGCTGGGTAACGGTCTTCCCTGAACCGAACGGACCCGGGATGGCAGCGGTTCCACCCTTGGCCTGGGAGAAGAAGGTGTCTATCGTCCTCTGTCCAGTGATGAGTGGAACCTCCGGCGGAAGCTTCCTCTTGTAGGGCCTCTTGACACGGACCGGCCAGCGGTGGTACATCTTAAGCTCCTCTATCTCGCCGTTGGGCTTCTTGACCTTGGCTATGACCTCTTCAATGGTGTAGTCGCCCTCTTCGACAATTTCAACTATCTCACCCTCAACCCACGGTGGGACGAGAACCCTGTGCTCAATGATGCCGGTTTCCGGAACGACACCAAGGATGTCGCCACCGACGACCTTGTCGCCAACCTTAACCTTAGGGGTAAAGTGCCACTTCTTGTCTCTCGGGAGGGCCGGAGCGGTGAGACCCCTCGCAATAAAGTCGCCGCTGAGCTCCCTGAGAACCTCAAGCGGCCTCTGAATACCGTCGTACATTGCGGTGAGCAGTCCGGGGCCAAGCTCAACACTGAGCGAAGCACCGGTTCCTTCGACCGGCTCGCCCGGCCTTATGCCTGCCGTTTCCTCGTAGACCTGGATGACCGCCTTATCTCCCTCAAGACGAATGATTTCTCCGATGAGTCCCATTTCGCCGACCCTGACGACCTCGTACATCTTAGCGCCCTTCATGTCATCAGCCACGACGAGTGGGCCCGTAACACGAATTATCCTTCCCATTTCCTTCACCTCTTCAGCTCAACACCAATGGCTCTTCTAACTATCTCCTTAATTGCCTCTTCCCCGAACTTGGAGCCGGATTTGTCCGGCACCTGAAGGATGATTGGAAACGTAACGTCGGGAAGCCCAATCTTCTGGACGAATCTCTCGGTTATCAGGATTATCCCGATATCTTCCCTCTCAACAAGTTCGTTGAGCTTGTTCTTCAGCCTCTCCATGTCGAGCGGAGTGTCCTCAAAGGAGTAAACTTCGTGAGCGCCGGCGAGCTTGAAGCCCAAAGCCGTGTCCTTGTCTCCGAGCACCGCTATCTTCATGCGGCATCACCCACGAGTTCCTTTATCCTCTCTGGCTCAACTCCGTCATCTATGAGCTTCGCAATAGCCCTGAGCTTCCTGACCTCCCGCTCCTTCTGAAGGATGTAGCTTAGAGGTGTCGCCACGCTGAGCGGGTAGAAGCGGGTAAGCTCGTTCATCCTCTCCCTTATGTGCCTGTCAAGTGCCCTCTCGAGAACACTTAAGTCCCTCTCGACCTCCTCTCTGACGTCCCTGATTACCGCCCCGTACCTGGTGGAGTCAAGCTCGGCTAAGGCCATGCTTAGGTCATCGACGTGGAGTATTGAGTCGAGCTTAATCGTTCCACCGGGTATTATAAGCGGCTTTATCTCTTCTGCACCCATCTTCGCAGCCTTCGCTCTCAGCAGTGTGAGTATGTTGGTTTTGTCGATTTTGAGCCTGACGAACTCCTCTAGGATAACCCTCTCGTCCTCTTTCTTCGAGAGAGCGTAGTTCAAGAGCTTAGCGTAGTACATCCTGTAGAGCTCAGTTTCAAACTCCTTAAGGGAAATCTCGCCGAGCAAGAGCTTCTGGTATGGCTCCTCGTAGGGTGTGCCCTCCAGTATGACGAGTATCTCCTCCATGGTCTTTGCTTCTGCCATAGCTTTAACCTTGGGAAGCATTGTGCCAATCTCGACGACGTAGTCGCTCGCCGGTTCGTTTACCATCTTCGCCTTGATGACGCTGGTTATGTTCCTGACGTCCCACTCTTCCAGAAGGAGCCTAAAGAATGGGTTAACCCTCTTCGGGAGGATAGTGACCATTAACTCGTAGGTGCCTGCCAAAGCCCTCTCCAAGGCCCTCTCAATCTCCTCAACGGTGTAGTTTGAAACGCTCGCAAGGTAGTCCTTGTAGTCGGTGTCCTCCAGGCTGACCACGAAGTTGTTGAGGGTTCTGCTCTCGGCCAATTCGTTGAACCTCTGCTCGCTGAGGAGCTTCGCTTCCATGGCCTTAATCCTCGCGTTCGGATAGGAGTAGGGGGTATACTTCCAGACTATCCTCGCTGTCTTGTAGCCCACCCAGGTGAACACCACCGCCAGAGTAGTGTTGAGGATTCCAGTTACCGCTCCTGTCTCCATTAGCCTCACCCGAAGAGAGCCTTGGCTATTGCCGCCCTGAGCTCGCCCTCAAACCTCTCTATCCTGGACTCGAAGGTGTTATCTACCCTAACAGTTCTGTCGGGGGTCTCGACGAGGATGCCGCCGATTGTGGTGATCGGTTCACCGAGGGTGACTTCAACGTCCCTCCCGAGCTTTTCAGTGAGAGCCTTCTTGAACTCGTCGAGCCTGCCCTCCAGGAGCTTCAATGTCCTTTCGTTGGATTTCACGACGACGCTGCCGCTTCCAAGCTCTTCGACAGCCTTGCCAGTTAAATCAACGAGCATCGGGAAGTACTCTTCCTCAGGAAGTTCAGCGAGCCTTTCGCGGAGGGCCGTTATGACCTCCTGGATGAGGGCCTCCTGAACTTCGAGCCTCTTCTTTCTTATCTCAAGCTTGGCGTTGGCTATTATGCGCTGCTTTTCTATTTCAGCCTGGGTCTGGGCCTTCCTGAGTATCCACTCAGCTCTGGCCTGGGCCCTCTTTCTCGCTTCCTCCCTAATCTTCTCCGCTTCCTTTTGAGCCTCGCTGAGTATATACTGTATCTTCTGCTCCGCCTCCCTGTTTATCTCCTGAATGATCAGCTCTGCTCCTTCCATCCTCCTTCCTCCTTAGGCTATAAAGAAAGTTTGGGAGTCAGAAGCCGACTCCGGTAACTATCATGATAAGGGCTCCAACGAGACCGAAGATTGCCATGGTCTCGGCCATAGCCGAGAATATGATACCCTGGGTGAAGGTCTTCGGGTTCTTGGCAACCGCGCCGATGCTTGCGCTGGCTATGATGCCCTGTGGTATGGCCGAGAGACCGGTAAGGCCGACGGTAAGGCCAGCACCAAGGAGTATGGCGCTCTTAACTATGTTGTCCATGTTGTTCGGGTCGGTGAACTTAAAGCCGCCACCGAGGATTCCTGAGACCATCAGGATGAGGAACAGCGTAATGAGTCCGTAAATGCTCTGGGTCATTGGCAGACCCTCAAGGATGAGGGCGTTCTTGAAGTTCTTCTCGTCCTCAGCGACCACTCCAGCAGCGGCTGCACCGGCTATTCCGACACCGAACGCCGAGGCTGCACCTGCTATACCAGCGGCAAGTGCCGCACCAAGGGATACGTAAACTATCGGGTCCATTTCTCAAACACCTCCTTAAGCTTCAAACTCTAACTTTGAGATCTCCCTTTTGGCCTTGAAAGGCTCGAAAGGCTTGCCTTCACCTGAGTAGAACGTCCCGAAAAATTCAACGTACTGGAGACGGAGCGAGTGGACGAACGCTCCGAGGGCGTTGATGGCGACCGAAAACAGCTGGCCGCCAACGAAGAGGATGAGACCAATGACTATGCCTATCGGAACTGGACCTATGCTAACACCCCAGACCATCTGGACGAGGATGTTGATGACCATCGCTATTCCAGCGGTAGCTAAGGCCAGTGCCATCAGCCTTGCGTAGCTGAGCCAGCTGCCGACAAAGCCGAAGAAGTCCGAGATGGTCAACAGCACAGCCAATGCACCGTTCCTGAACTCGCCGATTGTGAAGAGCACTAGGCCAGCCCCGAAGAGAGCCTTGCCCGGAAGGGTGAGGGCTTCCTTGCCGGTCATTCCGAGCGCGAGGAAGACAACACCGAGTATTATGAGCATCCATGAGAGCTGGTCGAGGATTGCGTCTTTGACTTCGCCGTTCTTCACCTTGACTATGAAGCCTATTGTATAGCCAGTGAAGAGGTGAGCTAGGCCTATCGCCAGCGCCAGCTGGAGGACTACCAGCGCGTCTGTCATGCTGTCCCACTTGCGCCAGACGTTGAAGCCCGCCAAGTCAAGGGCGTTGCCGAAGTAGCTGCCGAAGAGGACACCCATAATCATGGTGAAGGCCGCGCTAATGAGCAGAGTGTAGGCAAACTTGTAGGTACCATCGTTGAACTTCTTGTGACCCTTGACAAGCAGTGCGGCGACTATGGCTATTATAAGGCCGTACATAAAGTCGGTGAGCATGAAACCAAAGAAGAACGAATATGTGAAGGTTATTATCGGCGTCGGATCAATCTCGTTGTACTTGGGGACCCCGTACATCTCGGTAAGCATCTCGAAAGGTCTCGCCCAGCCGGGGTTCTTGAGCTTGATTGGAATCTCATCGAGCTCCTCCTTGCTCGGTTCCATAATGTTGATGTAGGCCTTACCGTTGGTGACTCTCTTTATGCCCTCCAGAACTTCCGGAACCTCGCTCCTCGGGAGCCAGCCGGTCATGGCAAATGTCATGTTGGTTCTAGCGAGCATTGGAAGAACCGTCGCTTTGTCCCTCTCGTTCTCCATGAGCTCCTGGTAGAACACCACGTCCTCGTAGTACTTCTCTGCAAGCGTTTCTGCATCCTTCTTGGCCTTCTCAAGCTCCCTCTCCTTAGCCCTAAGCTTCTCCTCGTAGACCTTTATGAGCTCCCGTGGGGTTCCCTCTCCCTCTGGAACCTCAACCCTCTCGAGGGAGTACTTGGCTAAGACTGGATTGGCCTTCTCGTAGTCCCTCTTGAGGAAGGCGAACACGACCAGAACTTTGTCTTTGAAATCCTTGGAGACAAAGACAACCCTGCCCTCAGTGGCCTTCTTTACCTCCTCAATGAGAGGAGTGAACTTGTTCCTGTCGACGGTTCCGACGACTATTTCGACCATATCTGTGGGCCTGAGATAGGAAACGTCAAGGTTAAGCGCCGAAAGAAGCTCCAGAATCGTTATGTCCGCCTTTATCCTCTCGATCTCAGTCTGAGTCGCAGTGATTTTACTTTCGACGGCCTTTATCTCGGGCTCGACGACGCTTAAAAAGTCCTCAACGTCTTTTATGAGCCTCTCGATTCCTTCATATTTGTAAGTCTTCTTCGCCCTCTCGGGTGGGAAGAAGAACTCCCTTATTCCTCCGCCATTTGCCTTTCTGTAGGTTTTAAGAAAATCAACCAGCCTGGAAATAGTTATGCTGTACGAGGCAGCCTTTCTGTGGTACTCGTTGGGGGAATCCTTCTGGGCAACCTTGACTTCCAGCTCCCTGATTTCCACAACACCCTGCTCATGAAGGTAAGTCAGTAAGGCATCTTTGTAACGGTTGAGCGTGATTACCTCTATTTTGACCATCTCTTCGGGCCTGAACATCTCAGCTCCCTCTTACAAGCTCTATGCCAGCGGAGATGGCCCTCTCAAAGTTTGTGGTGGCCCTTATCTTGAGCTCCTCGACCTCAGCCCCACCCTCCTCGAGAATTTTCTTGGCCTCTTCCTCACCCTCTAGGCGGGCCTTTTCAATGAGGGCCTTTGCCCTCTCCTCGGCCTCCTCGATTATTTTGCTTTCAATGAGCTTTGCCTCTTCCTTTGCTTTAAGGACTATGACCTTAGCATCTTCCTTTGCCCTTTCAATCCTCTCTTCGGCCTGCTTTTCAGCGTCAACAATCTGTTTGATGACATCCTCCATGATGAGCCCCCCAATGACCCTGAAAACAGGTGTTCCTCACGCCAACTTTGGCTTCCCTAATTGGTTTAAATAGTTTATGGTAAGTATGGTAGTTTATGGATAATCAAAGAGTAAAAAGAAAACACAAACTTACTCCAGCTTTTCAGTAGACTTCTTCTCCAGAAGCTCCTTCACATCGTCAAGAACACTGCTCTTGGCAAAGACAATTACCTGGCCTCTCTCTGGCAGCTTCGTATCGCCAGAGGGTATCATCAGGTTGCCTTTTTCATCATAGATGGCTATTATGAGGGCATCCTTGGGTATATTGAGATCCTTGACAAGCTTTCCAGCTATCTCGCTACCCTTTTCTATAGTGAAGCGCACTATTTCTGCTCCCTCCTTGGGGAAGAGCACCCTGTCAAAGCCCGGAGTGACAATGTTTCTGCTTATGTACTCAGCCGCTATCTCCTCTGGGGATATGACGAAGTCGAAGTACCTTTTGAGGTCAGTCACTTCTTCGAAGATGCGCCTGTTCTTGGGGTTTCCTATCCTGAGGGAGGTCTTGATTTTTGGATTAAGGTGCTTCGCCAGTATGCACGCCAGCAGGTTTGCATCATCCTTACCTGTTAGAGCCGCGAATGCATCGGCCTGCTTTATGTTGGCCTCTTCAAGCGTTTTCGGATCTGTCGCATCACCCTCGATAACGAGACCGTTAATAAGAAGGGAGAGCTCCTTGGCCCTCTCCTTGTCCATCTCGATTATGGTGACGTCGTGACCCTCTTCCTCGAGCATCTTCGCCACGAGGTAACCAACCCTTCCGGCACCCATTATCACGACGAACATCAGTCCTCACCGAGGATGTATTTGGCTATTTCAGCATATGCCGGCCTCGTGATGAAGATTCCAATGAGTACACCGAGTATCGTCGTGAAGGCAAAACCCTTGAGCGTTCCGACGAAGTAGACCAGCAGGAAGCTCATGGCCGCTATGGTCGTCGCTGCCGAGGCGAATATGACGAAGAACGCCCTACCCATCCTCTTGAGCACGCTGGAACGCCTGGTTATCTTCGTAGTCTTCTCTCCTCCGAGGAGTTCGTCGGTTATGACTATCTGCTGGTCAACACCCGTACCGATTGCGGCGATGATACCGGCTATACTCGGAAGGTCAAGGTTCCATTGGATGAGCGCTGCAAAGCCAAGGATGATTATGGCCTCGAAAAGGCTTGTCGAGGCAACTGGTAGGGCTATCCTCCAGTTCCTGTAGTGGAAGTAGACTATGAGGAGTACCGCTATGAGGGCGCCTATTCCAGCGTAGAGAGCCTGATTCTTGAAGCCCTCACCAAGCCTCGGTGAAATGAACTCCATGCCAACAACGGTGAGCTTGACCGGGAGCGAACCGCTCTTGAGGACAGTGTAGATGGTGCTAGCTTCCTGCTCGGCGGTGAGCCTGTCCGGGGCAGTTCCGGTTATCTGAACGTCCTGCTGAGGAGCGCCGGTTGCAAGACCTTCACCGACCGAATATGGGCCATAAAGTCCGAGGACCCTGACGATGAGAGAGTGATCGCTCTCTCCCGGGTTCCTCGGGACGAACCTCACGGTAACATTCACGTTCTCCAGCTCAGCCTGGAGCTCCTGAGGAACGTCCACGAGAACGATCTTCTCTTTACTCTCAGCGAGTTTGGCAATCTCATCAGCGCTCTGGTTGGCGTAGGTGACGACGGTTATGTTGAAGGCCTTCGTTATCCTCTCCATGAGAGTCGGAGCTTCCGGAGCCTGAGCGTTGAATTCCGAACTGTTCATGGTTTTGTAAACGCTCTCTGAAACGATAATGAGGGAGTTAACGGGCGGATCAAGGAACATGTCAACGGGCCAGCCGGCCTTATCCCTGGCCAGCTCGGCAAACTTTTCAGCGGCGCTCTTGGATATCCTGAAGGGCACGGCCCATGTGTTGTCGGACTTTATCTGATATATACCAACGTACTCAACGTCCCGGCCGGTTCCGAAGATTACACCCCCAAACTCCATGTAAAAGACACCCTGGCTCTCGATGACGTTCTTGATCTGGTTGGCCTCCTCAGGAGTAGTCACGTTGGCGACTTTGACGAGCACTATCTGGTCTCCCTGAGCCTCCACGGTTATGTCCTTAACACCAAGGGTGTTCAGCCTCTTCTGGAGGGAATCAACAACAAGTTGCATGGTGTCAGCGTCGACGGGATGTTCAGTTTGAGCCACAATGGCCACACCACCGGCGATGTCTATACCGAAGGTGAGCGGCCTAACCGCGAGCGTTGCAATTGAACCAATGAGAACTAGGGTGAGGAGGATTATCCTCCAGTTAAGGAAGAGATTTTTGGTTCTTCTCTTCATTCGTTACCACCCCTGACGGTGTTTCTGTCAAGGTACCACCTCAACACTCCGGCGTTGAGCATCCATGTGTTCATGAAGTCCGCGAGGAGACCGAAGATGAGGACTATCGCTATGTTGTCTATGGTCTGGGATGTTGATATGAGCCAGAGGATAAAGAGTGCACCGAGAGTCGTTGTGCTCATGGTGAATCCAGTGGAGACCGCCGCGAGGTATGCATCCTCAATAGTGTCCTCCTTCCTCTTAAGGAGTTTCGTGGTAAGGAGGATGTTGCTATCGACAGTATAACCAATGAGCATGAGCAGTGCAGCTATCGTCGCGGTGGTGAGCTGGATCCCAAAAATCCCCATCATAGCAACCGCTATTGTCATGTCCGAGAGGGCCGAGAAGATTATCGTGAGCGACGGGACGAGGTTCCTGAAGAACAGGAACACAACGACAGCCATTGCAATGAACGCAAAGATAAGGGCCCTTATTCCCTGTTGCTGCGAAATCTTACCAAAGGTTGGCTGAACTTCGCTGTGTGTGTACTCCGCGTCTGGATATCTGACCTTCATCACATCGATTATCTTGAGGGCGTCTGTTCCAACCGGAGCGTAAACCCTGACACCATTGGTATCAACGCCGGTGAAGCTCTCAACCCTCACGTCGACGCCGATCTGGTCGCTTATGTACTTAGCCAGCTCGTCAGGGTTTGCGTCTATTCCATAGGCCGTAACCACCACACCGCCCTGGAGGTCTATTCCCAACGTAGGGAAGTTAATTGCGAGAAGAATCAGGGCGACTATAAAGACCACCATCGGGTAGGTAATCATTTTTTTGTATTCCATTCTTGCGAGGAAGCTCAGCTTCTGTCGCTTTTTAGCGCGGACAGCTTCCCCGGCGGTGGGAATGTCCTTGGTTTTAGACTTCGACATACCTTCACCCCGTTCTGAGTTTTTGTAAAACTTGTCGTTAGTTCGCTTGACGAGTTTTAAAATTAGTGGTTCAAGGCTTAAAGATGGCCACTGTTCACCAAAACGGATAAATGTGCCAAATGAATCGTAGAAAGTTCATTTATGCAGTAACCAACGGGAAACTTCAAAAACGGCAAGTAACTGTCAGTTTGATACATTCAAAACCCGTTCTGAACAGTTCAACGCTCGAAAGACCCGCCCAGGTCTCTTCGCTTCAGGGCTTAACTTTAAAAAGGGTAGGTTCTACTGGAACAACAGGTGAGAGGCCATGGAGACGATAGGGTTTCACTACGTGGTTGAGGCTGCAGGCTGCGATCCAGAGATCCTCGGTAACGCTGACAAGATAAGACAGATATTCCTCGAGGCTGCCAAAGTAGGCAAAATGGAGGTCAAAGCGAGCTATTTCTTCAAGTTCTCACCGACCGGTGTCAGCGGAGTGGTCATAGTTGCAGAGAGCCACATCTCGATTCACACCTGGCCGGAGAAGGGCTACGCCGCTCTCGACGTCTACACCTGTGGAACCACCGCGGATCCGGAAAAAGCCGTTGACTACATCCTCGACAAGATAAAGGCCCAGTATGCTCACGTTTCAGAGATCAAGAGAGGTATCGAGGAGGACGACGAGACCTTCACCCACATGATTCTTACCTGGGAAGAGAAGCTCGAGAGAAAGAACGGAGATGAGAAGAGCTGAACCTCAGAGTAGACTTTTAATCTCTTCTATCTTCTTCTCCAGGGTGGTTGTTACCTCCCTTACCTTCTCGAGCTTGTTCTTAAGCTCTTCGTTCTCACTTCTGAGCTCGTCCGCCAACCCTTCGAACTCCCTAACCTTCTTCTCAAGCTCATCCTTCTCAGCCAGAGCATCCCTCAGTGCCCTCTCAAGTTCACCCACTTTGGCCTCAAGCTTTTCCTTCTCCTTCTTGAGCTTCTCGTACTCCTCAAGGGCAATGAGCTGGCCGCCCTTGGCCAAGACCTCGACGTTCTTCACAAGCTCGTCGAGCTTGCCCTGTTTGATGAGCTCATAAGTCTCCCTGACGAGCTGGCCGGCTTTGGTTTCACCCTTGAGGTGCTTTCTAACGGTTGCCTCCGTCCTGCCGAGCTCATCAGCAATCTCTCTCACTGTCATGCCGGCCTTCTCTCTGGCTATCGCCCCGGCTGCAACGGCCAGGCTGTCGACCCAGGTGAGCCTCTCGGCCGGATCCTTGATGAGCTCTATCACCTCGGGCCTGAAGAGGGTTGCGAAGAGCAGTACACTCTCAAGCCTGTGTATCTCCTCCCTTCCAAGCGGGTTCAGTGGCACCTCCATGCTCTCACCCCTTTCAGTTTTCACTCGAGCTCAACAACTGTCTTCCTCTTCAGAACCTTGTCGGGATAGACGACTATTCCCTTGTCGGTTATCTCAAAGGGGTGCCTCCTCATGGAGTGGCTCGTTCCGCGCATCTTCCAGACAATAAGTGAGCGCTTCAGCTCGCCGTCTATCTCGTCAAGGTCAAGACGGATTATTCCATCAACACCGTGCTCAACACCGGGTCCACCAAAGCCGCGCTCACCGACGCTTATCTGACTGACGAGTATGCTCGTAACCCCCAGGCCAGCCAAAACCCTTTTGAGCTGCATAACCACGCTCCTCGCCACGGCAGGCTTGTTGATGTAGAGGGTCGTAACCGAGTCTATAACGACCCTCTTGGCACCGATGTCCTTGATGGCCGTTCTGAGGACGTCTATAAACTCGCGGATGTCGGTAAGGTCGTGGACGATGTATTTCTCATACTCCTTGCTCTTACCGATTCCAGCTGTGAAGGCGTCAACCATGGCAAAAAGACCTTCCTCCTCGTACTTCCTGACGTCCCAGCCGAACTGGGCCATGTTCTGCCTGACCTGGATGGGGTGCTCTTCCAGAGCCACATATATTCCAGGCTCGCCGTTTTGTAAGCCGTTCCAGAGGAACTGCTGGCTGAAGATAGACTTGCCCGTTCCTGGGCCGCCGCTGAGCAGAACCACATTCCTCCCGGGAATTCCCCCGTGGAGAACCTCATCCATTCCAGGGATGCCCGTCTTCACCCTCCTAATCATCGGGCGTCACCCCCTTTAGTTACCTTTTGTTACCAATTATGCCTACGCAATAGGTCTTAAAAAAGTTACGACAGGTTAGGAAAGTCCAGCAGGGTTTCTGTTCCAATGGGCAAGATGCACATTACTGTACTCGAGTGCATTATCCACAACATTTATAAGGAGGTGATAAAGTAAGGAAGTGATAAAGTAAGGAGGTGATAAATTGCTGGTTGTTGATAGGAAACTCGCCGGCGTACTCGGGGGCCTCGGGAACATTGGAGTCATACTTTCCATAGCAGGACTTGGTGCCGTTCTTGACCCAAGCGAAGTGGGCATAGGATTCACATTGGCTATGGTGATTCTCGGGATTGGAAGCGTCCTGGCATTGATGATAGGGCTGACGTCGCTCGCCCACCACTACAACATCCCGATCAAGGAGAAAACGACGAAGTTCGCCTGGGCGACCCTCATAACCTATATCCTAGCGATGTTATTCCTGTGGCTGAAGCCCGAATCGAGCATAGGGGCATTCCTCGTGCTCGCCTTCATAGGCCTGCTCATCTGGACCAAGAAGGACGTCTACGCATATACTACCCACGTCTCCAAGATATTTGGAATCATCGGGGCAGTATACAGAAAAGTTGCGTGGGCGATAAACCCATATGCAGGGGTGGACGCGGAAATCATCAACGCCGATGGAAGTGGATACGTGGTGATAAACGATACCCGGAGAGGCAGAACCATTATTGCAGATAGAGAGACACACTTCCTTGGAAGGCTCGTCATAGCGGTAATCGGAATTGCATTAGCCTTTGTTGCATGGTTCACCCTTGAGCCAATAGCCTGGATACTCTGGGGACTCACTGGGAAGTAAGGTGGAAATATGAGGGTGAAAACCCTCCTTTTCCTTCTCCTTATTGCCCTTGCTGTGATTGCAAGCGGTTGCACGGGCGGAGGAACAAAGGCCAACACCTCAAACAGCCAGGATAAACCGACAGACTCAGGTTCCGGGGAGATCGGCAGTACAACCATTCTCCTGATCGTAACCAATGACGAGATACACAACGCGTATCTAACGGTGAGAGACAACGCCGATATTCTCGTAGTTCCGGAGCAGTACTCGGTTGGACTTGAGATAAAGGGGGACAAGGCATCAATAACGCAGAAAGAATTGTGGGCCTTCTGGATTGAGCCCAACAACGTGGTTCGCGTTGAAAAGCTGGAGTCCAGTGAGGGCTTCACATTCAAGGCTAAGGAAATCCACGGCGACAACCTTGTCTCAGAGACCTTTGGTGTGAAAAAGATTCCAGACGAGTACAGAAAACTGCTGAACGGACTGCCATCTTTTGAATCTCTTGACAAAATGCCTTCGGACTTTGGAGTGGCAAGGAAGGTCCCGCTTAGCGAGCTCGCAAAGGGAATAACCATAGACGAGGTAATCAACGGTTATCCAAAACTCAACGATTCAGAAAAGTTCGAGGAGCTCTACAGGGTCTTCACGCTCCAGAGCGGAGGAACAGGCTCAAGCGATACGCTCTACACGGGAGAGGTAATACCCATTCTAAGGGCAAAACTCTGGAACGAGATTGAGCTCCAAGGAGCATTAAACAATGCCGTCGTTGGTGGTCCTCCGAAGCAACAGAGATTCGCGGTGGTGGCGATTCCAACTAATGTTCTCTCGGGGGACGTGGACATCTCACTTAACTATGACCCCAATACCCAAAAGGGAACAATAAAGGTGACAGGACTTAAAACGACCGACGGCTATGTCATAGTCGTGACACTTGGATAATTCGTCCATTCTTTCAATTTTTAGTCTGTCCTCTGCAACCTGCTAAAGGATTATAACTGCACAACCTACCCTTAACTGGTTAAGGGAGGTTGCTACCGTTATCTCTTCCTCCTCAAGAACTCGCCCACGTCCGTGACGTTCAGGATGAACTTGTTCCGGCCCTCTGGATTTATCCTTCCTATACCAAGGATTATCCCGTTCTCGTCAAAAACAACCAGCTTTTTAGTCCCCTGCCAGCCATACTTCCTGACACCGCTCCTCGGGACATCTTTGCCGGTTGTGAAGAGAAAGCCGGCCTTTGGGCTCAGAACCGCGTAGTTCTTTTGGATGTCGACAAAATAAAAGAACTCGACGTTGGGATAGAACTTCTCAACGAGGTTTTTGTCAACCTTGATAGTGCCGACAAAGGTGCCGTAGGCGTAGGGCCTGATCTTGAGATTCTCTATCTCCCGCCAAACTCTCTCATTTACCGCATAAACGTCCCGAAATTTTCCTTCGACTATCGCGAAGGTGTGGTGCTTAAGTTCACCGTACTTCTCCGCCTCGCGGAGGATCAGGTCATACTCCCATGCGGAGGCTCGCCTGTAGCGGAGTTCACTCATCGACATCGGTCATAACTCGGAGAAGCCGTTTATAAGGGTTAATCTTCTCGGTCGAGTTCCTCAAGCAGTTTGAGAAAACCCTCCATATCCGTCGTCTCTAATTCATGCTCAAACTCGATGCCAAGCCCAGCTATCTCCTCCGGGGTTATGACCATCTCAGGTTCCTCCGAGTTTATTCCGGGGCAGCTCTCATCGTAGTAGAGCCAAAACCTTTCGCCTTTATACTCGAAGGGCTCCTCCCCCTCAACTCCCAGGGGCTTTCTGGAGACCATGAACGGGTATATGCGGCAGATTACGGGATTTCTGTCATGGATTCTGCACTTGCCCGTCTCAGGGTCGTGAAAGACGCAGCCGAGGTCCCATTCACGGTAGGCCATGACGAAGCGAACCTTATCACCGCCGGGAACCATAAGAACGAAGTCTTGCGGGTCGTAGCCAGCCTCGGCTATTTTCTGTATATCCTTAAGGGTTAGATAGATGAACCTCCCCCTGCAGCAGTCCAAGCAGTAGAGACACCTGAACTTTACGGGCTCCTTGAAGGGTTTTGGTTTAAAGCGCATGAAAAAAGTTATGGGGAACCCTTAAAAGGGTTTAGTCCCTGGGATATGCGACCTTAAAAGCACCCCAATCGGTTTCTTCGCCGTAGGTGACAGTAAAGTTCACCAGTTCGTAGTTTTCCGGAGCGCCTTCAGGTTTATAGATTATTATATAGTAGCCACTCCCCACGTACCAGTAAAAAGCTCTACTTATCTCGAACAAATATTTAGGTATGACAAGTTCCCGGATACACTCCTCGGTCCTCACGTACTTCTGCCCCTCCCAGATGACGACGTCAAGGCACCAGTCAGGGTCCTGGAGCCTCAGCGTTACGGAGTCCCCATAGTCCTCGCTGCCCTTTATGAGGAGATACCTCTGGAGGTTAACAGCGTTATTCCAAGCGTAATCACCAATGGTTATGTTTTCAAGCAGCACTATTTGACCCTTTGGGGCAGCGACACCGTAGGGCACGGGCTTATAGGTAACTATGGGAGCAAGAAGATAGTAAAGGACAACCACTGCAATGATCGCAACAGCGGCGAGGATCTTAATGGCCGACTCGGTCTCGTAGGAAATCCTCACAGGATCACCTCCAAACATGGATCAGGATTTACCAAGGGCAACCTTCAGGGAGCCGTTTCCGGTCGTATCCCCGTACGTTACCGTAAAGTTCACAAGTTCATAGTTCTGCACTGGCCCTGTCTTGTGGAGCACGATTATATAGCCAGACTCAAGGTACCAGTATAATATTTCCCGTGCCTCATGAGCCGGGACTCTTCTGAAAGCGTACTCGCTTATCTGGATTTCCCGAGAACAGTTGTACTTCAGCTGCCAGCCGTTGTTCGAACCACCCCAGACCCAGAGATCGAGGCACCAGTCAGAGGTAACCATCTTCATCGTAAGCGTATCGCCCATGTTATCGTTTCCCTTTAAGACCAGAATGTTGTTCTGGGACGTCATTGCGATGGCGTTTGTGTAGTTCACAGATCCAAACGTGAAGTTTTGAGCAAGGACTATCTGGCCCTTTGGGGCAACAACATCAAACGGATTAACCTGATGAGAGATAAGCGGGTAGTACACGATGAAGAATATTGCTATTCCAAACAGCAAGGTCATGAAGAGCACTTTTACCCTGAAAGATATTTCGTAGGGAATGCGTATCTTCCTTTTCTTTTCCATTTTGAACCACCTGCCCAAAGTAGATTATCAATGTTCAAAAGATTTACGGTCTTGAAAAAGTTTGGACAAAGTCTTCAAATGCATTAGAGTAATTTTAAATACCAAATGAAGACGATACGATGGAGCAGGAAGACGTCAGGAGAAACTGGGTATACCGGCGATTGAGCTGATATTTGCAACACTCACAACGGCTGGCTGTTCATGATGCTCAAAGGAGTATTATAAAAGTCCTGGGGAAGGGATGCCCCAGCCACATAAGCCTTTTTATCTGTTCCTTTAAGTGTTTAAGTGTGCATCGAAGCTTTTGCTCTTGCCAAAGTCTGCGTAGCTTTTGTCAAGCCTTTTGGCAACGTACGGACCGTTCTTCCGATAGCCAAACTTACGGTAATACTCCCTCACACCTACGCCGCTTATGACAAGCATTTTCTTGACGTCAAACTCCTCGCGGGCAATCCTCTCCGCCTCAGCAAGAAGCTCCCGTCCATAGCCGCGGTGCTGCCACTCGTACTTCGGTTTCCCGCCAATCGGCACGAGCGGACCGTAGACATGGAGCTCCCTGACAATGGCCGAAGGACAGCAGTTTATCTCCTTCCGATGGGCTTTTTCACTCGGAATCCTCAGGCGGAGGAAGCCTATGAGGATGTCATTCTTCGTATCCTCAAAACTGAGGAATATCTCTTTACCGCCAGCTGCATCGTAGTCCTCCCTAAGAAGCTCGATGTGCTCCATCTCGGGCTCCACACCGAACTTCTGCATCATATGGCCAACCTCTCTAAACCTAATCTCCCTCGGACGAATTCCTCTCTTAATCAGCTCGTTGAAGACAAGCTGTCCAAGGTTGGAGTGCTTGACGCCGTCGACGATGAGCTTTGCCGGGATGTCGCGCTGGATTCTCATGACGCGAACCCACTTGGGGAAGAGCTTGTAGGCCTCGACGAGAAGCTCAACGGCTTCCTCCGTGCGGTATGGCCGGTATTTACCTTCCTTCCACCAGCGGTAGAGAGGAGCGTCGGCGGTAATAAGGGTCGGGTATACCTTCAGCATGTCCGGCCTGAAGCGAGCATCCTCGAATATTGCTCTGAAGGTGTACAAATCCCTCTCGAAGTTGCTCCCGGGCAGACCAGGCATTATGTGGTAGTTTATCTTCAACCCAGCGTCGCGGAGGAGCTGGGTAGCCTTAACTATCTCCTCAACACCGTGGCCGCGCTTGGTCCTCTCGTGGATGAAGTTGAAAATCGTCTGAACACCGAGCTCAACGCGCGTCGTTCCCAGCTTGAGCATCCTGTCAATCTGCCTTTCGAAGGCCCAGTCCGGGCGGGTCTCTATCGTTAATCCGACCATCCTCACATTAGCCTTCTCGTTCTTCCTCTGCTCATCTTCGAGATAATAGTAGGGCTTTCTGTGCGTCTTCTCCCAGGCCTCCTTGAACTTCGGATCCTCGTCAAGGACGGACTTATCTCCGTGGACTATCAGGCGGACAAGCTTCTCCTCGAGGTTTTCTATGTCCCTGAAGTGCGGGAAGTCGTTCATGGCCTTGAAGGCGCACTTGATGAACCATTCCTGGTAATCCAGATCAACCGCTGGAAAAGTTCCACCCTGGATTATGACCTCGACCTTGTCCACGTCGTGGCCTATGTCAGTGAGCTGCTTTAGCCTGCGCATCATGATGATATAGGGGTGGTAAGCGCTCTGGACGGCCCTCAGAGCGGAAGGTTCTTTTCCAGTATAGCTCTGAGGAGAGCCAACGCTCGGACCGCCCGGGCAGTAGATGCAGCGTCCGTGGGGACAGGGGAAAGGCTTGGTCATCATGGCAACGACTGCAACGCCGCTTATCGTTCTGGTTGGCTTCCTCCGGAGCAGATCCCTAAAGCGGTCGCGCTCTTCCTCAGGTATAGCCTTCAAGATGTCCGAGTTGCCGGGAATTTTGGAGAGGTGATACTTCCTAGAGACGATTATCTTGTAGCGGTTAAGCTCGTCCCGCGTTTTAATCTCGCCCGCCAAAACTGCCCTCGCAAGCTCCTCAACCGCTCGCCTGAAGTTGTCACTCCCACCCATACCAACACCTCTCGGAGCGAGTTGGGCAGGCCTTTTAAAAGGTTAGCTGGTCGGAGATGTTGCCCGAGATATTCAGTATAGTGAATACGGAGACGTTAAAAGCTCTCGCGGGGATTAAGTTTGGTGGTCGAAATGGTCGCGCGAGACGAGATAGTCGCATTTCTCAACGAATACCTCAACATTAATGCCTTCCCTGACAAGTCAAAGAACGGTCTCCAGGTAGAGGGAAAGGAGGAAGTTGAGAGGATAGCCTTTGCCGTTGACACGACGCTCAGAACGATAAAGAGAGCCGCCAGGGCCAAAGCTGACATGATGATAGTCCACCACGGCATGATATGGGGTGGCATAGACTACGTGACTGGAGTGACATACCGCAGGCTTAAGGCGCTCTTCGATGCTGGCATAAACCTCTACGTCGCCCACGTGCCTTTAGATGCCCACCCTGAGGTCGGAAACAACGTCCAACTACTCAAACTTCTCGGGCTTGAACCGAAGGAGCCCTTCGGCGAGTACGGAGGGGTCACGATAGGTTATATCGGGGAGTTTGAGGAGACAAAGCCGGTGGAGGAAGTGGCACAGGTTCTCGCGGAGAAGCTGGACACGACAGTTAAGACCTACGAGTTCGGGGTGAGGGAGATAAGACGCGTTGGAGCCATAACAGGCGCTGGCGGCTTTGCACTGGAGGAAGCAAAGAGAAAGAACGTTGACCTATTCGTTCTCGGAGAGTTTACACACGCCAACTATTTAACCGCCTTGGATCTTGGGATAAGCGTCGCGGTTGCCGGCCACTACAAGACAGAAACGCTCGGCGTAAAGGCGCTGATGCCGCTCGTTAAAGAGAAGTTCGACGTTGAGGTTTTCTTCATCGACGAGCCAACTGGACTTTGAGCCCGCCTGTTTTTTCTCTATTGTAAACACTTACACAAAAGGGTTAATAACGGCAGGAGCAAAATATTCTGGGGTGATACCATGAACAAGGCGCTCACAATAATGGCAATAATTACAATAGCGCTCGCGGCCTACGCCCTCAGTACGTCACAAATTCCCCCTGCGAGCATAGAGTACAGGGAAGTCTTCTACACCAACAACCAAAGCGTTACGTTCATCACAAAGGACGGCGTCGGGCTCTTTACTATGAAGATTAGTCCCCACGTGAACTCCTTCGAGCTGACAATAAAGTTCCCAGAGGGGACCTCATACCTCATCAGATACGGGAATGAAAACTACAAAGGCACCAACGAGTTCAAAGTCACCATAGACAAAGACACCGTGCCCGATGAAGTCTACATCCAGTTTCAGCTCCCACAAGACGTAACAAAGAAACTCATCTATGAGAACGGGGAGGTGGAGATAACCATAAAGGGAGACAAGATACCAGTCTGGCACGCTGAAGACGTAATCTACGTCAAGTATTGGAAAGAAGAGAGGAAGCCCTGATTCCAGCTATTTCCTTTTCCAGCTCTTCTGGGGGGGAGCACCTTAAGTCTCACACCTAACTCCTCAGCGTAGTTCAGAACCCAACCCGGCTTCACGTTTCTAAAAGGCGTTACAACCCAAAGCTCCGGAAACCCCGCCCTATGGGCCTTGACAACGTCGTAGAGGAGCCTTTGAGGAAACCACTTGAAGGAAGCCTCAAGCTCGATGGCGAGGAGCTTTTGTCCGCCATTCAGAATCGCCACGTCTATCCTCGTCCCGTCTGGAGTCCTGTACTCAGGGATAGCAGTTAGCCCGAGTTCAGAGCAGAACTCTACAACCTGCCTGGTCAGGGTCTTGACCTTGATTTTGACCACCAAGAAAAGTTTAAAAATCAGCCGAGGCGCTTCTTCACCTCGGCTATAGCCTCCTCGGCCTTCAGGGGGTTCTTTATCCTGCCCTGGGCGAGCTCCTTTCTTCCACCCCCGCCACCGCCGGCAACGCTTGTTATCACCTTCGCAAGCTCGCCGGCCTTAAGGTCGAGGCCATCGCCAACGGCAACGACGAAGTGGCCCTCCCTGCTGATGAGGAGGACAACTCTCTTATCCTTCCTGAGCTTGTTTGCCGCCTCGCGGAGGTCGTCCATGGTTCCCTCAACGACTGCGCCAATGAACTCGACTTCCCCGACCCTCTCGATTCTGTCCTCAAGTTCGTAAACGAGGAGCTTCGCCAGCTCCTTCCTGAGCCTCTCAACTTCCTTCCTTGCCTCCTTCCACTCGTTGAAGAATCTCCCGGCAGTCTCTGGCAACTTCTCGGGCGGGACGCGGAAGACCTCACTTGTTCTCTTGAGGATTCTCTCAGTTTCTTGCATCCAGTTTACGGCGGCCTCTCCCGCGGCGAAGATTATCCTCTCAACACCGTCCTGTATGCGCTCGGTTCTCAGGATTTTAATCGGACCTACAAGGCCGGTGTTCGGCAGGTGGGTTCCACCACAGGCCTGGACATCCCAGTCCTCTATCCTGAGCACCCTGATAATCCTGCCCGGCACAACTCCGCCCTGATAGAGCCTGAAGCCGTACTTCATCTCGGCTTCAGTCCTTGGAAGCCACTCCCAGGCTACCCTTCTGTTCTCCATAACTATCCTGTTGGCGAGCCTCTCTATCTCCCTGAGCTCCTCCTCGGTTATGCGCTTGTAGTGGGATATGTCCAGCCTGGCCCAGTCGGTATGAAGCTGAGAACCAGCCTGCCAGACGTGCTTTCCGAGAACCCTAACCAGGGCACCCATGAGGACGTGGGTTCCCGTGTGGTGGCGCATGTGCTGGATTCTCCTGTCCCAATTGATCCTTCCGTGGACGGTCATGCCCTCCTTGAACTTCTCGGGCTCCTCAACCCTGTGGAGGATAACCTTTCCGACCTTCTGGACGTTGGTAACTTTAACTCCGTTCAGCTCGCCCGTGTCGTAGGGCTGACCGCCGCCCTCGGGGTAGAATGCGGTCCGGTCAAGAACGACCCAGTCATCGATTACCCTGAGAACCTCCGCGTCGAACTCCTTCATAAACGGATCCTCGTAGTAGAGTGTCCTCGTGTCGGGCAAGTCCTTCACGAGTTCGAAGTCAACGACGTACTGGGCGGCCTCCTTCTTTTCTTCCTTCTCGGCCTCCTTGGCGACGAGAGTGTAGAAGTTGTCGGGTATGTGGACCTTAACACCCTCCTTCTGAGCTATTTCCGCCACTATCTCCGGCGTCAGTCCGTGGCTCTCGTAGAATAGGATGAGCTTTTCAAGCGGAATCTCGTTTTCACCCTTCTTCTTGAGTTTGGCTATCTCGCGCTTCACCAAGTCGCTTCCGCGCCGGAGGGTTTCCTGATAGCGCTTCTCTTCAACGTTGATGATGTCAAGGATTACATCCTCCATCTCCTTAAACTCAGGGAAGCTCGGCGAAAGCTCCTTGATGTGCATGGCAACGATCTCCGCCAGCGGCATTTCCAGACCAAGCTCACGGAGGTGCCTTATGCTCTTCCTTATGAGGAGTCTTGCAAGGTAGCCCGCCTTGACGTTGGACGGGATGACTCCATCAGCGAGCATGAATGTTAGGGCCTTGGTGTGGTCGGCTATCGCATAGATAAGCTCGTAGGGCCTTACCAGCTTCTCCAGCTCCTCAACGCTTATGCCGACGCGTTTGGCAACTTCCTGGCGGAGAACTCTCAAATCTCCCATGTCCTCGATGTCAAACATTCCGGCCAGTTTAGAGTTCTCCATCAGGATTCTCTCGTCTATTTTCTCTATTCCAGCCATCCTCTTGAGTGGCTCTATGACGTAGCCGAGGACGGCATCGTAGGCTGTGGGAGTACCCTGGCTCATCCAGACAAGCCTTTCAAGGCCGTAACCGGTATCAACGACCATCGTTTCCATCGGGACATACTTGTCGCCCTTTATCTCAACGACCTGACTTGGGTCAGCGTTTTCAGGAGCTTTCTTGTACTGCATGAAAACTAGCGTTGCAACCTCAAGACCCCTGTAAAGGACCTCGAAGGCAGGTCCGGCGTTTCCACCGCCAGCCCAGGGGTTCTCCTTGAAGGTTATGTCCTCGGCCTTCATACCGAGCTCCTTGGTGAAGAACTCGAAAGCGAGCTCAACCGTCTCGTCCATCCAGTATATCGGCTTGCCGGGGTAATTGAAGGCGTGGTGCGCCATCATCTCAAATATCGTGAAGTGCCTGCCGGTTATTCCAACGTTGTCTATGTCGGTAAAGCGAATCGAGGGCTGTGAGATGGTGAGCGGATTGGCTGGAGGATCGGCTTCACCGCTGATTACCCACGGCTGGAAGTCCATGATTGAAGCACCAACGAGGAGAACGTCGTCCCTCCATCTTGGCAGAACAGGATAGCGCTTCACCCTTCCGTGGCCGTGCTTTTCAAAGAAGCTCAGGAACTTCTCGCGCATCTCGTCGAGGGTGTACTTCTTTGGAATGCCAGGCTTACCGATGAATCCATACTCATCACACGGAGGGTCCCCGCAGGTTTTCCTCTCTGGGTCGAGCGTCCAGAAGAACTTTCCGCACTTAGGGCACTGTTTTCTCATCCACCCTTCCTCTTTAAACATGCGCGTGGTCATGTCCATGCTCATGAGCATCACCTCTTTTTAAGCTGAAGTAAAAAGAGCCGGAGCCTAATTAAGGTTTTTGTTAGTCTTTCAAATCAGCTTCGAGGTCAACGTCCACATCCTCAAACTGCTCCTCATCAACGACAACAAGAGGGACTTTGAGCTTTGCAAGGAGCTCCTTAAGGCGCTTCTCGCGACGCTCCATTATCTCAACCTTGTGTCTCAGACTGGTGTTCTCTATGGCGAGCCTATTAGCCTCGTCGACCTTCATGTTGAGCTGCATTCGAAGCTCGACTATCTGCTCCTCCAGTTCAATGATGGAACGCTCAAGCCTCTCAATCTCATCATAAAGGTCTTTACACAGCCAGCGCTTTACCATAGCGGTCAGCCCCGCGAAACCTCCTCACCAATCAGGGGGCTCCAGACTCATCATCCCACCAGTGGGTTTTTCATCCCCACTCTTAACTTTATCCTCTAAGAGTCTTTGTCTCAGAAGCTCTTCTATTTTCAAGTCAATGCTTTCTAGAAGTTCTAGCTCTATCATTAAGGCCCTTTCAAGAAGCCTGCTCAAATTTATGCCCTTTTCCTTTGTCCTTTGGTGAAGTTCTTATAGATGTAAGTACAGTTGTTCTCACTTTCTCTGTCATAGAAATCACCTAGTATGCATACTGATGCAGATGCATATTTATATATCCTTACCCAATCCCACAGAAAGGCTTAATAAACTTTTCACAGGTAATACTAAGTTGAGGAGGTAATAGGGGCATGTTCAGGTACATTCTCAAACTCTTTGCCCTCATGTTCATTCTCTTCCTCATAGTGGGTAATCTTACTGCTCCTGCTGAGCTTACTGAGGATGATGTCCAAGTTGATGGAGTCATGGGAACATTCTACCACATTGGTAAGTTTATAGTAGTGCCTTTTGAGAACTTGAAGTACAGGCTGGACAGGAGTGATGCTGGTCTTGATGAGACTGGTGGGGAGAGTTATGATTACTCTGCTCCCCAAGTGCCTCCTGGGTATGTTGAGAGCTACTTTGAATTCCAGGGTGAGAAGTACAAGTACTACAAGCCCCTGAACCCTGAGAAGTCCCCAGTGGTGGAAAACTTCACCTTTAAGGGAGGCTACTCAGTTGCAGAAGGCTGGTATGGTTTTGATGCCAAAGACCTTGTGAAAGACCTGTACAGTGAACCAGTGCTTGAAGTGTTCAAGCTGAGCCTGGATGCAATGTATGGTAAGTTTGATGAGGAGGACAGGGAAATCTTCATCAAGTACACAAAAATGCAAGGAGAGTGTGATAATGGTTGGTGTGAGGACTTCAACCCAGTTGGAGCATTTAATAAGCTTGTAGACATTGGTGAGCTGGGACTTCCCTACACTCCAGAAGTCATGAGGCACTATTTAGAATCAAACATTGACATGTTTATGAAATTAGGTTCAGGTTTTAATAATGACCCTCAGCTTCCTTCCAAGGTTATCAAGGGGGAAGAAGGAATTGACTGTGATGGTATAGTGCTGTACAGGTATGCCTTTCTTTATCACTTGAATAAGCTCATGGGGATTGAGGCAGAGTATTATTTAGTGGGTTTAAATGGTGTGATTAATGGTAAAGTGAACCCAGTGGGTCATGCTGAACTGTTTGTCTACTACCCAGAAACTGGTAAATGGGAAATTTACAGTGCAAGTGCAGTGACAGAGTACTTTTACAGGTACACTAGCAAGGACATTAACCTTGAAGCTTACAAGAGGTTTAGTCAAACTAAAGAAGCCATAGTTGGCTACTCTGAAGGGGATAAAAAGCTTAGCACCTACTTCAAAATTGGTCTCACATTTGCAGTGGACTGGGGGAGGCTGAAGCCCCCACAAGTGTACCTGCCAGCTGGCAAGCTCCAGTTCAACAGTTTTGAAGAAGCACTTTACTGGTACTTGCACAGCAACCTAGAACATGGTGGTTTCATATACATATTCCTTGCTGGGAAGTGGGGTAGTTCCTCTCTGGGGCTTGGGCATACTCCCACTGATGAGGAGATATATGAGGAGTACAAGGATTTTCCAATTAAGGTGTATTTGAGCAAGCTCCCCACTCCTGAAGACCCTTATGTGTACAGGGTTAAGGAGTGGTATGGGAGGACTGTCACTGTGGAGGGTCTCAAGGAGGATTTGATTAAGAAGGGGCAGTACAGGGAGATTAATTTCATTATTGATAAGGGTGAGCCTCCTGAAATCCTCAAGAATCCTCAGCCTGTGTTTACTTTGGAGAATGCACCTCCTTGGCTTAAAGAGAGGATTGTGAAGTATATGACTAGATTGGAAAAGGAAAATGATAATGGCAGTGGTGGGGAGAGTATCATTGACCTTTTGATTAGGGGTTTTAAGAGGTTACTCAGTGGGTGAGGTTTGGGGGTTGAACCCTTTCTTTTTTATAGCTTTTACAAAGTTCTTGTTGTGCATTAGGTTGTAAGTGGTGATTATGAGTGAGTATAGTGCTGGGAAGGAGTAGGTGACTATTTTGGTCACCAGGTCTGGGGTGGTGGGTTTCAAGCCAAGGATGATTATGGTCAGGCTCAAACTGATGGTTAAGAGTATGTTAGCAGTGGTAAGCCTGTTGTCCCAAGTTCTTTCAAAGGTCAGCATGAGGTTAACTGTAAGTGCTGTTGTTGATTAGTAAGGTATGGAGTACTTTTAATTCTCAGATGCCCTAAGTTACTTGCCACGTTTAATTATATGGCGATAATTGATGGGCAAATCATGGATGTATACTAATGGAGCCAGAGGATGAATTGGAAATAATCTTATTCAACAACGGAACCCACTATTATGCGATTTCAGTCTCAAAAATATGAGAGTCTTAACGGTTGCCCTACGTTAAGGTTAAATTCACAAGTTGGATGTACACCATTGGATGGTGGTACGCGTGAAGAAAGCTCTGGTATTTCTGCTCATCATAACTGTTCTATCAGCGGGCTGTCTTGGTGGAACTCAAACCGTGACAACCACCGTAACTGAAATCCAGAACCACACACTCACCGAAACCGTAACCGAAACCCATACCGAGGTGAAAGTGATAGAGCCTGGAATCAACGTCACCGAGCTGACCGAGAATCTTAGCCTGTGCGTCTCAAAGCTCTCCGAGCTCAACTCCACATTGGCCGAAGAGGAAGGAGAGCTCAGCTCGTTGAAGGCCAAATACCAGAGCTGTCTGATTCAGCAGGCCCTTGGAAATGAGGCAGGTTTTGAAATACTCCTCGATAATGAATACTACTATGAGGTTCTCAACACCATAAACAACGCCGGTGAGAGCATCTATGTAATGATGTTCTCCATGAAGTACGACCCCGCGGACAGCTTCGACTGGGCAAACGATCTCATAAGAGCCCTGGCGGAGGCCGAAAAGAGGGGAGTCAGCGTTCATGTCCTCCTCGAGGACTCCTCGGACATCAATCAGGCCGCCTACGATTACCTGAAAGCCAACGGCGTGGATGTTTCTTTTGACTCGCCCGAAACGACGCTTCACGCTAAGGTGGTGGTGATAGACGGGAAGACAGTCTTCCTCGGGAGTCACAACTGGAGCGAGAGCGCCCTCTACTGGAACCACGAGGTCAGCATCAAAATAGTCTCCGAAGATCTCGCCCAGAGCCTGATTAACTACTTCTGGAGCATCCGCTAAGGCTTTAAGCCCTGCTCTCAACTTTTTTCGGTGTTGAAGATGTTTGAGTCACTGAAGAAGATTTACTGGAAGTGGCGCTCCCGCTGCCCCTTCGTCAGAAAGCTCGAAGAGTGGAGGATGAAAAGAAAGGCGAATAAATTCGAGGTAAAGAGAAGATGAGGAGTTATCCCCTGAGAAGCCGCGAGAGCTCTTCCGAGACCCTTTCAATTTTAACGGCTATCTGTTCACCGCTCTCCATGTCCCTTATCGTGACCTTGCCCTCAGCCAGATCCTTCTTGCCGACTAAGATGACGTAGGGCACGCCAAGCCTTCCTGCATAATCTAAGGCCTTCTTGAGTTTCCTGCCCATGAGGTCGTAGTCGGCCGTGATGCCTTTCTTCCTAAGGCTCTGAGCTATTTCAATGGCCTTCGCCCTGAGCTCAAGCTCTTTACCGATTGGAATCACGTAGACGTCTGGCCTGAGCTTCGGCTCTGGAATCAGGCCCCTCCACTCAAGGATCGGGATGAGGCGCTCTATTCCTATGGCAAAGCCCGTCGCCGGAGTTGGCTTTCCGCCGAAGACCTCTATGAGGTTGTCGTAGCGGCCACCTCCACCTATCGAGCCTATCCCAAGGTCGTTTGGCGCTATCGCTTCAAAGACAACGCTCGTGTAGTAGTCGAAGCCCCTGGCTATGCCGAGATCTATGAGTATGAAGTCGTAGACGCCGTAAGCCTTGAGGAGCTCCACAAGTTCGTAGAGGCGTTTTATTTCCTCCCTTGCCTTCTCACTCGTGAAGAGCTCCTCCGCCTTCGGGAGAACATCGTCAGGCTTCCCTTTTATCTCTATCAGCGCCAGAACCTTCCCGATGCCCTCGTCGCTTAGACCAAACTCTTTCAGAGATCCTATAAAGTCTTCCCTGCTCATTTTGTCCTTCTTGTCGATGAGCCTCATCAAACCAATGTCATCACTAACGCCAAGCATCTTCGCGAACTCGTCAAGCAGAACGCGGTCGCCAATGTTCACAGTGAATTCCTTCAGGCCAGTTGCAAGGTAACTCTCAACGAGGAGGGCTATGACCTCAGCGTCGGCCTCGACCTTGTCGCTACCGATGAGCTCGACTCCAGCCTGCCAGAACTCTCTATAACGGCCGCTCTGAGGTTCTTCATATCTGAACATGTTGGCAATGTAGTACCACTTCACTGGCTTTGGTGCGTTCTGGAACTGGTTGACGAACAGGCGTGCTACGCTCGACGTCATGTCAGGCCTCAGTGAGAGGTTCCTCCCGCCCTTGTCCTCGAAGGCATAGAGCTGCTCCACAACCTCCTCACCGCTCCTCAGCTGAAAGAGGGCGGTGTATTCGAAGGTCGGTGTGAGTATCTCATGAAAGTTGTAGCGCTCGAAGACGTCCCTTATTCTCTCGAAGACCCATCTCCTCTTCGCCATCTCCTCTGGCAAGAGGTCTCGCGTTCCCTTTACCTTCTCGAGTCTAACATTCATCCTCAACCCTCCGCTCTGGAAAAAGAATATGGGGTTAAAAGGTTAGCCCAAAAAATTTTTCGTTATGGCGAAACCGAAGTCATGAGCAGATAGATGCCAACAACTCCCTGAACCATCATCTGCGCTCCAATGGCCATCGTGAACATACCGATTATCCTTATGAAGACACCAAGCGTTGTTTTGCTGATGTTCTTGATAACGTATAGAGTAAGGAACATCACGAGGGCTGTAAGGAGTATAGCAAGGAATATAGCAGCGGTGGCGTGGTAGATTCCCTTCTCGGCTGTGAGGGTTATTGCCGTTGTTATTGCCGCCGGGCCGGCTATCAACGGAGTAGCCACCGGTACGGCAGCCAGAGCAAGGATGTTTTTCTCCTTCTTGAGGGTTATCATGCCGCCGCTTTCGAGGGCCTCAAGACCTATCTTGAAGAGGACAAATCCACCCGCAACACGGAGGGCATTGAGGTCTATGTGGAAAATCTCCTGGAGGATTATCTGGCCGGAAACCGCGAATAGGAAGAGGAGAAGAAACCCTATGAGGTTTGCCCTCACGATGAGCGCCCTTATATCCTCTATGTGGAAGTCTTCACGCAGCAGGCTAACCAGGAGGATCTTATCGCTTGGGTCTATCATTATGAGCATGAAGAGGGCCGAACTCAGTATCGCCGTGAACTCACTCATAGCCTTTCCTCCGGCAGGGATTTTATAAATCTATGCCCTAAAGTGTGCACGCGATGATGCGCTGCGCTCTCTTAGAACCACTACACTCTCTTTGAACAACCGGCGCTGACTGGAGGATGAAGAGCATTCGGTTGGCTATCTAGTCCCTCGTAAAGGCCCACTTGAGTAGGGGCGGCGTCACGAGAGTCGTTGCCATTACCATTGCTATTGCCATTGAAAAGGCTGCTCTATCGAGAACCCCCTCCACCAAACCTATGTTGGCCATGATCAGACCAACCTCCATGCGTGGAATCATACCAATTCCAATCTGGAGGGCTTCTTCCGGCTTGAATTTTGAAAGAAGCGCTCCAACACCGCAGCCAAGAACCTTGCCGATGACTGCCAGGAGGGAATAAACGAAAGCGAAAGTTCCCGCAGTGAAAATGACCTTGGCGTTGGTCTCTGCGCCTACCCCTACAAGAAAGATGGGGATAAAGAATGCATAGCCAATGGTGATTATTTTGTCCGTTATCTTACGGGCATCCCCACTCCCGGCAACGAGGATTCCGGCCAAGTATGCCCCGGTTATGGCTGCTATCTGGAAGTATTCTGCCAGATATGCAAAGAAGAGCATCACGACAAGTGCAACCGTGGTGACAGTCTCAGGGAGGTTTATCCTATGAGAAGTATTCAAGAGCTTTTTAATGGCTCTCTTACCAAACAGATAGCTCAAAACAAAAAATGCTGCTATTTCCATGAGGATTATTTCTATGTCTTTCGCATAGACTGTGCCCTTCGTATTGATGGCCACAAGGATTGTAAGGATTATTATACCCAAGACATCGTCAACAACGGCGGCTGCAAGGATAGTGGTTCCGACCCTTGTGCGGAGCTTCTTGAGCTCCATCAGGACGTTAACGGTCAGGCTTACGCTGGTTGCAGTCATGACACCACCAAGAAAGAGGGCCTGCATCTGAGGATAGCCCCATTTAAAGGCTATTGCGTAGCCGAGGAGGAATGGAATCGCGACACCCAGAACAGCTATGAGAAATGCGGGCAGTCCCACACGCTTGAACTCCTCGATGTCGGTTTCAAGTCCTGCCAAAAAGAGCAACATTACCACACCCAAATCAGCTATCAGCCTAATGCCCTCATCATACGTGACAAAATTGAGAAGTGAAGGGCCAAGAAGTATTCCACCAACTATCTGACCCAATGCAGCTGGAAGTCCGAGACGCGAGCTAATGTATCCGGCGAGCTTTGCCGTTATTAGGATCACTGCCAGCTCTAGGAAGACGTCCATTTCAATCCCCATCGTTCGGCTATAAAGAAACTAGGCGGATAAGCCGAATTATGTCCTTGACCTCGAGGATACCATGAACCTTTCCCTCTTCGTCCACAACAGGCAGGTGATGCTTTCCGGTTTCAATCATCAGCCGTATTGCGTGACCAAGATCATCGTTCACGTTGATCGTTATCGGCTTGGTTACCATTATATCCTCAACTTTTGTGGCTCTAGTCATGGAGTACCTCTTCAGCAACCCAAAGCCCACTATTGAGTGTCTCCTTGGCGGGTCGAAGAAGTGAAGTATGTCCTTCATAGTTACGAAGCCAATCAACCTGCCCTCGTCATCTACAACAACCGCAGAGCTCTCCTCCTCGCTCATACTTTCGATAAGGGTTACGAGAGAATCACTAGGACGGAGCTTGAGAAAGTCCTTGTCCATCACTATTCTAACTGGAACCTTCTCTATGTAGCGAATGTTGTGGCTCAGCTCCTCCTTTCTCCGGAGCTGGAGAAGCTTTCTCTTGCTGTGGATTATCTTTATCTTATTTGCCTTGGCTTTATCCGATTTCTCTCCGGCCATGCTCCCACTGAAAGTTGTACTACTCAATTCTGTTTAAAGGTTTCGGGAAATTATTTAAAATTCAAATGTCAAAATTTCCCAATAATTTAGTGATATTAACCAAAAATTTGCCAAAAAGTTTTTAAGGGATTAACCTTAAATCCCGACAAGGGAAATATGGTTTCTGGAAAGAGGTACGACGTTGTGATCATCGGAGCCGGCCCAGCAGGTCTTTTCGCAGCCTATGAACTGGTAGAAAAGAGCGATTTTAAGGTTCTAATAATAGACGAGGGCGGAGACATTAATCAGCGCGTCTGTCCCATGTATGAGCTCGGCTACTGCATTGGCTGCCAGCCCTGCCACATAATGAGCGGCGTTGGCGGTGCGGGAGGACTGAGCGACGGCACCATCAATCTCCGCCCGGATATAGGCGGTGATCTAAGAGAGCTCACAAACGACGAGAACTACGCCTGGCAGCTCGTCTGGGAAGTCGACCAGATTTTTCTGAAACACAAGGCCCCAAAAAATCTGTTCAAAGGCAATCCCGAGCAGGTAAAGTATTGGGAGCAGAGAGCCGCTCAGGCCGGCGTCAAGTTCATCCCCATCATCCAGAGGCACATCGGCTCGGACAGAACGCCAGAAGTCATCGGTGACATAAAAAAGCACCTGGAGGGCAAAGGCGTTGAGTTCCTTCTCTGGACGAAAGCTCTGGAGTTCGGCCAGGGATGGGTGAAGGTCAGGCGCGGGAAGGACATCTTCATCATAAACACCCGTTATATCATCGTCGCTCCCGGAAGGGGAGGAGCGGACTGGTTCCACGACGTGGCCAAGAAGATAGGCCTCAAAGCAAAGCACGGACCCATCGATGTAGGCATCCGTGTCGAGGTTCCTGCCATAGTGATGGAGCCCATAACGAGCATAAACCACGACCCCAAGTTTCACATCTATACGGACACCTACGACGACTTCGTGAGAACCTTCTGCACCAACCCAAACGGCTTCGTCGTCGAAGAACGCTACGACGGCTACGTTGGAGTAAACGGCCACTCCATGCATGAGAAGAAGAGCAACAACACCAACTTCGCCTTCCTGAGCAGGATTGAACTCACAGAACCAGTTGAAGACACAACAGCCTACGGAAAGAGCATAGCGCAGTTAGCCACGACCATAGGCGGAGGAAAGCCCCTCCTCCAGAGGCTCGGCGATTTAAGGCGTGGAAGGAGGAGTACATGGAGCAGAATAAAGAGAAGCGATGTCGAGCCAACACTCAAGCACGTTACTCCAGGAGACATCGCGATGGCCCTACCTCACAGGGTCGTCACTAACATCTTAGAAGGCTTGGAGAAGCTCGACAAGGTTCTGCCCGGGGTTGCCAGTGACCATACTTTGCTCTACGCACCTGAGATCAAGTACTACGCCATGCGCGCCGAGGTTGATGAGAACCTCGAAACAAGTATAGAGGGAATCTTCGCCGCTGGAGATGGTGCGGGCCTCAGCAGGGACATAGTCAATGCCGCCGCGACGGGTCTTCTGGCCGCGAGGGGCATACTCAAGAAGGAGGGCCTCTACACGGAGAAGGACTTCAGGAAGCCCGGCAACTGGAGGCACATGATAGAAACTATGGAGGATTAGCTTTTTAACCTCTTCCTCTTTTCAGCCTTTGGTGAGAGAGAATGCCTATGAGATGCAAGTTCTGCGAGAAACCAGCTTTCATTAAGCTTCACTACCCAAGAATGTACCTCTGCCCCGAGCACTTCACGGAATACTTCGAGAGGAAGGTCAAGCGCACAATAGAGAGATACAAGCTGCTGAAGCCCGACGAGAGAGTTCTAGTCGTTGTGAGCGGGGGAAAGGATTCAGCCGTTACTGCTTACGTCCTCAAGAAGCTTGGCTACGATATAGAGTGCCTCCACATAAACCTCGGCATAGGGGAGTACTCGGAGAAGAGCGAAGAATATGCAAAGAGGCAGTGCGAGGCTTTGGGAGTTCCGCTCCACATAGTCCGCGTTAAGGAGCTCTTGGGTCACGGAATTGGTGAAGTAAGGACGAGAAGACCCACATGCTCCTACTGCGGCTTAACGAAGCGCTACATCTTCAACAAGTTCGCCTACGACAACGGCTTCGATGCAGTCGCCACCGGCCACAACCTCGACGACGAGGCAAGCTTCATATTCTCCAACCTGATGCACTGGAATACGCAGTATCTGGCCAAACAGGGACCGCTAACCCCCGGCGAGGGCAAATTCGTGAAGAAAATTAAGCCCCTCTACGAGCTCACCGAGAGAGAAGTTGTTGCCTATGCACTTGCCAACGGCATAGAGTATCATATTGAGGAGTGCCCGCACGCTCGCGGAGCAACAACACTTGAGTTCAAGGAAGTCCTCAACGAGATGGAGGAGAAGAGACCGGGAACCAAGATAAACTTCGTGAAGGGCTACCTGAGGAAGAAGCACATCTTCGAGGCCGAGCTTGAAGAGGTAGAGCTGAGGGAGTGCAAAGTCTGCGGCATGCCGTCGAGCGGTGAGGTATGTTCCTTCTGCCGCTTCTGGCGCCTTGAGGAGCCGCTGGACTTCAGGGTAAGAAAAGATTAACGGCAAGGGCCGATGAGGTGAGCCTTTCGGGCTCTGATGGGTGATGAGGGCCTCCCTAGCTGAGGCCTCTCACAACTCCTTAAAGCGGAGCCTGAACTTCAGCTCTCCATCAACCGGGAAGAGCACCGTATAGCTGACGCCCTGCTGGATGAAGTCCCAGCCGGCCTCGCTCTGGGAAAGGGTCTTTATCGGGAACTTCCAGACTTTAGCTTTTCTGTCGAGCTTTATCTCCACCTTTCCGATGCCGTATGGATCGTTCACTTCTATCGCCGTAGCTTCGAATTCATCCGGCTCCTCCATGACGCTGTGAACCGCTAGGTTCAGCTCAGCGCCGAAGAGCACCTTAGCCCCGCTCTTGACCGTGTAGTCCACGATAAAGCCATCATCAGTCAGGCGAAGGGATTTCTCCACGCGCGCCGGTTTTCCTGAAACGCTCCCGTCCCTCCAGAGGGTTATGCCGCCCTCGAGGGGGCTGTAGTCATATGCGCCGGTCAGAAAGTCACCGAGCTCCTCATAGCGCGCGAGTCGGTAGTCGTCGAGGCCCGTTTCAGGGGACAGGAAATGATCCTGGAGGATAGCCCTTGGGTGACTGTCGTAGGCAAGCTCGCGCCTTATCTCCTCGGGTATTTTCTTTCCAATCTCGTGAATGCTGGCAACTCCTTCGCCATCCCCTTCCTCAGGGGTTGCCGCCTCTGGGACTTCGTGGTAGTGCTCCCATCTCCTCGCCAAAACGTCGTTGTAGTTCACCGCTTTCCTCTTGGAGCTGAGCTCAAAGAGCGCCCCACCGTAGGCGGGCTTGAATACGGCGAAGAAGTTCTCACTCTCAATGAAGACCTCCTCACGGCCATCGAAGTCTATATCTCTGACGAAACTTCCAGTGAAAACGTAGCTGTTCGCCTTAATGATGTTCTCCCAGATGGTCCTCCTCAGATGGGGGAGGTAAACACCACCAAAGATGCCGTGCCAGTAAGCGTCGTTGCACTGGGCTTTAAGGATGAAGTGCCTCGCCTCAGGGTTGTCCCTAACGAGTCCGCTCACCATCAGCATGCGCTTGTGCATGTAGTTGCTCTCAGGATACTTGAAGAAGAAGTTCTTCCAGATGCCGCCGCGGACGAAGACGCGGTACTTCTCGAACTGGCCGTGCTCCTTCAGCTTCTCAACGAACTCCACGAAGAGCTTTGCCTGCTTAGCTGGCAGTGACCACTCGCTCATCTCGAAGTATGAAGCGATTGGGAGGTAAACAAGGCCCTTAGGCCTGAAGCGCTGGAGGTACTCCGAGTAGAGCATGAGGTTTATCCTCTCGTCGCTCGAAACCCTGTCGAAGAACTCCTTAAGCCAGCCCTTCTTATATACCCAATCGTAGGTTCCAGGCCAGACGCCGAACTTCTCGCCGTCGTCGTGGAAGACCGCAACCTTGCTCTCATCGCCGTCATCAAGGCTGTGAAGGTACTCCAGCGTTTTCTCCACCGGCCTGAATGGGATGAGGTAGCGAAGCTTCTCGTCTATCGGAAAGACTGCTATAACCTCACCACCGTCCTCGGTGTAGTAGGGCCAGAAAAGTTCTTCCTTTGACAGACCCGCGCTCATGAAGTGGTAGTCGTCAACTATGACGTAATCTATCCCCGCCTCGCGGAGGCTCTTAACCAGCTCCGGCTGCCAGACACGCTCGGTGAGCCAGACGCCCTTGGCATCGTAGCCCAGCTTTTTGGCAAAGTCCTTCAAAAGCTTGATCTGCTCTATACGGTCTTCTTTTGGGATGGCAGCCAGGACTGGTTCGTAAAAACCTGCCACGACTATCTCAAGCTGACCCTTACTCACCAGCGAGCGGAGGAGGTCGATGTAGTCAGGCTTGTTCTCATCAAGCCACTCCAGCAAAGGCCCGCTTATGTGAACTGCGACCTTCATATTGGGGTATTCCTCCAGAATCTCCATGAAAGGACGGTAAGAACGGTTGTAAGCATCCTCAAACACCCATCCAAAGTTGCCAAGAGGCTGATGGTTGTGTATTCCAAAGATGAAATTGACCATCGATGCACCCCCAAAACTATTATCACTACCGGTGATATTGGAAAAGGTATATAAATATTTTATGCACAGGTATCATCAATGGTGAACAGGTATCACCAGAGGTGAATCCTATGAGGAAAGGCCTTGGAATTTTGATGGTGGTTTTGCTTTTTTTAAGTTTGGTTCCAGCGACTAAAATGGTAAGCGCTATGTACGGAACCAAGATAATCGACGGAGATTTAAGCGACTGGACGTCCTCGGACCTCATAACCGCCGGATGGGACAACGGGCTGGCAGGTGCAAATTTGAGCAGGATGTACATTGCCTGGGACGATAACTACCTCTACATAGCAATAACAACAGGCAACACTCAGAGCTGGGATGTTGCTTATGGTATTGGTATTGACGTTGATCCAGGAACTGGAAACGGCTACACTGGAACCAGCGATTCCTGGGGGAGGAGCATAAGCTTCGGAAACAGTTATGCCGTTGATTATGAGATTTACTTCTGGTGGGGCTGGGACACTGGAATGGGTACCGACAACTTCAACGTATGGACCGGAAGTGGTTGGACTTACAACAGCATAAGCAGCGTTGGTGGAAGCTTCGCTTACACAGGGAACACATCAACTGGATTACAAACCCTTGAAATCAAGGTGCCTTGGGAGGCACTCGGAGGAAGGCCGGACAAGGTAGCAATTATCGCTTGGGTGACTGGAAGCGGCGGTTCGGCAGTTGACAGTCTCCCGGTGGATCCTGCGATAGACTACACCAACATCGGGAACGAATGGGGAGATGCCGATACATTCACCAACCTCGCCGAAATCTACGTCGCCCCCAAGACCATAGACGGCAACCTCAGCGACTGGGGCCCGTCGGACCTCCTGGTCATTGGTCAGGACAACGGCCAAGCCGGAGCCAATCTTGGCAGGATGTACGTTTCCTGGGATGACACCTATCTCTACATAGCCATTAATACCAACAACACCGCAAGCTGGGATGTTGCTTATGGTATTGGTATTGACGTTGATCCAGGAACCGGAAACGGCTACACTACTGGTGGGGACTCCTGGGGTAGGAGCGTGGAGTTTGGAGCCGGGTACGCGATTGATTACGAAATCTACTTCTGGTGGGGCTGGGACACCGGAATGGGTACCGACAACTTTAACACATGGACTGGAAGTGGTTGGACTTACAACAGCATAAGCAGCGTTGGTGGAAGCTTCGCTTACACAGGGAACACATCAACTGGTCTCCAGACGCTTGAGATAGCAATACCATGGAGCGCCCTCGGAGGAAAGCGCTCAAAGTTCGCAATAATGGCCTGGGTTACTGGAAGTGGTGGAAGCGCGGTTGATTCTCTCCCCGTTGACCCGGCAATAGACTACACCAACATCGGGAACGAATGGGGCGACACCGACACCTTCACTAACCTGCTCGTCGGCGAATGGTTCCTCATGCCAGACCTGACCGTCAGCATCACCGGACCCGGCGTAGTTGGCCTCAACAGGGTGGGCAACTACAATGTTACTGTCAAGAACAAGGGCTCCCTGCCCGTGACTGGAGCAACGGTCAAGGTCTACATCGACGGCAACCTCTACACCAACTGGACGGCGGACCTTGGAGCAGGAGAGGAGAAGTGGTTCCTCTTCAACTGGACGCCCAACGCTACCGGAACTTACACCATAAGGGCCGTCGTTGACGAGGAGAACACCATAGCCGAAGCCAACGAGGACAACAACGAATTCGTTATGAACGTTGACGTTGTGTGGGTCGGCAACATCGACGTTGACGGAAACCCCAACGACTGGTTGGCAATTACCATTGAACCCAATTCATACACCGTCCAGAACGGATTCTTCATCTGGAGCGACCCCGTCGATGACCAGAGGCATGATAAAGACCCATACCTGCCGGGAAGAAGCTCATCGCACGCCGATCTCACAGAGGTTGGCGTAACCAAAGACGATAGGTACGTTTACTTCCTCTTCAAGTTCGCGGATATGAGCAACATCAAGATAGGGGACAACGGCGCGACCTTCATAGCGGTTCCGATAGACTACAAGGATGGCGGGGCATACTGGTTCGCCGGTGAAATGGACACCAACACTGTCATAGCGTGGGACATTCAGATGGCGGTGAACCTTGGCGGAAGCGAATACGTTGGCCAGGAGCAGGCCGTGGCTTCAGCCGGCAACAGCGTCACATCACTGCTCTACTTCGTTGACCCCGAAGGAAACGTTATCCCCGTGGACGGGGCTCTCGTTGGAGTTGACCTCACCAAGAACACCGTCGAAGTGAGAGTTCCCCTGAGCGTCTTTGATGGTGCGAGGAACTTCAACTTCCAAGTTGCCACCGGCTTCAGCTATGGCCCGGCCGTCTGGAACTTCGGAGACCCATTCGCCAACGACGGTAACAGCGATATCGTTGACACCATTACCATTGAGCCAACCACCACCCAGGAGCTGGTGGACAACATCCCGGACTACTACGTTCGCGTAACCATGGACAACATCATCGAGAGCGCTGGCCTTGTTAGTGTCAAGGTGCAGAGACTCATCCAGTACCAGAACACCTTCGTCATGATCAACAAGTTCTACGGCATAAGAAACTTCGAGAAGGACTACGCCCGCTACCAGGAGCTCGCCAGCGAGCTCAGGAACATGCCGCTAACGGATGACATAAGGAAGAAGCTCGAGCAGTACGATTCCGAGCTGATGGATCTGCTGAAGCTTTACAATGAGGGCAAGTCCATGATAGACCTGCCGAACTACGCCTTCAGTGCCTCGCTCAAGATATACCGCTCCTACACGGGCCTCAAGAAAATGGTGAGAGACCTTGAGGCTATGATCGAGAAGGCCAAGAGCGGTGAGCTGGAGAAGAAGAGAGAGATGGAGGAGCTCGCCAAGAATCTCACCAAGACCATAGACGGCAACCTTGACGACTGGAGCGTCGAGCCAGTTGCTGAGGACACCACCGGCTTCGGCCAGGATGGTGCGAACCTCAAGGCGCTCTACGTTGACTACGACGACCAGTTCCTCTACATAGCACTCACCACGGAGAACAAGGCTTCATGGAGAGTTGCCTACGGTATTTCCCTCGACTACAAGGAGGGCGGCTACACCACTGGCCAGGACAGCTGGGCCAGGAAGGTCAGCTTCAGCAGGGGCATTGATGCCCAGCTCTACTTCTACTGGAACGGGCCGTTCGACCAAGACAAGGGAACAAATAATATCTCCAGCGCCCAGCTCGTGCTCTGGAACGGAAGCTCCTGGATATACAACGATCTCAAGTGGACAGGCTTTTACGCCTACATCGGCGGCGCTGAGAACGGACTACAGACTCTCGAGATAGCCATTCCGTGGAAGGCCCTCGGAGGAAAGCCCTCTGAGATATACATCGTCGCCTACGTGACCGGTCAGGGAGCTGGAGACTCAGCAGTTGACAGCCTCCCAGACGACCCGAGCATTCACGACAGAGCGCCGGGAGAGGAGTGGACCGACGCAGATAACTTCACCACCTTCGTAAAGGTTACGATAGAGTGAGCCTCTCCCCTTTTCTGTCCTTCTTTATCTATTTGGGGCTTCAAAAGACGAGAATATCGGCCAAATACAGCACCGTCGCTATCGCCAGCTGGTTCGAGAAGTTGTCATCTGGCGGAAGGTTGTAGAATTCGGCCAGCATACCTGCAAGGGAACCGAGGACTGCTAAGGGAAGCCCCACAAGAGGCCACAGAATCAGCAGGCCTGAAATGAAGTAAGCCAGACTCCCCTCAACACTTTTGCCATTCTTAAAGCGGTGTCTTCCGAACGACTTCCCGATTATGGCCGCGAGGGCATCACCAATGGTAGCAACGGCAATTGCTCCAATGGCTATTTCCTCAGGAAAGAAGTACACCACGATGAATGCTGCCGCTGAGAAGTATATGTGCGCCGCGACGCGGTAGCGCTCGTGCTCGCGGGTTATCTCGTCTATCTGCTTTTCCAGCATCTCCACGCGCTCAATGACGTCATCGTAAACGTAGAGCCGGAGTTTTTCCTTGATTTTATCCCTCAAAGCCTCAATTATCCTGAAGGGCTCCAGAACCACGAAGATGAAGAAGGCCAATCCGATAAGAGCAAGCGTTACATCTCTCCCGAAGATGAGGTACGAGACTGGAACCGACAATCCCACGATGTGGAGGGACTTACGCTTTAGCTCGCTTTTCATGCTCATTTTTAATCACCTCCAAGGCCTCCAGCAGATCATTGACAATGTAATCGGCGTGTTTTGGGCGCCTTCCCTTGAAATAACCCCGCTTCACGAGGATGGTTGTAGCCCCAATATCTTTGCCACCCCTCATATCAGTGTCGTCCCTGTCACCGACCATATAGATCTCCTCTTCGTGGGGAAACATACTCGTTGCCAGGCGGAAGTTGTGGGGATCAAGCTTGCTGTGGCCGGTCTCGCCGCTGATTATGAGCGCATCGAAGTAGTCCTTTATCCCGAGATACTCGAGCTTCTTCCTCTGCCAGTGGCTCGAGGAGTCCGTTATGAGCACTATCTTTGCCCCCATTTCTTTGAGTCCCTGAAGAAACGGAAGGGCGTCAGGATAGAGCTTGAGGTTCGAGAAGAAGACTCTATCAACTAGGTCCATTATCTCCTCAAACTCCTCAGGGGTTATCTTGGCGTAAACTTTTCCGAGAAGCTTCTCAACGATTTTGTCAAGATCCATCATGTGGAACTCCCGCGACTGCTCGAGCTCCCTGTAGCGGGCAGTGATTATGTAGAAGAAAGACTTGAACTTCCTCCTTCTGAGAAGGAAGGGTATAAGACGGAGGAGCGTGTACTTTCCGGCATCCCAGGTGTTGCAGAGGGTATCGTCGAGATCAACGAGCACAAGCATGTTAGCGGATTGGAAGGCGATATTTTAATTCTTTGGGTTAAGGTTTAAAAGAGGAAAAGAAAGCTCCTAATGTATGGACAAAGGAACCCTGCTCATAGCACTCGGCATGGGAATGATATTCCTCGGATTCCTCCTAGTCTTTATTGGAACTCTCTTCTCGGCTATGGGCGGAGAGGCAGAAGTCGAAAGCGGCGGGGTGATAATGATAGGCCCCTTCCCAATAGTCTTTGGCACCGGTCGAGGTGCAACGCTCGCGATGATTCTTGCGATAATTATGATGGCATTCTGGATAATAGGAGCTCTGCTCGCAAGGAGGGGATGACGTGGACTTTCTAGCGGCGCTCGCGATTCTGCTCGTGACTGCCAAGAGCATCGAGTGGCTCTTCGAGAGAGTTGGGATACACCCGATTATTGCCCACGTGCTCACAGGAATCGTGCTGGGACCCTTTGTTCTTGGAGCCATCGAACCAACCGATCAGCTCGGCGTCCTGGCCGAGTTCGGGCTCATAATGATGATGCTCTACATGGGACTCACCAGCAACTTTTCAGCCATAGCCCAGAACACGAAAAAAGCTGTGGTCGTTGCCGTCCTTGGAGTGGCTTTCTCGTTCATTCTCGGCTTTACCACGGTAGAGTTCTTCGACAAAGGCACTTCGGCGGCGATCTTCGTCGGCGTTACCCTCGGAAACACCGCAATAGAGGTGACGAGCGGCGTCCTCGTTAAGGAGCGCGTTAAAAGAGAGATTTCATCCATTCTCATGGGAGCTGCATTCGTTGACGACATACTGGCGGTTTACCTGATAGGTATAATCACCGCAATGGCCAAGGGGAGTCTCGACGCGCTTTCCCTGGGAATACTGACCGTCAAGATATTCCTTTTCATAGGAGCCACCTTATTAATCTCGGAGTTCGTCTTCAAGCGCTCCCGCTGGTTCTACTCAATAGTCAAGAACCTAAACGTCTTCTTCACCTTCACGCTAATATTAACTTTCGCCCTGGCAATAATAGCCGAAAAGGTCGGTCTCAACCAGATAATCGGCGCCTACCTTGCGGGACTGACGATAAGCAGACTGCGTGAGAGAAAAGATCCTCTCGTTGTGACCAGGATAAAGCTCAACGAACTCATCGAAGACCTCCAGGTCGTTCTTACGGAGTTCTTCATTCCGCTGTTCTTCATCTACGTCGGATTGATGTTCAACCCACCGCTGGCTAGAATAAGCCTTGCTCTGATAGGAACCCTCTACCTCGCGGCAGTGCTTGGAAAGCTTCTCGGCTGTGGGCTGGGGAGCAGGCTCTTCGGCCTGAGCTGGAAGGATTCAATCCTCGTTGGTATAGGCATGGGTGGCAGGGGAAGCCTGGAGCTGGCGATACTCACCTTTGGCCTCAACACCGGGCTCATCGATCAGACCATCTTCGCGAGCGTCATAGTCGTCTCCATGATGACAGCCTTAACGACGCCGCTGTTCTTTAAGACCTACATCAAAAGGGCAAAAGCTTAAATTGAGGGGTGTGGAGTAGTGCCAGGCTGGTGAGACCATGTTCCCGAGGAAAGGCGCGAGCGAGGAAGAAGTTTTAGCAGAGCTGGAGGAGAAAACGGCGGAGGATTTAACCTTCGATTCCGGACGGATTTTAGGTTCAATGTGCACATATCCCCATCCCTTCGCTCGGAAGGTAATCTCCCTCTACATCGACAGAAACCTCGGCGACCCCGGCCTTCACGTCGGCAGTCAGAAGATTGAGGAAGAAGCCATCCAGATGCTCTCCAACCTTCTCGGCCTTGAGAAGGGCTACGGGAACATAGTCTCCGGAGGAACTGAGGCCAACATCTTGGCCGTTAGAGCCTTCCGCAACCTCGCCGACGTCGAAAAGCCGGAGCTAATCCTCCCAAGGAGCGCCCACTTCTCCTTCCTCAAGGCGAGCGAGATGCTCAGCGTCAAGCTTGTCTGGGCCGAGCTTAAAGAGGACTACTCCGTCGATGTCAATGATGTCGAAAGAAAGATAACGGACAACACGATAGGCATCGTTGGTATAGCCGGAACCACTGGTCTAGGAGTAGTTGACGACATTCCTGCCTTGAGTGACCTAGCCATTGACTACGGTCTTCCTCTGCACGTTGATGCAGCTTTTGGAGGCTTCGTCATACCCTTCGCAAAGGAGCTGGGTTATGACCTACCCGACTTCGACTTCAGGCTTAAAGGCGTTCAGAGCATAACCATAGACCCCCACAAGATGGGTATGGTGCCCATCCCGGCAGGTGGGATAATATTCAGGAAGAAGAAGTTCCTAGAGGCCATAAGTGTTCCCGCCCCCTACTTGGCGGGAGGCAAAGTGTGGCAGGCAACAATAACCGGAACACGGCCTGGAGCAAACGCTCTGGCTGTGTGGGCCATGATAAAGCACCTCGGCTTCGAGGGCTACAAGGAGGTAGTGAAGGGGGCAATGGAGCTGAGCAGATGGTTCGCGGGAGAGCTGAAAAAGATACCCGGCGTTTACCTCATCAGGGAGCCCATGCTCAACATAGTCTCCTTTGGCACAACGAACCTGGAAGAAGTCGAGGAGAAGCTCAAAAGGCGCGGCTGGGGAATAAGCGCCCATCGTGGTTACATTAGGATCGTCATGATGCCCCACGTTAGAAGAGAACACCTAGAGGAGTTTCTAAGGGATCTGCAGGAAATCATCACTCGGTGACTCCCTTTATGTCCACGTGAACGAAGGCCCTGTCAACGTCCTCTATCTCCTCGATGCGCTCCCTCACTTCTTCGCTGATGTCATGAGCTTCCTTCAGCGTCAGCTCAGGCGGAACCTCTATATGAAGCTCGACGTGGAGCTTGCTCCCAACGTAGTGGGCTCTTAGGTCATGGACGCCGAGGACGTTGGGAACGCTCAAAGCGCGCCTTTTTATCTCCTCGCAGACTTCGAATGGTGGCGCCTGGCCGGTCAAGTAACCCACGTTCTCTAGGATTATATCGAAGGAGACCTTCACCAGGAAGAGCGCCACTATAAAGCCAGCTAGTGCATCGCCATACTGGAAGCCAAGTTTTTGCGTCCCGAGACCAAAGAGAACCGCAACACTGCTGAGAGCATCACTCCTGTGATGGTACGCATCGGCAATGATAATCTGGCTGTTGAGCTTTCTGCCGACGTGAACGGAATAGCGGAACATGGCCTCCTTCACGAGGATCGAGAGAATCGTAACCGCCAACATTACGGAATTGACCTCGATGACTTCCCCACGAAGCATTCTCCCAACAGCATCCCGCCCGATCTCGTAGGCGACTATTATTAGAGCCTCACCAATGAGAAAAGCTACGAGAGGCTCAAAGCGAGAGTGGCCGAAGGGGTGACTCCTGTCGGGAGGCTTGGATGATATCTTTATGCCGAGGTAGCCGATGACGCTCGTCACCACGTCGCTGAGGGAGTGAACACCGTCCGATATGAGGGCTATGCTCGAGTACAGGAAACCCGCGATTAGCTTAATGAAGGCAAGAAGAACATTGCCTATGATGCTGACCCATAGCGGCTTGTAGATTTCCTCCAACATATCACCCCAAAGTCACGCATATGAACACAACATTTGAACATTTCCATTCCGGATTAGCACCAAACTTTATTAGGTTTTCCAATTTTATTCGGGAAGCCTAATCAAAGAACCATAAAAATAAGACCTGCGGTCAGTCCGTCACTCCATCATCACGAGTCTCAGACAAGGCTGAAATCATCATCCCAGAAAAGGTAGGGGATGGGCCTTAAAAGAGTTGCTCAGCGATCACCTTTCCTTCCTCATCGGTCGGTTCGCCCATCAATCATCATCGCGCTTTGAATTTCTTCCAAGGGCTTAAAATGCTTTCCAAGAGGGTATACTATCACCGCACGGTATTCCCACGGAGAATAGAAATCCTTAAATATTAGAACAGCCGCCTTAATTAAATGTCATTAAATATCATTAAAGACGGAGGTGTGTGGAATGGCCGACGAAAAGAAGTACACGACAGTTTCCATACCAAAGCCCCTCTATGACAAGATTAAAAAGAGGATAGAGGGTACTGGTTTCACTTCAGTCTCAGATTACGTTACCTACGTTCTCCGTGAGGTTCTGGCGAGCCTCGAAGAGGAGGAGAAGGAAGAAGTCTTCACCGAGGAGGAAGAGGAGAAGGTCAAAGAGAGGCTCAGGGCTCTGGGCTACCTCGACTGATTCCCCAAATTTTTGAGGTGGTAGCATGGTCTCGAAGCCCCATGGAGGCAAGTTAGTCAGAAGGCTCGTCGCAGAGAGAACCCGCGAGAGAATTCTGAGCGAGCAGAAGGAGTATCCCTCCGTTAAGATCGACCACGGAAGGGCGATAGACCTCGAGAACATCGCCCATGGTGTCTATTCTCCCCTGAAAGGCTTTCTCACAAGTGATGATTTCCAAAGTGTACTCGACCACATGCGTCTGAGCGATGATACCCCTTGGACTATTCCGATAGTGATCGACATTGTGGAAAAGACCTTTGATGAGGGAGACGCGGTTTTGCTCTACTACGAAGACATACCTATTGCAAGGATGCACGTTGAGGAAATATACACCTACGACAAGAGAGAGTTTGCCCAGAAAGTCTTCAAGACCACCGATCCAAATCATCCGGGCGTTGCCAAGGTTTATTCCCTGGGTAAATACCTCGTCGGCGGTGAGATAGAGCTCCTCAATGAAGTTCCAAATCCCTTCGCCAAGTACACCCTCAGACCCGTCGAGACGAGGGTCCTCTTCAAGGAGCGCGGCTGGAGGACCATCGTTGCCTTCCAGACGAGGAACGCCCCCCACGTCGGGCACGAGTACGTCCAGAAGGCGGCGCTAACCTTTGTAGACGGCCTCTTCATCAACCCCGTCCTCGGTAAAAAGAAGAAGGGCGATTATAAGGATGAGGTCATAATCAAGGCCTACGAGACGCTATTTGAGCACTACTACCCAAAGAACGCCGCGACCTTAGCGACCGTCCGCTATGAAATGAGGTATGCTGGCCCGAGGGAAGCCATCCACCACGCCATCATGAGGAAGAACTTTGGAGCAACGCACTTCATCGTGGGAAGAGACCACGCTGGAGTCGGCGACTACTACGGGCCCTACGAGGCCTGGGATATGTTCGAGAACTTCCCTGACCTCGGCATAACCCCGATGTTCATCAGAGAGGCCTTCTACTGCAGGAAGTGCGGCGGCATGGTCAACGCCAAGATATGTCCCCATCCAAAGGAGTTCCACGTCAGAATCAGCGGCACCAAGCTCAGGAAGATGATAATGGCCGGCGAGCAGCCGCCAGAATACATGATGAGGCCCGAGGTTTACGAGGTCATAAGGAGCTTTGAGAAGCCCTTCGTGGAGTGAGCTCCTTTTATTTTTGCGGGGTGAGTTAGGTGCATCTAATAGTTCATCACTGGGACACGGACGGAATAACTTCAGCGGCTTTGCTCGTCAGAGCACTCTGTTTAGAAGACTTCACAAATATGACAGCATCAATAGGCGAGTTCCGCTTCGATGAGAGGATCCGGAAGGCAATAGAAGGGGCTGAAAAGCTCTACGTGATGGACTTCAACGTTCCGGGTGAGGTGGAGAAGGTAAATATCGAAACACTCTTCATAGACCATCACACGCAGCCGAGGATAAGGAACCCAAAGGTCAAACAGATTAACCCCTCACTCGACGGTGAATATTATCCATCGGCCTCGCTGGTAGTTTCCGAGTACTTCGGCCTCTGGAACGCCTGGAGCGCCCTTGGCGTAGTCGGCGACATCGGGGAGAGGGCTTTTGAGGTTCCTCGTGTTAATGAGCTCCTCGATAGGGAAGGCCTATCACGGGAGGAAGCTTTAAGGCTCGTCGAGCTGATGGACTCGAACTACATAGCCATGGACAGAGGAGCCGTTGAAAAAGCCGTTGCAGTTCTGCTCAGTCAAGGAACTAAAGAGCTCCTTGAATACGAGCCGTGGGTTAGGAGAGCGGATGAGATAAGACGCACAATAGAGGAAACCCTCTCAAGTGTAGCTGAGAGGAACGGCTTCGCAATAGTCGAGTTCGAGAGTCCGTTCAACATAATCTCCAAGGTTGCACGGAGGCTCGTCTGGGAAATGGGCTTTAGAGGTGCCGTCGTTGTCAATAAGAACTTCCACGGGAAGGCTCAGCTCTACTTTAGGGTCTCGAAGGAGGAAGCCGAAAGGATAGACATGGCAGAAGTCATCGAGAGGCTCCGCACCCTCGGGACAAACACTGGCGGCAAGAGGGAAGTCCTCGGTTGCGTATGTGAGAGGGATAAAATCGAAGATGCGCTTAAAATCGTTGAGGAATATCTGAGGTGAGAAGTATGGAGTTTGAGAAGAAGGTTAGGGAGGGTATGACGGAGACCAAGAAAGTCTTTGTGATAGGCCTTGACTCGGCCCCGCCGGAACTCCTCTTCGGGCGCTTTCTTGACGACATGCCCAACGTCAGGAGGCTCCTTGAGCGCTCAATTTACGGCCCCATGAAGACGGGCATCCCAGCGATCACTATCCCCATGTGGATGGTCATGGTCACGGGCAAAACTGCCGGTGAGCTCGGTCTCTACGGCTTCAGGCACAGGACGGGCTACAGCTACACCGACTACTGGATAGCCCACAGCAAGAAAGTTAAGGAGCCGACCGTGTGGGACTACCTCGGCGAGCGCGGAAAGAGATCGATAATAGTTGGTGTTCCCCCAACATACCCGCCAAAGCCGATAAAGGGCCATCTAGTTAGCTGCTTCATAACACCAGATGCGAGCGTTGATTACACATACCCGAAGGAGCTGAAGGGCGAGATAGAGAGGCTCGTCGGCGAGTACATCTTCGACGTCCCCTTCAGGAAAGAGGCCAAGGACGAGGTCAAGGAAGACATCTGGGAGATGACGGAGAAGCGCTTCGAGGTTATCCGCTACCTCCTTCAGGAGAAGGAGTGGGACTACTTCCACTTCGTCGAGATAGGCCTCGACAGGCTTCACCACGCCTTCTGGCGTTACTTCGACGAGAACCACCACCTCTACCCCGGGAAGGGAAACAAATACGAGAACGTCATTCCGGACTACTACAAGCTACTGGATAAGGAGATAGGCGAGACGCTCAAGCTCATAGACCTAGACGAGACGGCCGTCTTCATAGTTTCCGACCACGGCATAAAAGGCATGCACGGCAACTTCGCCGTCAACCAGTGGCTCATCGAAGAGGGCCTGCTGAAGGTCAGGAACCCGGAGGTTATCCACAGCGGTAAGGTAATCCGCTTCGAGCAGCTGGATGTGGACTGGAAGGAGAGCACGGCCTGGGGATGGGGCGGCTACTATTCGCGTGTCTTCCTCAACGTCCTCGGAAGGGAGAAGGAGGGCAGAATACCCCTATCAAAGTTCGAAAGCGTCCGCGATGAGGTTGCGGAGATGATAAAGTCCATACGCGGCCCGAACGGCGAGAAATGGGACACGAAGGTCTTCTACCCTGAGGACATCTACCCCGTCGCAAAGGGAAGCAAGCCAGACATCATGGTCTACTTCGACAACCTCAACTGGAGAGCAGCAGGGACCCTCGGCCACCCGAGCAACTATTTACCTGAGAACGACACTGGTCCAGATGATGCGAACCACTCGGAGCTTGGAGTGTTTTCCATGTACCTGCCGGGCATGGACGAGTCAAAGCACACCCAGCTGACCATCTACGACTTCGCGCCAACGGTGCTCAGGCTCTTTGGAATAGAGGAGCCGCTGGTGGGGATGCATGGGAGGAGCATCCTCTGAGTTCCCAAATTTTGACCACTGAAATCGGGGGGAGTTGAAATGTCCGGGTTAAGGAACCTAGAGAAGGGCTTTACAATCTGGCTCACGGGGCCGAGCGGTGCCGGAAAGACTACTCTAGCTGTCAAACTTGCCAAGAAACTCAGAGAAATGGGCTACCGCGTGGAAATACTCGACGGCGACACAATAAGGAAGACGCTCTATCCGGAGCTCGGCTTTTCTAAGGAAGCGAGGGAGATGCACAACAGAATCGTCATCCATATGGCCAAGCTCCTCTCAAGAAACGGCGTTATAGCGATAGTCTCACTGATCTCTCCGTATAGAGCAGTTAGAGAGCACGCAAGAAAGGAGATAGGAAACTTCATAGAGGTCTACGTCTACGCCCCGCTGGAGGTCAGAATACAGCGCGACCCGAAGGGGCTCTATGCAAAAGCCCTGCGCGGCGAAATAAAGGGTCTCACTGGCTATGATGGCGTTTACGAAGAACCCGAGAACCCGGAGGTAAAGGTGGACAGCTCAAAGATGACGCCTGAGGAAGAAGTTGAACTCGTTATTCAGAAGGCCAGGGAGCTTGAGTACCTGCCGTGACGCCCACGGGGGAAGGGCATGGAGGAGCTGATAATCTTCGTCGGTCTGGGCCTCCTCGTGGGCTTCCTCGTCGGGTTAACCGGCGTAGGTGGAGGAGCCCTAATGACCCCCTCCCTTATATTCCTCGGCGTGGAGCCGCTTATAGCGGTAGGCACAGACCTGCTCTACGCCACCGTAACGCGGATTTTTGGTGTCTTCTTCCACCACAGGAGGGGCAGGATAAGGTATGACGTATCACTGAGGCTTTTCGCAGGAAGCCTGCCAGCGATAGCCCTTGGTGGACTGATGCTCAGGGAGATAAACAAGGAAGTCCTCAACGACTACCTAACACTTCTCCTCGGCCTTATTCTGGTCATCAGCGCGGTTCTGGGCCTCCTCAAGGGTGAGCTCCACGTTCCAATAAAGCCGAGGTGGACTTACGTTTATCTCCTCGGCTTCATCGTTGGACTTACCGTGCAGTTCACCTCCGTCGGAGCTGGCGTCATAGTGAGCTTCACACTGATGAACGTGGCGAGGCTTGATCCGAAAGAAGTTGTCGGCGTTACGATAGTCTATGGGCTAGCCCTTTCGACCTTCAGCTTCCTCAACTATGCCCTCATGGGAAGCGTGGATTATCACCTTGCAGCTGCGCTGATCCTCGGTACGCTGCCCGGCGTTTATTTTGGGACCCACGTGAACACGATGGCAGATAGGGAGAAGCTTAAAAGGGTGATAAACATCATAATCCTGCTGATAGGAGTGTTCACACTGCTGAATAGGTGAACGCAAAACTGGTGGGACTCATGACCAAGAGCGAGGTGAGCCAAGCACTCCAGAGGATCGCGAGAGGTACCGGAATAGTTTTCATAGGGACTGTTATTTCGATGTTTTTTGGATTCCTCAATAGGGCTATTATAGCAAGGTACTTTTCAACTTCAGAGTATGGAACGTTTAATCTGGCTTTGACAGTTTTGAGTGTTGTCCTTGTTATTGTCACTCTTGGTTTTCAGAATTCTCTTCCGAGAGAGATTGCTTTTTATAAAAAAAGAAAGCCTTCAAGGATTAAAGAGTTAATTTCAACGGCCATGATTATCGTAACGCTCAACAGTGTTGTCTGGATGACAATTTTAATTCTTGGAGCTGAAGGGATTTCTAGAATTTTCAATGAAGACGGGCTAAACCTAGCTTTGAAGATAATGGCGTTTACACTCCCGTTTTCTGCCCTAACTACAACAGTAATTTCTGTTTCCCACGGATTTGGCAGGGTCCGGGAAAAGGTATATTTTCAAAATATAGCCCCGCCAGTAGCGTTTTTAATCCTTATATTGGTAGGGATTCTTATGAAATTCCCATTTACATACGTATTCTTCGCGTATGTACTCTCACAGACAGTTACATTTTTAGCGCTAAGTATTGACGTAAGAAAAGTCAAGCTTTTCGAGTTTAGATTTTTAATAAGTCTAAAGATAGCAAAAGACCTCATAAATTTCTCAATTCCCCTGATGCTCACTGGAATCTTGGGATTTATCATGAACTGGACTGATACCCTGATGTTGGGATACTACATCTCCTCTGAGGTTGTCGGGATATATAGCGCCGCCACTCCCCTAGCACGCCTCATTACGATAGTCCTAGCTTCCACCAGCACCATATATACCCCTATTGTAACCACATTGTATGCTGAAGAGAAAACAGAGGCCATGAGAAGAGTGTACCAAATTTTAACAAAGTGGACATTTTTAATAACATTGCCTCTGTTCAGTGCGATGTTACTTTTCCCCGAAACAATAATAAGTTCCCTGTTTGGTAACCGATACGTTCCAGCAGCCCTAGCTCTTCAGATTTTGTCTCTGGGTTTCATGTTCCACACGTTTCTTGGTCTAAATGGACTCAGTTTGATTGTCATAGGAGACACAAATGCAAATCTGATCAGCAATATATTCGCTGCAGTATTTAATATAGTCTTGAACATCATACTTATTCCTGTGTATGGACTGGACGGCGCGGCACTTGCCACGACAATCTCATATTTTATTGTGAATATACTTAAGTCATACTGGCTCTACAAAAAAACAGGAATACATCCATTCAGCAGGAATTACATGAAGTCATTAATTATCAGCATTGTTTTGCTAGGACTGATTAAAATTCTATACCCTAAAACAGGAGATATATTGCATGTCTTTTTCACACTTCTTCTGTTTATGGGAAGTTACTTTATACTGATCCTGCTGAGCAGAAGCGTGGATATAGAAGATATAGAATTGATGAAGACAATAGAAAAAAAGTTCCATATTCCATTTTTGGGCAAACTTCTCAGATTAATTGAGCGGTTCGTATCATTTACCAATTGAAGCGCACATATCTGAGATGTGCAATGATCACTCACAATGTATTCATACGTTTTCATATCCCCACAAAAGCTCTAAATCTCGTCCAATCAAATCCCCAAGCCTCGTGATCTCCGACTTGAACTGCTTCATTAGGCTAAAGCGAATATCCTCCGGCAGAGGTTCACGTGGAAGAGGTTTCATATTGAGCTTGTTCAGGGGGACAATAAACTCGCGCCAAATGAGCTTCCTAAGCCGTTCAGGGATTACACCGCGAAGCGATGTTTTTGAGACCTCAATTATGAACCTCTTTAGAACTGGGAATCGATAAGTGGAATTCGAATTGTATACTTTAAATTTAGGAATGAAATTAGTACTGACCCCTAGGAATTGAAGTATCTCACGATACGTCTTCTCCAGATTCGATTTTAAGTCATCGAATATTATAACTTTAACCTGTGATGGGTCAAAATATTTATAGTACCTGCTTAATTGCTCAGAATATTTGGGCCATTCTGAATAATATAGCATCGACGGGAACAGGACATATTTAGGTATGTATTTTCCTTGTTTCCTAAGAGGCTCCATGTCAAGCGCTTTTTTAAAATCCCCAATAGTCTCATGAAGTTCCCGAAGGAACACATGATACAGGGAATATAAAAAGTCACTAGGTTCCCTAAAAACAGCAAGTATTTTTGACTCAGGATTAAACTCATAGATATTTTGAGCGGCTACTTTGGAGTACAGATATATCACGGATGCTTCTCCAATTACCTTATATCCAGTAGCATTTTGAAATAAGCTAACATAACGGCGATAGTCATGATAAGGAAAACGAACTAGGAGTTCCTTTTCATCTTTAAAAAATTGTAAGACTTCCTCATGAAAGTCCTTACAAAAATAATTCGGTTCCTTTATCCAGCTCATAAATATCTCAGGATGTTGCCTAAGATAGTGATATAGGGAAGTCGTGCCACTTCTGGGCTCCCCAACTATGAAAAAATTTGGAAGAGACTTATTGCTCTCCATTATGCTGACCCCCTATTCTGAGGTATTCCAAAACTATATCCCTTAATTCTTTTCTTGACAGTTTTGGCGCCTCTTTTGAACTATATTTTACAACATTGGAATGAACTTCGCCCAAGGAGGGTTCACCAATTTTAATTCTATACATGTTTCCTAAGTCCTCTATATAATGACTTTCCACTTCGTTTATTAAGTCCTCATGCAATTTCTCCCCCGGAGATAGGCCAATAAGTTTCACAGTGACCTCTCCAGGATCAATACCGACTAATGGGGCAATGTCTCTTCTCATAACCTCTACTAAATCTCCCAGTTTAAAGGCATTCATTTTCAGTATGAATAACTCACCCCCTTCCGCTAGCTCAGTAGCCTTAAAGACAAGCCGTACAGCATCTGAAATCCTCATAATGAACCGTGTAACCTCAGGGTCAGAGACAAACAATGTTTTTTTGTTAACTAAGGTAGTAATAAAAATAGGGATTACTGAACCCCTTGAGTTGGCAACATTTCCAAATCGCACTACCATAAATGCACTTTCATTCTTGGCAAGCTTGTTTGCATTCAACGTTATCCTTTCAGCAATGAACTTTGTAGCCCCCATGACTGTGGTGGGGTTTGCAGCTTTATCAGTGCTTATTGTAACGAATTTTTCAGTTCCATGATGGAGGGCCAATTCTACAAGATTCTGAGTTCCTATAATGTTTGTTTTCACTGCCTCAAAAGGGAACTCTTCTGAGATAACCACATGTTTCATTGCGGCAGCATGGAACACGATATTAATGTCATATAGTTTAAATACATTACTGGCACTTTGAAAGTCTCTCACATCACCGACCACAAATTCCAAGCGATCGTCTAGTATCTCTTTTCTCATGATGAAGTGTTTAATTTCATCTCTGCTCATCACCACAACCTTGTTAACCTCAGTCCTCAGGAGTTGCCTAACTATCTCCCTACCAATGCTACCTGTACCACCCGTGACAAGAACATTCTTATTTTTGAATACGTTTTCTTCCATCAGTTTTCACCCTCAAAGAAGTCTTTAATCGATGAGATTATGTAATCTATTTCTCCCTTGGTCATATGGGGATACATTGGTAGGCTCAAAACTTGAGAGGAAATCTCTTCCGTTACAGGGAGATCAACATTATGATATCCTAAACTTCTAAATACTGTGTACTTATGCACTGGCTCAAAGTAAACCCTAGTGGATACCCCCCTATTTGATAGATATTCCATAAGTGCGTCCCTTGTTTTGTTTCTATCCAGAACTCTTAGTGTATACAGCTGGTAAACGGCAAAATAGTCCTCAGGTTCATCCAGCACATAAAGTCCTTTTAATTTCCTGAGAGCGTTGTTTAATAAATGTGCATTTTTTCTTCTCAATTCAATTAGCCTGTCGACTTTCTCTAGCTGCGACAATCCCAGTGCAGCTAAAATGGTTGAGAGTCTCCAGTTATACCCAACTTCCACATAATCAACCGTTGCTCTAGAAGTGAAGTAGTCTTTCTCGGTAATCCTGCCATAAGAAGCAATAAGTTTTAGCCGTTCGTATACATTTTTGTCATTTGTAACCACTGCCCCACCCTCGCTTGTCGTGAAAATCTTATTCTGGCAGAAGCTGAAAATGGCAGCATCCCCAAAGGTACCAACGTGTCTATCTTTTACTCTGGCTCCAAAGGCCTCAGCGGCGTCTTCAATCAATATAAGGTTATAATCCTCAGCTATCTCCCTGAGCTCCCGTATTTTACATGGCATCCCACCATAATGAACTGCTAGTATCGCCCTTGTTTTAGGAGTTATCCTCTCCTTGACATCCTCTGGATCCAAACCCATAGTTTTCTCTTCAATATCAGCAAAGACCGGCCTTGCTCCTACATACAGAGGGGCATAAGCAGTAGCGATGAACGTAAACGAGGGAACAATTATTTCATCTCCAGGTCCAAACTTGTAGGTTAGCATAAGTGCATGAAGTGCTGAGCCACCAGAATTGAATGTCACACAGTACTTAGTCCCAATATACTCACAGATTCTTCTTTCAAGTTCTATTACTTGTTCCCCAATACACCATTGCATCCCAGAACGAATCACTTTTTCAACAGCAGCTATGTCATTCTTATCCCAATAGATTTTAAATAGGGGAATTTTCATTTACTAATCCCCTCCATCAGTTTCTCTATTTCCTCATCAGTCAGTCTCCGGTAGACTTTCACTGGAACACCAAATGCTATGACGTTTGGTGGAATATCCTTGTTCACAAAGCTGAACGCACCAATTATCGAGTTTTCTCCGATTGTAACTCCAGGCATTACCACACTATGACTTCCAATCCTAGCATTTCTTTTGATAATAACCTGGCCAGTCTTCCCATCTATGGTCGATTCAGAATAAATCGAACAGTGAGAGCCTATTTGGACGTAATCTTCAATTGTGACACCATATTTGGCATTTATGTAGGTAAATGCTCCAATATCTGTATATTTGCCCAGTTTAAGACCCTCAGGATACTGAACCATCCAGTTCCAACGAGTTAATTTACCATGTTGTATTTCGGGAGGTCTCCATTCTATAAACCGGGTGGACATCAAAACCACCACCATTCAGTATCCTGTTGATTACAGTTCTCAGGTTATCTATTACTATTGATTCCCTGCGGTTTTCAAAAATCTTTCTGTTAATCCTGCACATTTTTCTTTGAAATTTTTTATCGGAAAACGCATTATCGAGGGTCTTTGCAGCTTCCTCTGGAGAGTATGGATCAACAAATATCGCATTCTTATAACTCATAATATCATAGTATGACCATATATTTTTATTTAAGACTGGAACACTACAAAGCAATGCCCCTTCCATTATAGACATTCCAAACTGGTCATCCATAGGGATATTAACGTTAAAATCAGATAAAAGGAACATCCTAGCCATTTCCTCAGCAGATAAAAATCGTGGAATAACTGAGGTTTTAATACCATATTCTTTAGCTTTAGAGACAACATGCTGAGCATATACTGTCTTTAAATTGAATGTATCAATGAAGAGCAACACAAGTTGTTCCTTGAACTCTGACTTGCTCAATATATCCACCAACAAATGGTGGTTATAAAAAGGTAGCAACGCCCTTGGGGAGAAGATTAGAGTGTATCTCGGGTTTTTCCGAATAGCGTTTATTCTACAAGAATAGAAGGGACTCCTAATCGGAAAAATAATTGTTAAGAACATCTTTCGAGAGTCACGCATCTCCCATATTTCAGCAAAATACTTTGAATTGAAATGGAATTCGAATAAAATCAGAGAGAGCTTTCTTTTTACTACAAAATTAAATATTAACCGATAAATACGTGGCTTCTTTCTCCCAGTTTTTTCTCTTAATTTCCAGTCAGTACCATAAGGAACATACACCACAGGTTTCTTAAGAGGTAAAACTGCCAATGCAAAAAGATACCAGATATTCAAATAATGAACGATATGCACATCACACCAAGCATCGAGCTTTGAAAAGAGGAATGGAACCCGAAATAGCCTTCCAAGTAGTCCCATAAATATTCGTAGAATATTCCCCTCATCAGATGATTCAAACAGTTCTATATCAACTTCCTTGGCATCAGAGGAACCTATTGAAACTACAGAGTAATCCTTGCACGATTTAAGGAGTCTAATATGGGTCTCATAAAACGAACCCCTGTTACCCCAAAGGCATATTTTCACCTTTCTCTGGTGTTTTCTAGAAGCAGATACCATTTCCAGCACCTCTAAATCATTATAAGACAGTTTAGTCTGAATTTATTCTTAAAATATATGTTCCAAGAATTCCACGTCATAATATTCACCCACCCCAAGGATAAACCCCAAACAAAATCTGCTCAACAAAATTCCACGTATACTTCTTTAGATAAATTTTATGGCCTATATGTCCAGCCTTTTTTAGATGTTTTGGATTCGCTAACAAAAAGAACACCATATTTTCAACATCCCTTACCTCATATTCCACAGCCCACCCAATTTTCATGCTTTCAACAAGCTCAGCCAGTGCTGTCCCACGGGATACCAAAATTGGAGTCTTAACACTAGCAGCCTCAAATACCTTGTTGGGAAGACTCAATCGGATGTTTTCAAAACGCGGATCATAGATCGCAAAGGTTAGATGTGCTCTCTCAAGTTCAACAAATATTTGCTCATGGGGTATGAACCCCAAGAAATTCTTTCCCAGCTGTTTCTTCAAAATCTCTTCAACATCAACCCATCCCTTTCCCGCAACCCTGTAAGTTACGCCAAGGCGTTCCGCAATCTTAAGCATCTCCAGAAGAAATCTGTTTCCCGACAGTACTCCTCCGTAAAAAATCGTGAAAGTAGGATACTTCGGGAGATTTTTGAGATAATCTGGGTTAACTGTGTTTAAGATAACAAAAACATTCTTGTTGTTTCTTTGGACCACTTGTTTAACTTTCTGACTCGCAGTAAATACCAAATCTGCATTTTTCTGAAAATATGAATCCACATATCTCACAATCCGAGCAAGTTTCTCACCTGAGACCAGCTTGACCATGCTCTCATACAGATCGTGCACATCATACACCCACACCTTATTTTTCATCTTTTTGAGAATAAATCCCAGAATTGCAGTGTCAAAGTCATGGGTGTGTATAATGTCAAAGTCCATCTTCATTAACAAAAACAGAGAGCGCAGGTAAAACAGGAATAAACCCACAGTAAAGCACAGTGGAAGTCCATAGCAAGATTTAATGTGAATCCTGAGGATTTTTATTCCATTCATAGTCTCCATCTTGGGGTATTTTTCCTCCCTATCCCAGGCAATTATAGTAACATCATATCCAGCTTTCACGAGGCTGGATGCCTCTTTGTAGACTCGAGGATCCGGTTTGAAGGGATTACTGAGAGTCATCACAACCCGTTTCATACATTCTCCCCGATGATATTGGAGAGCTCACTACAATTTAAGTTTTTTTGGCATGACCCAATATGTTTCAGGTCAACTTCATATGGCCTCAAGGGCCATATCAATACAGACAATTTAAATATCGGAATAGTTTAACCAAGGTGAGGGATGAATATGAATAAACCCCATGTAATCATAATAGTCCTTGATACCCTCAGAAAGGACTACTCCAATGGGATAGAGGATAAACTGGTTAAGGAGTTCGGATTCACAGGATACGAGAACGCAATAGCCCCCTCACCATGGACTATCCCGAGTCATGCATCGATGTTCACTGGCCTCTACCCCCTCTATCACGGTGTGCACGAGGGCAAGAAGAGGAAAGTGCCTGACGTGAAGTTCAGGGAGGATGGGACGTACCTGCAAGAGGTTTTAGCTTCCCTCGGATATACGACCTACCTCTTCACTGCAAACTTCTTCATCGGGCCAGACTTTGGGATAAAGGGCTTTTCCGAATTCCACGACACGCTAAAACCCCTCATCGAGGATCGGGACAGAGAGGCGCTCAACAAGGTGCTCAAAAAGTATCAGCCCAAAAATGGGCTGGAGCTTGTCAAAGCCTTGATGAAAGATAAGGAGTTCGTCCTGCCTTTCAAAGTCCTTTGGAGAATCATAAGCAGATATGGAGAAGGATGGCCAAAGGACAAGGGTGCAAAAGTTACGAACGAGCTCCTTAAGGAACTCAACTTTAAGGCTCCATCCTACATCTTCATCAACCTGATGGAAGTCCACGAGCCATACTCCCTCTTTGAAGGGTTCACAGATGCCCCCGTGGTCAACAGACTCCTCGGGGAAGAGCCCGAGCTGGTGGAGAAGTGGAGGAAAGGGTATCCAGAACAGGTTAAATACCTTGAAAAAAGACTCGTGGAGATGCTCGGTATCCTTCAGGAAAAGGGGATACTCGAGAACTCCATAACCATAGTGACTAGCGACCACGGCCAGCTGCTCGGGGAATATGGGGGAAAGCTTGGGCACGGCGTTTTTCTCCATGACGAGCTTTTAAGAGTTCCCCTTCTCATCAGATTGCCCAATAAAGAGCCCCCCAAGGAGGAGAACGGATACATCAGCCTTGCAAGGATAAAGCCCCTAATTTTAAGCATTATTCAAGGCAAGGAGTTCAGCCTTACCTCAGAGTACACCATAGCGGAGAGCTTTGGCACCCACTATCCGTATCCAAATCTGGCGAAGGATAAAAAGGAGCTCGTCCAAGAGCTTGAGAAGTACAGGCTGAAGCTCTACCACAGGGATGGCACGGCTGTCTTCAACGTTGAGGACTGGTGCTTTGAAGAAATAAACGCGGAAAACGAAGAAGAGTTCAGGAATATCGCCAAAAAGCTCATAGTCAAACACCTAAGCCTCTTCGCAGGCAAGGGGGTGGCCAAGTGAGGCCAGCTGTTTCCATCGTTATCCCCACATATAACCGAAACAAGCTCTTAACGCGGGCCATTGAAAGCGTTCTAAGCCAGGGATTCGACGACTTCGAAGTTCTCGTAATAGACGGTGCGCGAAGCAATTCAACGAGGGAACTCGTACGCTCGTACGGGGATGGAAGGCTTCGCTACATTCCGCAGAGAGGAAAGGGGATAGCCGACGCGAGGAACCTCGGCGTTAAGAAAGCGCGGGGAGAGTACATAGCCTTTCTGGATGACGACGACCAGTGGCTTCCGGAAAAGCTCGGGCTCCAGATGGAGCTTTTTAAGAGCTTACCCTCCACATACGGCCTCATATACACGGCATTCAACTATTACTATCTCGAGAGAAACAAAATCCTTGGAACTAAAAAGCCAAAGGCTAGGGGTAACGTTTACCGTCACCTGCTGAAGGACAACATAACGGGAACGTCAACGATTATGGTGAGAAGGGAGTGCTTCAAACGGGCGGGCCTATTCAGAATGAGCTTCCCAACGTGCGAAGACTGGGATATGTGGCTCAGGATGTCAAGAGTATGTCTCTTCGAGGCAATAGACGAACCTCTCGTAAACTACTCCATCCATTCTGGCCAGTTCTCCTTTGCCAAATATCTGGCCGGCAGGTACAGAATGATAGAGGCGCATGGGGACATAAGGCATGACCCTCAAGTTTTGAGCTACCACCTTCTCCAGATAGGTATTCTAAAGCTGTTCAGCGGTGACAGAACGGGTGAAAAGGATGTACTCAGGGCCTTCAAGCTTAACCCCGCGATGACGGGCAATCTCCAAGATGTTCTCGGCTCTATTTTCGATGTGAGAACAAAGATATACATCCTGAAGTTCCTGGGCAGACTGTGAGTGCGATTACTTTTTAAACTCAGCTCGAAAACGCTTTATTAGGTGACTCAAATGAACAGCACGCTCACCATGATGATCATTGGCATCCTAGCATTTTGGGCCGTGCTCTACGCCCTCTTCGGGAGAAAATACGACGAAGAGAATGAAGAGGGCTTGGCTGTTGACCTTTTCATAGCTATGTGGCGAACAAAGAAACTGTTAGGCTTTATAGACAATCTCGCCCATAGATGGAAGCGCTTCTGGAGGGTTTATGGAGATATAGGAATAGCCCTCGGCTTCCTTGGCATGGCCTATGTCTTCTACGCCCTCCTAAAGACCGCGATGAATACGATACAGACCGGAGGCGAGCAGGCCGGAGTCCAGCTTGTGATACCAGGCATTACGATTCCCCTCTCATACGGCCTGATAGCCCTTGTAGTTGTCATGGTCGTCCACGAGCTGAGTCATGGAGTAGTCGCAAGGGCTGAAAATCTGCCCCTAAAGTCAGTCGGCTTGGTTCTTCTCGCCGTAATCCCCGGTGCCTTTGTTGAGCCCGACGAGGAGGCCCTTGAGAAAGCCCCACTGAGAACGAGGCTGAGGGTTTACGGCGCAGGCTCGCTCGCCAACATAGTGACGGCTCTGATAGCGGTTCTCATAATCAACTTCGCAATAACCCCGGTTCTCCAGCCGGCAGGAATACTCGTCTCTGGAGTCCTTGAAGACGGTCCCGCTTACGGCGTTCTCCAGCAGGGGGATGTAATAATCGCAATGGACGGTCAGCAGATCAAGGACATGGAGCAGTTCATTAATTTCATGAACACGACTAAGCCAGGCCAAGTGCTGACAATCACCGTATTGAGGGGCGGGAATGAAATAAACCTCCAGCTGAAGCTCGGAGCGCACCCGGATAACCCGGAAAGAGGTTATATTGGTATTTATCCAGCACCACACTACGTCTCAAAGGTAGGACACGAGAACATAATCTTTCCGCTGTTCTTCACGTTCTACTGGATATACGTGCTCAACCTTGGAATCGGCCTCATGAACCTCTTCCCACTCGTTCCATTGGACGGCGGCAGGATGCTCGATGATGTAGTCAAGACGTATCTGCCGGAAAATGTGGCCAAGCCCGTAAGGTACTTCACGATAGGAGTCGGATTGTTCCTCCTAGCGCTGAACCTGTGGCCGGCCTTAAGGGGTATTATGGGCTAAGATATCCTTATTTTACCTCCTTTTATCCGGAATTTATAAGCTCCCGGCTCAAAGTCAGGTAGTGGAGATTTTCTTATGATCATCTCTTCGTATTTCAGGTCACCAGAACGAAACTCGACAATATACTGACTGTACAATGCCAGCCAAGACATGTATCGTTTTGACACACGATCTTTGTTTAGCAACCAGATATTTATCGGTCGCTTCCTGTTTTCAGTTATTCTTGCAGTTTCTTTTAATGCAAAAATTTTCTGATTTAGGCGGATTGAAGTACGTTCCCCCATTAGAAATCCAAATCCGTCGGATGTTACTACTAAACCCACCGGCCTTCTGTCTTTTACATATTCCCTGAGCAGCTGCCTGTAAGCCGCAACATACTTTGGAATGAAGGTAGATACATCCGAATTTGGTAAGGTACGCACGTAACGATAAGGGTATCTCAACTGGTTATATGATGCAAAGATATCAATAACACCCAAATTTTCGCGTTCTCCCTCATGGTATATATCGATACCAGCAAAGTTTAGCTCCATGTTAAGAGCAGAAAGAGGGAGGACAGTATTTATTATTACCCCAAAATCACCCATGTCCATTCTATTTTTTAGAATTTTAGCACCCAGGATCCATCCGAGGGAATACGTATCATAAACTATCAACAAGACAGAGTCCTCTAAAAGCCCACCACCTATGAGTTTGTCAAACTTCTTTATACCAGTGCTCAGCATTCCCCCCACCAATACTTTTGTCGATTTAAACAATATTAATATTTCGTTAGGATAGATTCCAATGTGAATTTTTTTAAGCCCACTAGATTACCCACTTAGGGATAGCATGAGATGCTCTAAATGCGGGAGACCAGCCGTCTACCATGCACGCTACACGGGAAGGTACTACTGCAAGAAGCACTTCAACGAGATGGTAGAGAAGAAGTTTAAGGAGACCGTTAAGAAGTACAGACTCGTAGAGAAGGGTGAAAGGATAGCCGTTGGCGTGAGCGGCGGAAAGGACAGCGTTGTTCTTCTCCATCTCCTTGCTAAGCTCCAGAAAAAGTTCCCCTTCGAGCTGGTGGCGGTGACGATAGACGAGGGAATAGCCGGCTACCGTCCACCGAGCGTGGAGATAGCCAGAAGAAACGCGGAGAAGCTCGGTATAGAGCATCATATTTATTCGTTCAAGGAATACATAGGATTCACCCTCGACGAAACAGTTGAGATAATGGGAAGCTTTGAGAAGGGTGAAAGAGTCGGAGCCTGCTCCTACTGCGGAGTTTGGAGGAGGTGGCTTCTCAACCACGCGGCCAAAGAGGTGGAGGCTGATAAGTTAGCCGTCGGCCACAACCTCGACGATGAGGTTCAGATGTTCATAATGAACATACTTAGGGGAGACATTGCCCGCTTGGGCAGAACCGGGCCTTACTACGAAGAGATTCATCCTGAGCTTGTTCCAAGAATAAAGCCCCTCCGCGAGATTCCCGAGAAGGAGATAATACTCTACGCAGTGCTGAACGAGATTGAAGTCGATTTGAGCGAGTGCCCCTACGCTGTCGAAGCCTTCCGCGCCGAGATAAGGGACTGGATCAACGAGATGGAAGAGAAGCATCCAGGAACCAAGTACCAGATTCTCAGGAGCTACGACAAACTCTTCCCTCTCATAGCAAAAACCTATACCAAACGGACGAGCGAGCTTAACCGCTGCAAGATATGCGGCCAGCCGACAACGGGCGAGATATGCAAGGCCTGCCAGTTCAGGTTACAGGTAGAGAGAAAGGCTAGGGAAAAGGGGCTGACCTTCAGAATGGAATAGAAGAGGGTTCCTTCAGAGGCCTGCTTGATGTGCTCGAAGTTCTACAAGGTAATCGCCGATAGACCTAGAACTACAGTTAAAATAACGGAAACGGAGCAAAGGAAATAACAGAGTACCCAGCGACGTTGAAGAAGGTCCTCAGCGAGATTTAGACTCGTCCTCAGCTTTTCTAATCAGCTCTTTGGCCCTCTCAATGCGGTACTCCTCAATAAGGCGGAGGAACTTTTCAGTTTCCCTTTCGCGGTCTTCCTCCTCCCACTTCGCCAAGAGTTCCTCGATGGCCTTCTCCAGCCTTTCCCTCTCCACGACGGCAAACTCGTCAACCCTCTTGACGTCCAGCTCTTCAGAGGTGAAAAATGGTACGTGAGCTTCTCTGAGAATCTCAGCGACGGCTTGAGGCAGGGGCTTCTCGGTTATCAGCGCACGGATTTTCTTTTCGATCAGGGACTCCGCTATGGCTTTTCCAGCTCCAGCGGGATTAACTACGAAGAGGACGTCACCCCTCCTTATGCCTATCTCCCTCTCAAGCCTCTCGAGTTCGCGCCAACTGAGAACCTCCATGACCTTGAGCGGAACTGCACTTCCCCGTATCTCAACGACGTTCATCCGCTTAACTTGAGCCAAATCTCTGCTCAGCCTTTCAATTATCGCCTTGGCCTCTCTAAGTTCCCTCTCAAGCATCTCTATGCGCTTGACCTTAGCCTCAAGCTCCCTCTCGCGAAGAACCTTCCTTCTGACCTCCTCGTCATAGTCAACAAGCCTGCGCTCGAGCCGCCCTATCGTCTTCCTCTGCTCCTTTATGATTTCCCTCAGCTCAGCGTTTTCCCTCTCGAGGAACTCAATCCTCTTTTCAAGCTCGCGAATTCTCTTCAGGTATGGTTCGAGATCAACACTCGGCTTTTCCTCAGGCTTCTCCTCTTCCCTCTTTGGCCTCTCACGGATGGTTACGCGCTGCATAGCCTCGCCGAGGTTGTAGCCCTGAATCACAAGGGCCTTGACCTCATCCGCCTTTTTGATCAGCCCGGCTTCCCTCAGCTTCGCCTCTACATGCTCCAGCTTGGGCTTCAGGCGAAGGTAGGCCTTATAGGCTGCAGCCAAGGCGTCGCGCTGGTGGTCGTCTTCAACGCTTACACCGAGGTTTCTCAAAAGCTCGTTTTTCTCCTCCACGCGGAGGCTCTCCCTCGGGACGAAGAGCTGGGCCTTAAATGAGCGGGCTATCTTCTCGACGAAACCAGGGGCAGGATTAACATCGGTTGCCACTATTACCGGATGACCGACGTCGCTTATGAAGCGGAAGACCTCGCCGACAGGCATGTTCCTCTCGCTGTGGAGAGCTACTATGTTTCCGCTTAAATCGATAGCCGCTATTCCAACGGTTATTCCCGGATCTATGCCGACTATTATGCTTCTGCGCTCCTCTATGGCCCTCTCACTCTTCAGAGGAGCAAAACCCAGCTCGGCCCTCTCGACAGGGTAAATTCTAACCTCGACGTCGCCGCCGCGCATGGGTCTTATTAGGCCAGCCAGCTCTTCCCTGCTCGCGTAGACCTTAAACTCGCCCTTCGCCAGACCGTAGTCCTTCTCTTCAACTTCTAAATCAAAGGGAACGTCGGCCCTCCTCAGCCTGTCCTCTATCTCCCTAACCTTGTCTCTAACCAGGTTGTGGACACGCTTTCTATAGCGGTCCTGGCTCCAGCCGCCTTTCCCATGGCTCCTCCCCCGCGTCACCTTGATTATAACCTCGTCCTCAAAAGCCAAAACCTCATAACCTATTCCTTTCGAAGCTAGGAGAGCGCAGACTTTAGCTTCTTCGTAGGGGTCGAACTTGTCGGTTATCCTTATCCCATGCTCCCTCGCGAGGCCCCAGAGGGAGCGCTGTTCCCCAGGTCTCCCCGTCACCTGGACAAGCTTCGTTCCGCTGGGTAGTGCCCGGAGGAACTTTCTCAGGTCGTCACCCAGCTCGGTAACGCTGTCCATGGCAACCATATCCGGTCTCTTGCTCTGGATGAAGCGGATTAAGCGGTACAGAGTGAACTCACCCTTCCTCTCTACTCTACCGTTGAACCAGCTCACGACGGCAAACCTCTTTGGATGCTCGCTTATTATGTCAATTCCGAGGATTAGAATAGGCACCACCCTCAAAGGGTTTTGTAAAAAGTTAGAGGGGTGTCTTAAAAAGGTTATCAGGCTTTCAGCGAGGTTTTAATGATAACCTCATAGGCCTTCACTACCGTTTCTAAGGCCATTGAAGGCCTCGGCTTATCGAGGGCCTGCTCATGGATGAAAGGCACGTGGATGAAGCCGGCTTTGGTTTCCATTCCTGCGACGGCTATCGTATGGAGGACAGTGTACATAGCCGTGTTGCAGACGTAGGTTCCGGCGGTGTTTGAAACGGCCGCGGGTATCTTTGCTTCCCTCAAAGCCTTCACGATGGCCTTTATTGGAAGTGTGGCAAAGTATGCATCCGGTGCCCCCTCAAAAATCGGCTCGTCTTCCGGTGTGTATCCCTCATTGTCGGGCATCGTCGAGTCCATGACGTTTATTGCAACTCGCTCTACTGTGATGTTCGGTCTCCCGCCGGCCTGCCCGGTCAGAATGACCAGATCCGGCTTTGTCTCCACTATGAGCCTCGGCAGGAGCTCCCTAACGCCCCTGAAAGTAACTGGAAGCTGGCGCTTTATCAGCTCTGCACCGGCGATCTCGTCCGGCAGCCTCCTGACTGCCTCCCACGAGGGATTTATTTCCTCCCCACCAAAGGGCTCGAAACCAGTAATCAGCACCTTCATGATGACCACCGAAAAGGTTAGGTTTTTAGGTTTAAAAACACACTCAGCTTGAGGGATGAGAATGAGGTACGACGTTCTTATAATCGGTGGCGGACCCGTTGGCAATTATCTCGCTAACCTGCTCGCGAGGGACTTCAAAGTAGCGGTGGTGGAGAAGAAGGGCTCCTTCGGGGGAAAGGCCTGCACCGGGATAATAGGGGCAGAGAACTTCGAGAGGCTCGGTCTCCCGGAGGAGGCCATCCTCAACAAGCTCAGGGGAGCAGTCTTCTACTCCAGAATACAGAGCTTCGAGATAGAGAGAAAATCACCGCAGGCTTACCTTGTCGACAGGAAAATCCTTGAGAAGAGCCTCGCCGAGAGAGCCGTTAGGAGGGGAGCCGACTATTACATGAGCACAACTTTCTTAGGCTTCAAGAACGGAAGGGCAGTTCTTCAGAGGTTTGGCGAGAGGTTTGAGATCGAAGCTGGCTTCTACGTTGGTGCCGACGGCGTGAGCAGCACCGTGGCAAAAGCCATTAGAGCTCAGACAAAGGCGGAGTTCCTGAGCGGCTACGAGGTCGAGGTCGTTGGTGAGTTCAAGCCTGACTTCGTAGAGGTATGGGTGAACAAGGACATCAACGAGGAGTTTTTCTTCTGGGTGGCGCCGGTAAACGAGAGTCTGGCCAGAGTCGGAACCTTCGGAGGCCTTGAAGCACTCTACAAGTTCCTCAAGATCCGGATGCTCAAGCCGAACGCTGTGGTCGAGTTCAAGGCAGGAAGCGTCGGTTTTGGCGTGAGAAAGCCCTGGATAAGGGGGAATGTGGCGCTTATAGGCGATGCGGCACTTCAGATAAAGCCCACGACGGCGGGAGGAATAGTCTTCGGGATGATCTGCGCCCACGCCCTTAGAAGCGCCCTTCTCGAAGGCAGGCCCGAGGAATATGAAAAGCTGTGCAAGAACATAAAGAGACAGATATCCTTTGGGCTTCGCTTCAGGAAAGTCTTCAGGGGCCTGAGTCAGGACGACATCGAAAAGATTTTTGAGGTTCTCGGAAGTGAGGAAGCAAGGGAGGTAATAGAGAGTCAAGCTGACTTCGATGACCATGTTAAGACCACCAAAGCCATACTTAGAAGGCCAAAGCTCCTTGCGAAGCTCCTGAGGATAAGCCCGAGCATCGTCAGGTACCTCGTGTGAGGTGGGAGTATGGTAACGTGGAGAATGGGTCTTCAGGAGGAGTACCTCAAGGCGATAGCCGAGGGCAGGAAGAAGGTCGAGGGAAGGCTCTACGACGAGAAGAGGCAGGGGATAAAGCCGGGCGATACGATAATCTTCGAGAACAAGCTCATGGTGGTCGTGAAGGACATCAGGGTTTACTCCTCCTTCAGAGAGATGCTGGGGAAGGAGGGTCTTGAGAACGTCTTACCAGGGGTAAAGAGCATCGAGGAAGGTGTGAAGGTTTACAGAAAGTTCTACAGCGAGGATAAGGAGAAGAAGTACGGTGTTGCGGCGATAGAGGTAGAGCCTGTTGGGTGGGTTGGGGAAGAGAATCCATAACCCATGAGGAGCACATCAATCCAAAATTTCTTTTAGAACTTCACAAACAGGAAAAGAAAGGAGAAACCTCAGAGGTACCTCTCCTTCACCCAGCGGACGAAGTACTCCGGGTTCAGCTCCTCTCCGATGGCCTTCTTTAAGAGATCCTTCGGTGGGTAGATGCTGCCCCAGCGGTGTATCTTTTCCCTCAGCCAGGCCTTGATGGGCTCGAACTCGGCTCTGGCAACCTTCTCCTCGAAGTCCGGAATGTCCCTCTTCATGTGGTAGTATATCTGCGCTGAAAGGAGCGTTCCGATGCTGTAGGTCGGGAAGTAGCCGACCGTCCCGTGGGCCCAGTGGATGTCCTGGAGTATTCCCTCGGCGTAGGTCTTGGGCCTTATGCCGAGGAGCCTCTCCATCTCCTCGTTCCAGAGCTCAGGGAGATCTTTCGCCTTGACGCCCTCGTTGAGCATCATCCTCTCGAGCTTGAAGCGAAGGAGTATGTGGAAGTTGTAGGTTACAACATCAGACTCTGTCCTGATGAAGTCCGGCCTGACCATGTTGAAGTAGAGGTAAACATCCTCGGGCGTGTAGTTGGCCATGAACGGCAGGTTTTCCTTGAGCACTGGGTGAATCAGCTCGGCGAACTCCCTGCTCCTTCCGATTACGTTCTCCCAGAACCTGCTCTGGCTCTCATGGATTCCAAGGGAGACACCTCCAGCGATCGGACTGAACATGAAGCGCTCATCCTGCTGGAGCTCGTAGAGGGCATGACCGAACTCGTGGACAGTGCTCAGTATGGTCCTCCTAAAGTCGTAGCCCTCGTATCTGGTCGTTATCCTGACGTCCCTTATGCCAAACTCCGTGGTGAACGGATGGGCCGAGACGTCAAGCCTCGAGCGGACGCCGAGCGGAAAGCCGAACTTCTCCAAAATCCAGAGGTTAACGCGCTCCATCTGCTCCCTCTTGTACTTCTCCTTTTCGAGCGGGTGGCTCTGCGGAACCTTTCCCTCGTCCATTATCTTTTCGAGGAGCGGTTTGAGCTCCTTCTCCAGCTTTTTGAACATTCTTTCGACGTCTCTTGTGGTTGTCCCCTCCTCAAAGAGATCGAGCAGGGCATCGTAAGGCTCGTCCTCGTAGCCGAGGTAGTCAGCGGCCCTCTTGGCGAGGTCTATGATTCTGTCGAGCCAAGGCTCGAACTTGGAGTAGTCGTTGGTTCTTTTAGCCTCTTCCCATGCTTTCGTTGCCTGGCTCGTTACCTCGCTCATCTCCCTGAGGAACTCAGGTGGGAAGGACTTGCTTATCCTGATTGAGCGGTCGAGGACGCGAACGACGCCGCGCTCGTACTCGTTGAGGTCTTCGATTCCCTTCGCCTTCTCGACGAGCTCGACGAACTCGGGCTTGAGGAGGAACTCCTGGCTGAGAACGCTCAGCTCACCCTGGGCAACGGAGCGCTCGAATATGCCCTCTCTAGGCATGTTAACCTCCATGTCCCAGCCAAGGACGCTCCGGGCGTGGCTAATGGCCCAGATGCGCCTATACTTGGCGAGAATCTGCTTGATGGTTTCGTTCTGGAAAACTTCCTCCATAGCAACCACCCCACTCTCTTTGATTCAGCATTGGAATTAGGCTCTTTTAATCTTTTCGATGAACATCTGAACGGAGGGGTAGAAATCGATTACTCAACCGGAAATCGCTTAAAGACCGGTTCATAATGATGGCCAAAATAAAAGACGGTGATGAGGATGGACCTCGTCGTGCTCGGTCATGTCTCAATAGATCATCTCAGGTTTCCGGGCAAGGAAGAGATACTCCTTCCGGGAGGAGCTGCAACGGCAGTGGCGACTTCTGCGGCTCTAGCAGGGGCCAAGGTGGGCCTCGTTACCAAGGTGGGCGAGGATTTCCCGGGAGAGTGGCTGGAGAAACTCTCATCGATCCTTGACGTTAGAGGCGTTCAGGTTCTCCCGGGAAGGACGATACATATCTACATGATATACCATGAGGACGGAAGCGTGGATGCACCCGTTGACATGGGAGTTGCCCAGGCCATGGGGGAGACACCCATTCCCGAAGAATATCTCAAAGCCAAACTCTTCCACATAGCTCCCATTCCCCCAGGGGAACAACTGAAAGCCATCAAAAGGCTCGAAGGGAAAAGGATAAGCATTGACTTCAACCCGACCTACATGGAGGACTACAAGAGGAAAACCAAACTTATGAAGGAGATAGTCTCGCGCGTTGAGGTTATCTTCCCCAACGAGAGGGAGGCGTTAACGATAACGAAAGCCGAGACCGCGGAGGAAGCCGCAAAGATTCTCCACGACTGGGGCGCGAAGCTGGTGGTCATCACAAGGAGCGAGAGGGGAGTTTTAATCTACGATGGAACCTTCAAAGAGTTCCCGGCACTCCCAATAAGTCCCGAGGAGATAGTGGATCCGACCGGGGCTGGAGATGCATTCGCGGGTGGCTTCCTGGCGGGATACTCTAAGGGAGCACCGCTCGAGGAGTGCGTTAGAACGGGTCTCGAGAGAGCCCGCGAGATCCTCAAAAAGATGGGGAGCTGGAGCATAGAGGTTTAGCTCTCAGCAACGGCCTTCGCGAAGACGTACAGTGCTATGAGCAGGAAAGCGGCCAAGGCAGTAACCTCGAGCCTCGGAAGGGCAGGGGAGATGCTCTCCATGAGGAGATAAGTTGGAAAAGCCAGCACCACCGCAGCTAAGACGACGAAGTAATGCTCCTTTGGAGCCCTCTCCCTGTCGAGGTAGCCCATCTCGATGGCCAGAAGGGTTAGGGCTATTATCGCGAGGCCGTAAAGTCCGCCGGTGCGTGTGTATATCAGGAATACCCCAACGGTCACGAGAAAGAGGGAGCCGATGAAGTACCACTGGATTCCCATAAGGCCAAGGGGGATCAGGAAGAGGATCCTGCCGTCAATCCTCGCCAGCAGCGCAAAGAGGAGAGCCAATGGAATCACTGAAAAGAGCCGCCTCTTTATCTTCATAGGCTTATCACCTCTGCTATCGCAGACTTGAGGGGCTTCCTGACGTCCCAATCGATTATTATTCCATAGGCTGCCATCTTCCTCAGCATGGCCTTTCTCTGAAGGCTGAGAAGCTTTAATGCGAGCTCCTCTTCCCTGCTCTTCGGCTCGAGGGCCGTGTATGGGTTGGGACTTATGACAACGACGTTGTAGCCGTACCTCGCCATGGTTTTAAGCGCCTCCCTGCTCTCTTCTGCCAGGAGGGGCGAGAAGTATAGCAGCTGAGCCCTCGCCGGAAAGCGGGACTTTATGAGATGCTCAACCTGGTAGGCAATCAGGTTGTTCTTGTCCGGCTTTGCAGTGCTGAGAAAATCAACACACTTGAAGAAGTGCCTCTTTCCGTAGTCTATCCGGACCCAGAGGGGGACTTCTTCAGCTAAGAGCAAACCGAAGCTCGTGCCGTTGTTAAGGGCGTCGAGCATGAGCGAGGCAGCAGCACGGACGAGATAGTCAAAGACGAGCTCTCCCGTGTAGGAGGAATCGACGATGAAGACGACGTCCACCTTCCTCTCGCTCTCGTACTCGTTGGCCATTATCCTTCCAGTCCTTGCGGTGGCCTTCCAGTTGATTATCTTGAGCGGGTCACCGGGCTGGTACTCCCTTATAGCGTGGAACTCGACACCTTCGCCGACCCTTGGCGATGGCAGTGGACCGACGGTTATCTTCGTTCCCCTCGTGGAGTATGGGGTGGGGACGTCCTCTATGATGGGGACGCCAACGATTTCAGTGTAGAGTTCAATCTTCTTATCAACCTTGAAAAAGCCGAAGGGATCACGGTAGCTGAGACCGACCCAGTTGAACTCGTGGATACCCCTCTTTACCCTAACTCTATATCTCAGGATTCTCTCCTCACCCTTCTTTAGGGAAATCACATACTCCTTGCTACCCTCTACAAGCTCAAGCCCTTCTGGTATGTTCTCCACAAGCTTAAGGCTCGGAATCCTCTCGCGGGACTTTATCCTGAGCTGGATTTCGACTTCGGTGCCCTCCAGAAAACGATTGTGGGGAATAATACGCTCTATCTCAACGTTCAGGCTGGGCTTGAAGAAGAAAACGGCTATGAAGAGCAGCCAGAGGATTGGAAGAGTAAGGTAAACCATCTCCCAGCGGAGCAAGAGAAAGGCAAAGAGGACAATGAGCCACAGGGCTATCAGTATCTCCTCGGCTTTCTCGGTGGGCATCATTCTCCCAGCTAGTCCTGCAGGCTTTTCCCTTCCCTTAACGTTCGTCGGGGTCCGGAGTATGACCTCACCGCTCTCGGCCACTCTTCCACCTCACTCGAACTTGGGAACGGGAACGCGCTCAAGGAGCTTCTCCATGATGCTCTCCTGGCTGACCTTGGTGTACCAGAGCTCGCGCTTGAGGATGAGCCTGTGGCTCAGGGCAGGAACGGCTATCGCTTTAACATCGTCGGGAATCACGTAGTCCCTGCCCTCGAGTGCGGCATAGGCGCGGGAGAGCTTGAGGAGGGCGAGACTTCCCCTCGGAGAGGCACCGACCTCTATCTCCCTTCTGTCCTCCCGGGTGGCGATGACGATATCCGTTATGTACTCAAGGATGGCGTCGCTGACGTAGACATCCTCGATTGCCCTCTGCATCTCCACGACTTCCTCAGGAGTAAGGATGGAGTTTATGTCTACTTCCTCCTTCTTTCTGGCCATTCTCCTGCGGAGTATCTCGATCTCCTCGTCCTTGCTCGGGTAACCGACGCGGAGCCTAACCAGAAACCTGTCGAGCTGGGCCTCTGGCAGGGGATAGGTTCCCTCCTGCTCTATTGGGTTCTGGGTGGCTATAACTATGAAGGGCTTGGACAGCTCGTAGGTCTTACCCTCCACTGTAACCTGTCTCTCCTGCATTGCCTCAAGGAGCGCACTCTGGGTCTTCGGTGGGGCACGGTTTATCTCGTCAGCGAGAAGGATGTTGGTGAATACTGGCCCCTTCTTGAACTCGAACTCAAGCGTTTTCTGGTCGAAGACGCTCACGCCAAGAATGTCACTCGGAAGTAGATCTGGAGTGAACTGAACGCGCTTGAAATCAAGACCCAAAGCCTTGGCGAAGCTCTTCGCCATCAGGGTCTTTGCGAGACCCGGAAGATCCTCGAGCAGTACGTGGCCATCAGCGAGTATCGTTGTCAGGATTAACTTGAGCACCTCGTCCTTTCCTACTATGGCCCTCTTGACCTCTTCCAAGACCAGATTACCCTTCAGGCTTACCTCTTCTACCTTCATTTAGATCAGCCTCCACAATCTTGAGTGCCTTTTCAAGGTTGTCAAGAAAGTCCCGCTCCGAGCGAAGAGCCTTCAATGCCTCGTTCGGCTTGGAGAGGAGTGAGCGGTAGGTTGAGTTGTAATCGTCGGAAAGGGTCGCGTAGATGTCTATTATCTTCTCCTCCACAAGAGAGCGGGCGACTTTACCAGTTTTGGCCTTGTCTATGAGGGCGATGGTTCTGTCGACGTCTGTCTTTCTTTTCACCTGCATCGAACGTCTCAGCCTGGGTCTCGCCACTCGTATCTCTATGCCAAAGAGAAAGAACGCCAGAAAGATCCCAAGGAAGAGAACCGCTAACCATCTGACCATGTACGAACCCGCAATTGTAGCTATAAGCAACAGAACGGCACCGACGATGACCACGGCTTTATGTAGCCCCATTCAACGCACCCCGCATCTTTCTGTAAAGCTCGAGGGCTTTCTCCGCATCGTCCCATGTAACCTTCTCGGGGGCATACTTTGCCTTTTCAAAGAGCTTCGTTAAACCAACGAACGGCTCTTTGAATAGGGACACGTTCACGTTCCTCGCGTGCTCCCAGTGGGTCCAACTCTTCCTATACGGTATTCCCAAGACTTCGAGCCAGAGGACGGCGTTCTTGTATATACCAACAACAGCCTCCTTCGGGTCGCTGAACATGTCGAGGCCGAGCTCATCGAGCTTTTTATCGAACAGCTCTGCCCTCTCGCACATCTTCTTCCTTTTCCTCTTCCTGAGGGCCTCACGGTAGTAGACAACGGCAAAGTAAACCGCTCCCACTATGAAGATCGCGACGAAGGCGTAGAGCAGATAGTTAGTCTGAGGAGAAACCGTTGGGGTTGTGTTTGCGAAGGTGTTGTTGTAGTAAAGGGGAGACGGTGGGGTTACTGTCTCACCGATGGAGGTGTTGTTGAGGGTCTCGTTGAAGGATATGTTAGGAAACAAGGGCAGCGTTTTTTGGTTTCTACCGAAGTATACGTACCCCAGGGCCCCAATCCCCATCACGATCCAGGAAATCACGTACCGGAGCTTGTCGACCTCAAACTCTCTCCTGGAAGTTGAATCGCGCCAGCTGAGAAAGAGAAGGAAGAGAATTACCGCCGAAACTATAGCGGCGGCAATTACCAGAAAGCCTGTGAACGGGGCGGGGCTTTTTTTCAGCTCTCCGGTTTTAGTATCGTAGCTCAACAGAAGTGTCATCAATGAAAATAGCAGTCCAAAGAGGGTTAGAAATTTTACCCTAGTGGACATTTTTATCGGGTGTAGTATGGAGGGCAGGTTTAAAAACTTTTACCCCCAGGTAAAGGTCAGGTGATATGTATGGAGAAGATGCCAAAGCTTTACGTTGAAGTCCCCAAAGAGGGGTGTATCGAAAACAACAAGGCTTCGAGGGACTGTCTCATCATAATGAACAACGTTGAGGTATGGCTGAGGAAAGGTGAGAGTGTTCCAGAGTTCATCGACGTCGAGAAGGCCAAGTTCCTCGCCAAAGAAGTCTACGACAGGTTCTACCTTCACGTGGACAGACTCAAGGGCAGGATGGAGGTGGATGCCGTCCTTGTGCTCCCAGACGGGAGGACAAGAATATACCTAAGGAAAGGCGACGAGCTTCTCCTTCTCCCGGTCGAGGGCTACACTAAAACCCTCATAGCCAACGTGGGCAATCGCGTCAGAACCGGTGACGCCTTCGCAGCGGTAACGACAAAGAAGGGCGAAGTCCACTATCTCAAGCCTCCCAAGACAGGAACGGTTGTCTTCATTGACGAAATAACCAATAGACCGCACTACGTCTACTACATTCTTCCGGAAGAGTAGTCCCCACCTTTGTCTAAATTTTTAGACGTTGGTAGGGATTCACTCTTTCATCCCAGCTATCATGGCGTCTATGCTCGACTTAAGGGCAAGTTTTATGCCGTCCATTGGATCCAGACCTTTGATGGTTCTCGTATTGTTTGCGCTTGTTATTATGAGAGACCACTGGAAGATACCATCTTTGAGGAGCCGGCTCTGAAACATGGCTATAAACTTCTGCCCATCCTTCGAGACCTCAAGGATCTCAATGTCTGTGTCTCCGAGCTTTGTGGCGTAAACCTCCTTGATCTGGAGGTCCTTATACTCCTCCCGGAGTCTATCTGAAAGACATCCCATTTCGTATACCTCAACCTTAGAATTAGCTTGTTATTCTTCTATATATTACCTCGCTTCGTTAATAGAAATCGTTATAAGGGCGTGCGTCCACTCCTACTGAAACACTTTTGGAGTTGAAGGAAATGAAAGTAGAAGTTGGAGATTTTGTGGTGTTCAACTACATCGGAAGATTTGAGGATGGAGAAATTTTTGACACGAGTTACGAGGATATCGCAAAGGAGAACGAGATATACGTGGAGGAGAGGGAATACGGGCCCCTCGGAGTTAACGTTGGCGTTGGTGAGATAATACCCGGTCTTGACGAGGCACTTATCGGAATGGGGATTGGTGAGAAGAAGACCATCACCATACCACCCGAAAAAGGCTACGGCATGCCAAACCCGGAACTAATCATTGAGGTACCCATAGCCGACTTCTCAAGCGTTGGCATAGAGCCCATCGAGGGTATGTACGTAATGACCGATTCAGGAATAGCCAAGATAGCAAAGGTTGGATCGGATAACGTTACCCTCGACTTCAACCACCCGCTCGCGGGCAAGACCCTTGTCTTTGAGGTCGAGATAGTGGACATACAAAAGGTTAAAGAATCAGAGGCCTCCGATCTGGAAGTTTGATGCTCCTTGGAATATTACAACGCCCATTACCACAAGCAGCAGGCTGTATTTAAGGCCTGCTGAGAACTTTCCTTCTCTTATAACGCCAATTCCAAGGCCAGAGACTATCGCCTGTAGAACGACAAAGCCAAGAAGTATTGTTTTTATAGTGTCTATTGGGAATGTAATTTCTCCAGTGCTCATGGCTCCCATGACCTGAGAGACTATGCCAAGGATTAGGGGGCCTATGAATCCACTCGTGACTATGAAAAACATCACCTGCATCCCTGTTGAGGCCTTGCGCTCCTTTTTGATTCTGAGTATTTCTCTGACGTCGTTTCCAACGAAGACAAGGATATCACTCATAGGGGCACCCCTTTCAATGGCCTCAATGATAATCATCATGGATCTGTAGATAACAGTAGACTTCCTGTTCCTTATGGCAAACGCTCTGAGGGCTTCGACAGTTGAACGGCCCTTCTTTATCTCGGCAACAGTTTTCTTGAACTCCTCTGTTAGTGCACCAAACTTGGCCGTAGTGAGCTCTTCAAGTGCCTCAGAGAAGGATATACCCGCCCTGAGGGAGCTTGCCAGATAGAAAAATGCATCCGGAAGCATCTTCTCCATTTCCTCAATACGCTTGGTTATTTTCCAGTAGGGATAGCCAAAGGCCATGCCAAGAAACAGCGCCAAGAACGCGGCGAGTGCATAGAGTTTAGTAAGGAACAAATCAACCACGAGGGCTCCAATTATCCCTACAAGGAAAGACACAACGAGATACTCGACAGCCAGAAAGTTTATTCCAGCGGAGTATATGAAAACTTCATAGCGCTTTAACCACATCTTTGGAATAAGCCGTTCAATAAGTCGTGTTGAAAGTGATGACAGTCTTCGGGGCATCTTTTTCACCTCGGCTCTCCCTTCTTAATCATATTGACTATGATGAACGACAGTGCCGGAAATGCAAACAGCAAAATCACTGCAAGGGTCTCAGGCGGCATTATGAGCGACTGTGCCATTACTGACCCCGCTAGGATTCCGACGACGAACATCGTTGGCATGACTATGGTTATGAACATGTAAATGAAGGCTATACCGTTGACCCTCTGAACATACTCTATCAGCTTCATCCTGTACTCAAAGGCGAAATCTTCTGCCATCTTGTAGAGGACTTCCGATAGGTTTCCACCAAACTTCACAGCTCTAAGGATCTGTTTAACAACCCTGCTCACATTTTCTGAACTCATCTTCTCGTCGAACTTCGTTAAAGCCTCTTCAAAGGAGGAACCTGTTCTCATGTCTCTGAGTATGAGCTCAAACTCCTCAGAGATGACACCGTAATCGGCACGTGCAACTGATAGTATTGCCTCGGATATACCAACTCCCGCACTAAGGAGTGATGCCATGTGTCTAAGCGCATACGGCATCGCTCTCTCAACCTCGACGACCCTGCGTTTCCACATCATTTTAGGATACTGCCTCATGTATATGAAGCCACCAATGAAACCAAGAATGCCAATTAAAATGGATGTATCTATCGGCATGTAAATGAGGTATGAGAAGAGGAACCCAAAAATACCCGAGAATATTGCAACACTAAGCATGAGGGCAACGTACTTATCCTTGGGCATCAAAATGCTGGCCCTGTATAGATCCTGATCAAGGCCTTTAAAGAAGCCTGTGAGCGACTCTATTGGGCCTCTAAAATAGCGGAGCATTGTTTCTGCGAGCCTCTCCGAGAATGGTTTTTGGATCTCCTGTTTTCTCCATTCGAGAATTTCTTCTATTTCTTTTTCCTTGTCTACTGCCTCTGTCCTTTCCTTTTCAATCTCTTTTTGAAGCTCCTTAAGGGCCCTCAACCTTTCCTGAACGCTTTTACCTTTTGGGATTCTTCTAATAGGCTTTTCAGTTACTTCAATGGTCTTTCCACCTAGTCGCTCCAAAAAGTCTGAGAACGCTTTAACGATGTCCACGATTATCACCCTTAAATCAGATTCCTAATCTGCCTGCTGGTTTCAACGTCGCTCTCAGCCTCAATCTTCTTGAATAACGCCTCTTCATCAACATAGAACTGCCTTATGTAGTATCCAACCTTCTCAATGCCCCTGATGCCCTGTTCAACCATCCAGTCAAGGATTATTTTCCTCTTTTCTTTTTCCAACTCCAGCTCTGCCATGCTCATTCCAGTGTGGTGGGCGAGTGCGTTGAGGGTCTTGCTCGGAACACCCGTAGGAACGAGCTCATCCTTGGCAGGATCATACTTGTACAACTTGTTCAGCTGAATATTTTCCCCTTCTACACCCGAAATCTCTGCTATCTCTGTTATCCTTCTGATGGTTCCCTTCTTCCTGCTGTGGAACCTGACCTGCATTATGATAATGTCGAGGGCCGGAATCATTATCTTAGGGACGTTCATCGGTGGACTCTCGAGACGGACTATAGTTTCCCTAGCAGAGTTAGCATGGATTGTGCCCATACAGCCATCGTGACCCGTGTTCATTGCAGTGAACATTGTTCTTGCCTCTGGGCCACGGACCTCACCAACGATGATTCTATCAGGACGCATACGCAGGGTGTTCTTAACGAGATCATCCATGGTTATTTCTCCCTTACCTTCAAGGTTAGGGGGCCTCGTTTCAAGACGCACCCAGTGTTCAACTGGAAGCTGGAGTTCCGCAGTATCCTCAATAGTGATGACACGCTCGCTCGGGGGGATGAACATTCCAATGGCGTTCAGGGTAGTGGTCTTACCCGAGCCAGTTCCACCGGCGACGAGTACGTTGGCAGGCTTGACTCCAAGACCATCAACGAATATCCACAGCAGAGATGCTATGTCAGTGCTCATAGTTCCGTACTTGATGAGGTCTATAATCGTGAGCGGATCTTTCTTAAACTTACGGATGGTTATGGTGGGTCCATCAAGACTTATCGGAGGTATGGTAGCGTTCACACGGCTTCCATCAGGCAAACGGGCATCGAGAAGAGGACTTTGCTGGTCTATCCTCCTGCCGACCTCTCTAGCTATGCGCTCGATTATGTTGAGTATCTCCCTGTCTTCGGGGAAAATTATGTTAGTCTTACACATATTAAAGCGCCGATGCCAGACATAAACGGGTCTTTTGGTTCCGATTACCATAATCTCCTCAAGGTTGTCGTCGCGGACAAGCGGGTCGAGTTTACCGTAGCCTATCATTGACTGGACGATCATCTCAGTGAGTATCTCGATCCTACCCTCCGAGAAGTGTGGTGCATCCTCCTTTATCATCTTTCTGATGGCGTTCATGAACACCCGCCGGCGCTCTTCGGGGTCTGGAAATGCCGTAGGATCGATCTGAAGCTCTGTTATTGCCCTCTCCTTGATCCTCCTAAAAAGCTCCTCCTCATCGCGGGTGAGTTTGGGAAGACGAATCTCATATATTGGAACTGGCTCTCCCTTAACCTTGAGAATACGGACGTTGCCATAGGCATCGAGGACCTCAGCCCTTCCGGCATAGGTTGTCTCCTCTTTACTGGCGGATGAGCCAAGTATGTCCTGAAGTGTTGAAGGAGGCTTGGGTTTTGGCTTTTCAACAGGTGTGGGTTTTTTCTCCAGGGTATCCTTGGTGAGTATCTCCCCGAGGATATCAGCGCCAGTTGGTCTGCTATTCAGGGTATCCTCGGAAGAAGGCTTACTAAGGATTTCATCTAGATCAATTCCACCTTTCCTATCCACAAAAGGAAGCGACTCCTCTTTTTCTTTTTTCTTTTCATCCCTAAGCATGCTCTCAAGGAGATCATCCTCTCCGTTAAGTATCTCATCTATCCATGAGAGGCCTTCCTTCTTCTTTTTCTTCCCATCCAACACCAACTCTCACCGCCCCTCTTTCGTCCAGCTAACGTGATAGGTTATATCCACACTTCTCCCCATGAAGATTATCCAGACCGGGAAGTCGAATCCCGCCTGCTGGGGGGGAGTGATTTCAGGTGTTCCTACTGAGATACCACTTATCAGCGTGTTCGAGAGCTGGAACATTCCCGGGAGGGACGGAGCCGGTTGCGGCTGAGGAGTCTTCTGCGGTGAGGTGAGACCTTTGTATCTCCAGACAAAGTCCTCCATGTACTCTTTGTAGGTCATGGTATAGTTAGGTACGAAGTCGTAGGTCTTGGCACCATCGAAGATGACAGGTATCGATGCTGCGAAGAACGTGTTGAAAAGTCCGCCTTCGTTGGGAACGTTAGTGAGGCGGAAGGTGACCGTTCCGTCGTACTTAAGGATTTTAATGTGACCATCAACTATTGGAAACATACTTTTCAGATATACGACCTTGGGAGTGTTTATGAGCTGTGGGTATATAACACCACAGCTTATTACTGAGATATCATCAAGATCCCCTATAACGCCACTAACCTGACTTCCATTGTACTCAACAGAAGTTATCTTAGCCTGATCACCACAGACAGTTTGATAATTCACAGTTGGGACGATGTAGGAGTAGTGGGAGGTTATCCTGAAGTTCACAACAACCGTTTCATAGGGCATTATCCAAAAGCCAGTGTAATAGTTGAGGGTCGTCCTCTGGATGTTTGAGAGGTTATGAATTACACTATCCCCAAGGAAAAATGCCTTCATCGCCTCACTGTTGTCGAGCCTGTAAACTGT